>SHZN01000033.1 GCA_009692245.1 Gammaproteobacteria bacterium
GTGGTCAAGAGCGGCAACATCTACTACGGGCTCTGGTACCCGATCATCATCGCTGCCATGACGGGCATCATCGGCCTCCTGTTCCTGCGCGAGACCAAGGACGCCGACATCCGGTCATGAGGGCGGGCGGTGCACCGAGGCCGGCACTTCACCGGCAACGCCCAGCGCACGCTGCATCAGTAGCCGCTTGATCGGACCGGAAGCCTCGACGAGGTCGAGGCCTGCGCGGCGCAAGCGCGACTGCATCGCGTCGCCGCCGTAGAATAGGCGTTTCATGCCATCGAGTAGCGCGATCGCGGGCAGGGCCTCCGCCTTGCGCCAACGTTCGTAGCGCCGGAGAACGGCCAGCTCGCCCGGATCGTCGCCCGCCTCGAGCGCCGCGCCGATCACGTCGACGAGCGCCGCGGCGTCCATGAATGCCAGGTTGATTCCCTGCCCCGCCAATGGGTGGACCGTGTGGGCCGCATCACCGATCAGCGCGATCCTCTCGGCCGCGTAGCGTTGCGCGTGCAGGAGCCTGAGCGGAAACGACGCACGCGTCGTGGTGGCTTCGAGCCGGCCCAGCACGCCCGCCGACGCATCCGTCACGCGCACCAGGAATTCACTTTCGTGGCACCGCACGAGTTCTTCCGCGAGCGCAGGTGTCGTGGACCACACGAGCGATACGCGCCCGTCGGCAAGCGGCAGCAGTGCCAGCGGGCCCGTATCGAGAAATCGCTGCCAGGCCGTCGCCCGATGCGGACGCTCCGGGGACAGGTGTGTCACGACAGCGCACTGCTTATAGTCCCAGCCGCGTGTCGTGATGCCCGCCTGGGATCGCACGGCTGAGTCGCTGCCATCGGCGCCGATGACGAGCGCCGCGCCGTATTCCCGCCCATCGCTCGTCGCGACGCGGACGCCGTCAATGCCAACCATGAGCGACGCAAATCCGGCGCGCAACAACACGACACCTGCCGCCATCGCACGCTCCAGCAGTGCCGCCTGGACCGCGCGGTTCTCGACGATGTGGCCGAGATCCGGCTCACCCATTTCGGCCGCGTCGAAGTGCAACGCTCCGGGCCCGTCCGGTGTCGCGCGCTCTTCCCAGACAACCATGCGCTGGTAGGCCGCGGCTCCGCGCGCAGTGACGGCCGGCCAGGCCCCGGTCAGCTCCAGCAGCCACTGCGATGCCCGCGATAGCGCCGACACCCGCAGGTCGAGCAGTTCGCCCGCCGCGGGCGCCGTCACCGGCTTTGGCTCGAGCAGAGCGATGCGCAGCGCCGCGGTCTTTGCATTCGTGGCGAAGAGCGCTGCTGCGCCGGCGCCCGCCATCGCGCCACCGACGATCACCAGGTCGAAATCACGCTTCATGCCCGCACGACGAGTGGCAGCCCACGCACGAGACGCGGCAGCCGGCCGGCAAGACCCATGGTCCGGCGCGCGAATTCGCGTTTCACAGGACCCAGCAGGTCGCACAGCAGCAGACCGGTGGCGCGCGCCGCGCGCAGGGGTGCGAGCGGATGACCGAAGCCGCGTACCAGGGAGTCAGTAAACCGGATCACGGCCTGCCGGTCCGGTTGCCGCCAGCGCGTGTAGCGCTCGAGCAACTGTGGGGAGCCGGGATCCACCGTGGGTCCTTGTTCGGCGATCGCATCAGCCAGCACTTCGGCGAGCGTCGCGACATCACGCAGGCCCAGATTGAATCCCTGGCCCGCGACCGGATGCAGTCCCTGCGCCGCATTGCCGATCACCACTGCGCGCGGGCCGGACTGCCGCCCGGAGCGCGTCAGCGCGAGCGGATAGGACTGGCGGCGACCGACACGCGTGAAGCGGCCCAGGCGAAGTCCGAATACCTGTTGCAGTTCGTCGATGAATGCCGCATCAGGCAGCGCCAGCGCGCGCGCTGCAGCCGCAGGCAGCAGCGTCCAGACCACGGCGGATCGCCCTTCGGCAATGGGCAGCACGGCGATCGGACCACTTGGGGTGAATCGTTCATAGGCCGTGTAATCGTGAAAGCGTTCCGTATCGACGTGCGCGATGACCGCGTGCTGGCCGTACTCCGAGACCGTCGCATCGATTCCGAGCGCGCTGCGTACCTGCGATTGCGCGCCGTCCGCCGCAACGACCAGGCGTGCCGCAATTTCATGCCCCTGGTCGGTCACGATGCGGAGCGCATCCGCACCAGGCAGGAGCTCGCGCGCTGCTGCGTGGCACAGGGTGAGGCGCGGAATGGCGGCACAGCGCTCGCGCAGCGCCCGTCCCAGCAGCCGGTTCTCGATCGTGTAGCCGAGTGCCGCGACGCCCTGTTCCTCGGCGGACAGGCGCGCGAATCCGAACGCCCCGCGTTCCGACACATGGATCCTGCGGATCGGCGTGGCCTGTGCGGCGACCGCCTGCCAGGCGCCGACGCCCTCGAGTACGCGCCGGCTGCCGCCGGACAACGCGGTCGTGCGCGCATCGAAGCTGGGCTGATTGCCGGCATCGGGGGCGACCGGCTCGATAACGACGACATCGAGTGGCAGATCCGCAAGCGCGGTCGCCAGCGAGAGGCCGACCATGCCACCGCCGGCGATGGCGACGTCGCAACGAGTCAATGCTCGGTCGCTCACGATTCCCTGCAGGCCTGCCGTCTCAGGCCGCCGCCATCAGACGCTCGATCTCGTCCGGGTCGCTCGGCATCGAGGCCGTCAGCACTTCGGGATCGTCATGGGTCACGACGACATCGTCCTCGATTCGCACGCCAATGCCCCACCACTCGCGGCGCGCGTCTTTCGAGCCCGGGGCAATGTAAATGCCGGGCTCGACGGTCGTGACCATGCCCGGCTCGAGCAGACGCCACTGATCGCCAACCTTGTATTCGCCGACGTCATGCACGTCCATGCCAAGCCAGTGCCCGGTCCGGTGCATGAAAAACTTGCGGTATGCGCCTTCCTTGATGAGCTTGGCGACCGGCCCTTTCAACAGACCGATCCGCACCAGCCCGCGGGTAATCGCCCGCACCGCGGCCTCGTGCGGCTCATTCCAGTTACAGCCCGGCCGGACCTTCGCGATCGCCGCCTTCTGCGCCTCCATCACGATCTCGTAGACATCCCGCTGCCGGGCCTTGTAGCGGCCGCCGACCGGCAATGTCCGGGTGACATCCGAGGCGTAGTACTGGTATTCGCAACCCGCGTCGATCAACAGCAACTCACCATCCTTCATCTGCCGGTCATTGTCGCGGTAATGCAGCACGCAGGAGTTCGGCCCGCTGCCGACGATCGGATGGTAGGAGATGTCGGCGCGGTTGCGATGGAACTCATGCAGGATATCCGCCATCACCTCATATTCCATGCGCCCGGGCGCAGTCGAGGCGAGCGCGCGTCGATGGGCCGAGCAGGCGATGCGCGCGGCGCGGCGCATTGCAACCAGTTCGTCGCGGCTCTTGAACAGCCGCAGCTCGTGCAGCGGATGATCGAGCGCGACGAATTCCTGCGGCGTGTGCAGGCCCTGCTTGGCCTGCGCGCGCAGCCGATTGACCCAACCGATCACGCGCTGGTCGAATTCCGGATGCGTGCCCATCGTGTAGAAGACCCGCGAGCAGCGCTCCAGCAGGCCCGGCAGGATCTCGTCGATGTCCTGGATCGGGAAGGCGTCGTCGGCGTCGTGGCTCTTTAACACGCCTTCCGGTCCGGCGCGCATGCCGTCCCAGACTTCACGCTCGGGATCGCGCTCACGCACGAACAGCACGTACTCACCCTGCGGCCTGCCCGGCAGCAGCACGGCCACCGCCTCCGGTTCCGGAAATCCCGTCAGGTAGTAGAAATCGCTGTCAGGGCGGTAAAAGTAGTCGACGTCGCCATTGCGGAGCCGGATTGGCGCCGCGGGCAGGATCGCGATGGCGTCCTGACCCATCATGCGCATCAGCTGGCGCCTGCGCTTTGCAAACTCGTCTTTTTTCATACCTTGCTCAATGGACAACGACACCAGGCCGCGGTTGCACCGCTCGCAGTGGTGCGAGTTCGTCGAATGCGAGTTGCGCACCCGCCCGCAGGTACTCGAACAGCTCCGTGAATGCCACCTCGCCGGCGTCGGCGGTCTCCAGCGGGTCCAGCCGCGCCCGGGCGATCTCGCTGAAATCCTGCAGCACTTCACCGACATCGTCCAGTTCCGCGATGCGGCGGTCCGCGCCACCGGCGCCGATGCCGTACAGGAAGCCGCCACTCCAGGCCGCCAATGCCTCCACCCTTTCGTCCAGTGCTACGTTCTCATCCGGAACGAGCGGCGCAAATTCGCAGTCCTGCGCCTGCAGCGACTCGAGCGTCTCCCGGTGAAGCTCCTGGAGCATGTGCTGCGACTGGTCATCGAGCCGTCCACTCGTGCCGGCTTCGATCAGCTCGGCGATCCATTCGGGCGTCGTAAAGCCTTCGCGCGCGCACAGCGCGCCGCACAGGCAGCCATGGGCCTCGGCCGCGCCGACCGCGGAGCCGAGGCTGTCGAGGACAGCCTGCACTTGCGCATATGTCACGTCAGTCAAGGTAACAGTTAATACTACTCCGTGGCAGCCGGCTCCCTCCAGTACAAGCCGCGTTGACCCGCCTCATGACGGGGTTTCATAATGGCCGCATGGAAGACGCGACCACGAAACCCGGACTCGAGCGCGAGCTGAAGCGACTCGAGCGACGACTCGACGAACTGGTCGGGGTCGTCGCCCAACTCAAGGAGGAGAATCGCGCCCTGCGCCAGCGCCAGGATTTCCTGAGCGCCGAACGGGCGACGCTGATGCAGAAGAATGAACAGGTTCGTGCCCGCGTCGAAGCGATGATTGGACGCCTGAAGGCGATGGAGAGCAGCGCATGACCATGGATGCCAGCCGGGTCAGCGTGCGGATCCTGGAGAAGGAATACCACGTCGCCTGCCCTGCCGAGGAGCGAGCTGCGCTGCTCGACTCGGCCGAGTACCTGAATCGAAAGATGCGCGAGATCCGCGACAGCGGCAAGGTAGTCGGCCTGGATCGCATCGCCGTGATGGCGGCGCTCAACATCACCAATGACCTGCTCCTGTCGCGCGGACACGACGGGGGAGTTGAAACGGACCTGGCTGTACGACTGAAGACCATGCGCGAACGCGTCGAGTCGGCGCTGACACGCGGGCAGCAGCTGGATACCTGATTTTCCGGCGGGCCGCGTGCAGCACGCGACCCGCCACGATTTGGCGCCGCCTGCGGTGATCGATGTGGGCCCGGGTACTCTCGACCCTAATGTGAAAAACCCAGGAGCGTGGCTCAGCGGCAGTATTGTGCAGGTCCGCCTCGTAGCGGAAAGCCTTAAGTGCCGCGGCTTGCTCCACTTGTTGCTCCGGTTCGAGAGCAGCGGTCTGCAACGGCAAATGCGGGTGGCGCCTCCTGATTCCACCGATGCCTGACAGCAATCAAGCCGGCCTGCGCCGGGGGCTGCGCGCCGCGCGGCGCGCGGTCGGCGCCGCGGAGCGGCTCGCCGCCGCAGCCGCCGTCGACGCGGCGCTCGCACGGATCGGGCTGCCCCGACCGCGATCGCGCATCTCGGCATACCAGGCGATGGATGGCGAACTCGATCCCGCTATCGTCGTGCGCCGCGCCCTCGCGCTCGGCTGCGAGGTGCACATGCCCGTCATCACCAGCCTGCGCCGCCGGCGCATGCGCTTCGCACCCTGGCCGGACGATCCGCGGCGCCCGCATGCCGAGAACGACGTAGCCCGCTGGTTCGATCTCGTGCTGGTGCCGCTGGTCGGCTTCGATGACGACGGCAACCGCCTCGGCATGGGCGCCGGTTTATACGACCGGCATTTCGCATTCCTGCGTGATCGCAATTCGTGGCACCGGCCGCTGATGCTGGGGCTCGCATTCGAGATCCAGCGGGTGGACAGGCTCCCTGCCAAGCCACGCGACGTACCGCTGTGGGGCATCGTGACAGAGCGCGCCGTCCATGGTCGTGCCGCTGCCCGGAATCGCGGAAAACCTGCGGAAAATGGCTCGTGAACTACTGGTTGATGAAGTCCGAGCCCGCCACATTTGGCATCGATCACCTGGCGGCGGCGCCACGGAGCAGCGCTGCCTGGGATGGTGTGCGCAACTATCAATCCCGCAACATGCTGCGCGACGATTTCGGTCGCGGGGACCAGGCATTCTTCTACCACTCAAGCTGCGAGCTGCCCGGAATCTACGGAACGATGCGCATCGTGCGCGGCGGTCATCCGGATCCCACCGCGTTTGATCCACGTCATCGTCACTACGATGCAGGGAGTGCCCGCGCCAATCCGCGCTGGTACCAGGTGCAGGTTCAGCTGCTCTCCAGGTTTGCGCAGCCCGTCTCATTGGAGGCATTACGCAAGCATGCGGAGGGCCCATTGCGGCACTTGCTCGTGTTGCGTCGTGGCAACCGCCTGTCGATCACTCCGGTCACCACCGACGAATGGAATTTCATTCTTCGACTCGCTGCAACGCCGTCGGCGTGACGTCCGCGTGACGCGGGAAAACATGCTGTTTCAGCTGATGCAGAAACTTTTTTCAATAGCGATCGAGATTCGGTCTCGATACTTTTATCGCATCGCAATCACACACGATTACGATGCGATGGAGGGATCACATGTGATGCGAATGCGCGCGAAGCCCATACCCCTTGCTTGCAATCCCGTCAACCATGTATATACTCCGACCTCGGATTAACCCAACATGGAGATCAATCATGGCGACGAAGAAGAAGGGCAAGAAGAAGGCTGCGAAAAAGAAGTAGGGCTTTCTGCAGTTGGATCGGCGGTTTGTTGATCGATTGATGACTTGCCATCGGTTCACTGAATGCTAAGACTGTGCCCGCGAAAGCGGGCACAGTTTTTTGTGGGGGACGTTGATGGATGCCGACGCCAGGAAGAAAGCAGCCGCACGCGCCGCGCTTGAATTCGTGGAGGAAGGCATGCTGGTCGGGGTCGGGACCGGCTCGACCGTCAATCACTTCATCGCCGCGCTGGCGGAGCGCCGCCACCGCATTTCCGGCGCAGTTTCCTCGTCAGATGCCAGCGCCCGCCTGCTGCGTGCCGCCGGCATCGAAGTCATCGAACTCAATGACGCCGGTGACCTGCCCCTGTATGTCGACGGTGCCGACGAGGCAACCCGGCATCTGCACCTGATCAAGGGCGGCGGCGGCGCGCTGACCCGCGAAAAGATCGTTGCTGCCGCCAGCCGCCACTTCGTCTGCATCATCGACGACTCGAAGCTGGTATCCGTTCTCGGGCGGTTCCCGCTGCCAGTCGAGGTAATCCCGATGGCACGCTCGCTGGTCGCCCGTAAGCTCGTCGGGCTGGGCGGTCAGCCGGTCTATCGCGAGGGCTACACGACCGACAACGGCAATGTGATCCTCGACGTGCACAATCTGAAGATCAATGACCCGGTCACGCTCGAGGCGGAAATCGGCTTGCTGGCAGGTGTCGTTTCAGTTGGCTTGTTCGCCAGGCGCGGCGCGGATCTGCTGCTGGTCGCGGGCGCTGACGGCGTACAGACGCTCAAGCGCTGACGCCTGCGGCGCCCCCGGCGAAGCCAAGCGCCTATTGGGGCCTAATTGGTGCCGGGTCGCAAGTTCGCAGTTTCCACTCCGGAAACTGCGAACTTGCGACCCGGCACCAAGTGTTGGTTGGGGGACTAGGATTCGAACCTAGGTTGGCGGAGTCAGAGTCCGCAGTCCTACCGCTAGACGATCCCCCAAATTCGGTTCGTCCGCAGGATACTGACTCAGCGCTTGCTGAACTGCGGTCCGCGGCGGGCCTTCTTCCGGCCGACCTTCTTGCGCTCGACCTCGCGCGCGTCGCGAGTCACGAATCCAGCCGCACGCAATGGCTTCCGCAGCGTCTCATCGTATTCGATCAGCGCGCGCGTGATGCCATGACGGATCGCGCCGGCCTGACCGGTGACACCACCGCCGTCGACCAGCACATTGACGTCGAACCGGTCGACCATCTGCACCAGTTCCAGCGGCTGGCGGACGATCATGCGGCCGGTCTTGCGCCCGAAGAATTCGTCGAGCGGACGGCCATTTACCGTGATCGCGCCCTTGCCCGGCTTCATGAAAACGCGCGCGGCCGAAGTCTTACGCCGGCCGGTTCCGTAGTTGTCATTCAGTGCCATTGTCTGATCCTGGTCGGTTGCGGACCCGGGCTCACCTGAGCTCGAGCGATTTCGGCTGTTGCGCCGCGTGCGGGTGCTTGGTACCCGCAAATACATGCAGCTTCCTGATCATCTGACGGCCAAGTATCGTCTTCGGCAGCATGCCCTTGACCGCGTACTCGATCGCCCGTTCCGGGTGCTCGGCGAGAAGCTTGCCGAGTGCAATCGTCTTCAAGTTGCCGAGATAACCCGTGTGCTGCTGGTAGACCTTGTCGCGCAGCTTGTTGCCGGTCACCGCAACCTTCTCCGCGTTGATCACAATGATGTAATCGCCGCAGTCCACGTGTGGCGTATATATGGGCTTGTGCTTGCCACGCAGCCGGAACGCGATGGCCGACGCCAGGCGACCCAGGGTCTTGCCGGACGCATCCACCAGGTACCAGTCGCGACTCACGCGCTCTGGCTTTGCGAAAACCGTCTTCATCTTGGGCCCCTGAAAGGGTCTGGTTCGAGAAAGGCCGGCAAGTTTACACAGATGCGCAGGGGTTGCAAAGCCGGAAGGCTCCGGGCGCAAGTCCTTGTCGCGACTAAGGAAGTAATGGCTACGGGGCTATATAATATGCGTTACATGACCGGCCCCCGCCTGTCGCCACTCGACCGCCTGCTGGAACTGGCCGATTTGGGACTGCGGGCCAGTTTTGGGCGCCCCTCCACCACCCGTCCCACGCCGGGATCACCGACCGCCGCCAAGCCTCTGGATGAGGGCCGCCGACGCCATGCTGCCGGGCTGATGCGGGTCAATCACGCCGGAGAAGTCGCGGCGCAGGGTCTTTATCACGGCCAGGCCCTGACAGCGCGTTCGGAGGCCGTCCGTGCAACGCTGCGCCGCGCGGCTTCTGAAGAAGGCGATCATCTGACCTGGTGCCGCGACCGGCTCGACGAACTGGGCTCGCACACGAGTCTGCTGAATCCGGTCTGGTATGCAGGTTCGGTCGCCTTCGGCGCCGTGGCAGGACTGCTCGGGGATCGCATCAGCCTGGGCTTCATGGCCGAGACCGAAAGGCAGGTCGAAGGCCATCTCGAAGGACATCTTGCAAGACTGCCGGATGACGACCAGCGCAGCCGCGCGATCATCGAGCAGATGAAGTCGGACGAGATCGGACACGGCCGATCGGCGCAAGATGCCGGCGGCGAGGAATTACCGGCGCCGGTACCGCAGTTGATGCGATTGATCGCCGGTATCATGACTGGCACGGCATACTGGATTTGAGTCAGGCAACGATTATGTCTTGCGGCGCGGGCAAGCCTGTAATACAACGACGGCCAAGCCTGCTGCAGACACAGAGCACGGCAACCGCCTCAGGGGAGAACCATGGAAGACGGCGTCAAGCAGCTGACTGACATCCCGGCCATCAACCGTTTCCTGAGTTACTGCAGGGTCCGCACAGTGCCATCCAAGACCGTGCTGATCCATGCCGGCGACCTGCCGGATGTCCTCTACTACATCATCCGCGGATCAGTCGAGGTGATGATCGAGGACGAAGAGGGCAACGAGATGGTGCTCGCCTACCTCAACTAGGGCCAGTTCTTCGGCGAGATGGGCCTGTTCTCGGACAGCCAGCAACGCAGCGCCTGGGTGCGTACACGCTCTCAATGCGAACTCGCGGAGATGACCTATCCACGCTTCCGCCAGGTTGCCGCGGAGAGTCCCGGTCTCGTATTGGAACTCTCGACCCAGCTCGCGACCCGCCTCGACCGTACCAATCGCAAGCTCGGCGACCTTGCCTTCGTCGACGTAACCGGGCGCATCGCGCACGCAATCATGGATCTCTGCAACGAACCGGACGCGATGACCCATCCGCAGGGAATGCAGATCAAGGTCAGCCGCCAGGAACTGTCGCGCCTGGTCGGATGCTCGCGCGAAATGGCCGGCCGGGTGCTCAAGGTGCTCGAGGAGCAGGGCATCCTGACCGCGCGCGGCAAGACCATCGTGGTGTTCGGTGCGCGGCCGAAGGTCAAGGCGCGGCCGGCGCCGGAGTTCGCAAAAGCCGCCGTCGCGGCCGCCAAATAGCCGGATTCAGGCCTTGCGGGCGATGGCCGCGCGCATCGCGCGGATTGTCGCCGCGTAATCCTTCGCGCCAAAGATCGCGCTCCCGGCCACGAATGCGTCGGCCCCCGCCCCTGCGATCGCGCCGATATTGTCGAGTTTGACCCCGCCGTCGATCTCAAGCCGCAATTCACGACCGCTGGCGTCGATCCGCTGGCGTGCTTCACGGAGTTTGCCGAACACCGGCGCAATGAATTGCTGCCCGGCGAATCCGGGATTTACCGACATCAGCAACAGCAGGTCGATCTGCTCCAGCGTGTGATCGAGCCAGGAGAGCGGCGTCGCCGGATTCAGCACCAGCCCCGGCCGGCAGCCCGACTCGCGGATCAACCGTATCGTGCGGTCTACATGCCGGCTCGCTTCTGGATGGAAACTGATCCAGGTGGCGCCGGCCTCGGCGAACTCCGGCACCAGGCGATCCACCGGATCCACCATCAGGTGAACGTCGATCGGTGCCGTCACCCCGTGTTTTCGCAGTGCTTTGCAGACTAATGGACCGATCGTCAGGACCGGCACGTAGTGATTGTCCATCACATCGATGTGGATCCAGTCGGCGCCGGCAGCGAGCACGGCGTCAACTTCGGCGCCGAGACACGCGAAATTCGCGGACAGGATCGAGGGTGCAATGACCGGCGCCAGCATTTCCTTACTTTAGCCTATCGCATGCCGCGCGATTCGCGGATGCGTTCATAGGCCGCCTGGATCGTCTGGGTCTTCTGCTTGGCGACTTCGAGCATCGACTCAGGCAGGCCACGGGCCACCAGTTTGTCCGGATGGTTCTGGCTCATCAAGCGCCGGTATGCTCGCTTGACCTCGGCATCGCTTGCGGTCTTCGGCACGTCCAGGACTTCATAGGCCTCGGCTATCGCGTCATGGCCGGATGGGCCTGGACCATCCGCGGTGCCATAATCCTGAAGACGCAGCACGGTCTCCAGGTGCGCGAATTCGATGGCGCTGATCCCGAGCTCCTGAGCCACGCGCGTGAGGATTGCGCGTGTAGCCCCATACATCCCGTCACTCATTAGCGCGGCACGCATCTGGATCTCGAGGAACATGCGCAACAGGTCGCTGCGGCCGCGGCAAACGCGCTGCAGCTCCTCGATTGCCGCCGCGGCGTCAAATCCGCTGTCCTTGCCCCGGGTGAAGCACTCCATCGCCGCGCGGGTGTCGGCTTCGCCCAGGTTGAACTGGCGGAAAATCCTGCGCGCCGCCGCGATATCCTGCTCCGACACCCGGCCGTCGGATTTCGCGACATGCCCCATGACGCTGAAGGCCGTGCGGAAGAATGTGGCCCGTACCGTCGCGGCATCAACCCGAGGACCGGCTTGGCCGCCGGCTGCCTGGAGGTCGTAGAAATGGCCGAATATCATCCCGATCAGCACGCCCCAGGGCCGGCGAGTCATGACGAACCCAAGCAATCCGCCGACCAGCTTGCCGATCCAGTTCATCGTCATTTCCTTGACCGCCCCCTCACCAGGCTGCAAGAATCCGCGCTCCCAATCCCAGCGCGCGCATGCGCCATGGTATCAAGAGCCTGCTGAGCATGGACGCAAGCCCCCTGTTTGAATCGAAGCTCACCGGCCTGGAATTGGTCCATCGCGGCAAAGTGCGGGACAACTATGCGATCGACGATCGGCGCCTGCTGATCGTCGCGACCGATCGCCTTTCCGCTTTCGATGTCGTGATGCCGGATCCGATCCCGGGCAAGGGCCGCGTGCTCACGGCAATTTCCGATTTCTGGTTCGGACGCACGCGGCGCATCGTTTCCAATCATCTCACCGGCGAGCCACTGTCGCGTTATGTCGGCAATCCAGGCGAACTTGCGATGCTCGAGGGCCGTGCAGTTATCGTCGCGCGCCTGAAGCCACTGCCCGTCGAGGCCGTGGTACGCGGCTATCTCGCGGGCTCCGGCTGGAAGGACTACCAGAAGAACGGCATGGTCTGCGGCATCGAGCTGCCCGAAGGGCTCGCGCAAGCCGCCAGGCTGCCGGAGCCGATATTCACGCCGGCAACCAAGGCCCCGGCAGGCGCGCATGACGAAAATATCGGCTATGACAGCCTGGTCGCGATCATCGGCGGATCGGCAGCTGCCAGGATCCGCGAACTTTCACTGAAACTGTACGCGCATGCGGTCGATCACGCGCTGACCAATGGAATCATCATCGCCGACACGAAGTTCGAATTCGGGCTGGATCGCAAGAGTCGCGTGGTCTTGATGGATGAGGTTCTGACACCCGATTCGTCGCGATTCTGGCCCGTGGACAGCTACGAAGTGGGCACCAGCCCGCCGTCATTCGACAAGCAGTACGTGCGCGACTATCTCGAGTCACTGGGCTGGGACAAACAACCGCCGGCCCCGAAACTGCCGCCCGACGTCATCCGCCTGACCGCGCATAAATACCGCGAGGCGCAGCACAGGCTGATGGCCTGAATTCAGCGCGGGCGCTCCGCCCAGCGCCGGATCAAGGCATGCATTCCGGCGAGCCCATCGGTCAGGGCCGCCGGCCCCGGCTGCAGGATCACCGAGGACTTGATTTCGTGAAGCTCGCCGTCGCGCACGGCAGGGATCCCGGACCAGCCGGCCCGTGCCGCGACGCGTTCCGGCCGGAATTTTTTCCCGCACCAGGACCCGAATATCAGGTCCGGCGCCCGACGCACGACCTCCATCGGGTCCGCGATGATGCGATCGCGCCCCAGCGGCATGGCCGCCAGTTCCGGAAAGCAGTTGTCGCCGCCGGCGATCCCGATCAGCTCGCCGACCCAGCGGATCGCCGAAATCGGCGGCTCATCCCATTCCTCGAAATAGACCCGCGGCCGTCGCGGCAGGCTGGCAGCAGCCATTCGCACGCGCTCGACACCCTCGGCGAGGCGCGCCGCAAGCGAGGCCGCTTTTGCCTCGCAGCCGACCATGCCGCCCAGCATGCGGATCATGCCCAGGATTCCCGGGACGCTGCGGTGATTGAAGAGATGCACCTCCAGCCCCGCGCGCGCGAGAGCCGCTGCGATATCCGCCTGCAGGTCGGAGAAGCCGAGCACGAGATCCGGCGCGAGCGCGATGATACGGTCGATCTTTGCGCTGGTGAATGCTGATACCCGAGGCTTGTCGCGCCGCGCCTGTGGCGGGCGCACCGTAAAACCCGAAATGCCCACGATGCGTGCGTCCTCGCCGAGCAGATAAAGCGTTTCGGTCGTCTCTTCGGTCAGGCAGACGATGCGTGCGGGAAAATCGCCGGGCATGCCAGCACTCTAGCCGATTGCGGGCCAATTCGGCCTGTGCCACGCTGCCGCGATGAGCGTGGACCTGGACCTGCGCCGGCGCCTCGAGCAGCTGCTGTTCGACCGCCATGCACCGATGCCATTCAAGCGGGCCGAATGGTTGCTGGGTTTCCTGCGCTATCCCTATGCGCTGGTGCGCGACTTGCTGACCGGCGAGTTGAATCTGCGCGCAATGGGGCTGGTCTACACGACCCTGCTGTCGCTCGTACCGCTGGTCGCATTCGCGTTCGCCGTGTTGAAGGGTCTTGGCGTGCACCGCGACCTGGAGCCGTTGCTGTTCGAGTTCCTGCGGCCGATCGGCGAACGGGCCGGCGAACTGACCACCCAGATCATGAGCTTCGTCGAAAGGGTGCGTGGCGGCGTGCTGGGTTCCCTGGGTCTGGCATTCCTGCTCTACACCGTGGTCACCACCGTCCAGAAACTGGAGGGCGCCTTCAACTTCGCCTGGCATGTCGAGCGACCCCGGTCGCTGATGCGCCGCATCAGCGAGTACCTGAGCCTGATGGTCATCGGCCCGGTTTTCCTGGTGGTCGCATTTGGCTTGCTGGGCGCGGTCGCCGAACAGGGCACCATGCGCTGGCTGACGAGCCACGAGCCACTCGGCACCATCATCCGCGGGCTGGGCAGCACGGGCCCATACCTGTTCGCGACCGGCGTGTTCACCTTCCTCTACGTGTTCATACCGAATACGCGCGTGCGGCTCCGGCCCGCGCTTGCCGGCGGCGTGACCGCGGGCGTGCTCTGGGCCATGAGCGGCGCCATATTCACGAAAATCGTCGCGGCCTCGACCAACATGATCGCGATCTATGCCGGGTTCGCGATCTTTCTCGCCGCCCTGATCTGGATCTATCTGAGCTGGTTGATCCTGCTGATCGGCGCGCAGCTTTCCTTCTACGTGCAGAATCCGCGCTACCTGCGCGCAGGCCAGGCGCCAGTGCGGCTGACCAGCCGCCTGCGTGAGCGGCTGGCGCTCACCGTCATGCTGCTGATCGCGAGAAAATTCATTTCGGGTGACAAGCCATGGCGGCTGCGGGGCCTGGCGGAACAGCTGGAGTTGCCGGGTTCAGCACTCGAAACCGTCGTCGACGCGCTGGAGCATGCCGGGCTCGTGACAACCACCGATGAAGAAGAGGTGTTGCCGGCGCGTGACCTCGAGAGCATCGGCATGCACGACATCCTCACCGCGGTGCGCGACGAACGGCAGTATGAGACCTGGCTGTTGTTACGTGCCAAAACTGAGCCCTTAGCCGATTCCATCGCGGACATGGTCGAATCCGCGATCCGCGAGCGCATGGCGGGAATGAATCTGCGCGAACTCGCGCAAGCGGCGAACGCCCGGCAGGTCGTGCCCTGAGCGGAAGACTTCT
>SHZN01000034.1 GCA_009692245.1 Gammaproteobacteria bacterium
CTGCCCGGCATCACGACTGCGACGATTTCAATCCTTCTTGTGCACATGAAGAAGCGCGCGCGGGCCGCATGAATCCGCGGCGCGGTGCGGCAATCATCGCTCTGATCGCAGGCCTCTGGATTGCCTGGTTTTTTACGCTGCACGAGACCCTGCCATTGCCTGCGGCGTCGCTGGAGCTGCGGCGCGGCAATGGTACGGAACCCGATTCCATCGATCCGCAACTTGCGCGTATGGAAGCTGCGATGACGATCCTGCGCGACTGCTACGAGGGCCTCATCTCGATGGCGGCTGATGGCAGCGTCATCGCAGGCGCCGCGGAATCATGGTCTGTGAGCGAGGATGGGCGCAGCTATACCTTCAGTCTGCGAAAAGACGCGCGCTGGTCGAACGGCGATCCACTGGTTGCGGAGGATTTCGCCTTTGCGTTCCGCCGTCTCGTAGACCCGAAGACGGCTTCGCAGTACGCATTGATGCTGGAGCCGGTCGTGAATGCGATCGAGATCGTCGCCGGCCGCAAGCCGCCGGAAATGCTCGGCGTCTCGGCACTGGGTGCTTCAACGCTCGTCGTACAGCTCATGGAGCCCTCGGCTTATTTCCTCGCGATGCTTTCGCATCCGAGTACCTTCCCGGTGCATCGAGCGACGCTGGCCGCGCATCCAAAGGATTTCGCACGGCCCGGCATCGCCGTGACCAATGGCGCATTCGTGCCCGTGGACTGGCAGATCGGCTCGCACATCGTCGCCGCGCGCAACACGTATTACTGGAATGACACCGCGACGAGGCTCGCATCCGTTCGCTATGTACACGTCGCCGATCCGCTGACGGAACTGACGCGCTTCCGCGCGGGCGATCTCGACGTGACTTACACGGTCCCACCGGGCGAACTCTCCCGTCTCGAGCGCGAATTGCCGGCTCAATTGCGTGTCGCGCCGCATATTGGCGTCTATTACTACGGCTTTGCGCTCGATCTGCCGCCGTTTCACGACGCAAAAGCGCTGCGTCGTGCACTCACGATGGCAATCGACCGCAATGTGCTGACGAAGCAGGTGCTTGGCGATGGCGAGCGCCCCGCATATAGCTGGGTGCCACCCGGCGTCGCGGGTTACGAACCGCAGACTTTCGCGTGGGCGGAGCTCACGAAGGAAGCCCGCATCGCGGAAGCGCGGCGGCTCTACGCCGAGGCAGGCTACTCGAAGGAGCATCCGCTCGTTGTCGCACTGCGCACCAGCAAGAGCCCGGTGCACGATCGCATCGCACTCGCGGTCACCGCGATGTGGAAGGAAGTGCTCGGCGTCGAGGTGAGCTTTCGCTCCGAGGATTTTCGCGTACTGAAGCAGGCGATCGATGCGCGCGAAACCGCGCTGTTTCGCGGTAGCTGGATCGGCGATTACAACGATGCCTACTCTTTCCTGCAGGTCCTGAAGGGCGGTTTCGGCATCAACCTGCCGCGCTACCACAACGACACCTACGACCAGGCGCTCGCAGCCGCATCACGCGCTAGCGGCACCGAACGCGCCCAGGTGCTCGCAAGCGCAGAGCGGCAACTGCTCGATGACGTACCCCTCATCCCGCTCTACTTCTACGTCTCCAAGCACCTGATCGCGCCGCGCGTCTCTGGCTGGTACTCCAACGTCATGAACGTCACGTACAGCAAGGACCTGGCGCTGCGTTAGCGCGGCTTGCTCAGCCGGAGCTTACGAGCTCGCCGTGGGGCACTCGCCTTGCTGCGCCGCGTCTTGTCAGCCTCAGTTTCAAGCCCTTCCGGTGCGAGGTGATCGAGCTCCAGGAGCTCGGCTTCGACGGATGCGCGCGTCGCTGTCGAGGCTTGGCGATAGGCGTGCCGTAGTACCTCTATCGGAAGCGCGATGCTCGACTTGGTATTGGATTTCATACCAAAATGATACCTCGCGAGCGGAGGTGCCTGATGCGTAATTTCTTCCAGTTCGACGTGAATTCCATCGACGGCGATGCCGACCTGCTTGGCAGCCTGAAGGGCAAGGTCGTGCTGGCCGTGAATGTGGCGAGCCGCTGCGGCCTGACGCCCCAGTACACCGGGCTCGAGGAACTGCACGAAGAACTCGCGAATGAAAACTTCGCGGTCGTCGGCTTTCCCTGTAATCAGTTCGGCGCGCAGGAACCCGGAAGCGAGGAGGAGATCCAGACCTTCTGCTCGGCGACCTACGGCGTGACCTTCCCGATGAGCGCCAAGCTTGAAGTCAATGGTACCGGCCGCCATCCGCTTTACGCCTGGCTGACCGATCCCGAGAACGGCAACCCGGGCGACATCCAGTGGAATTTCGAGAAATTTCTGATCGGCCGCGAAGGGCGCCTGCTCAAGCGCTATGCGCCGACGACCAAGCCGCGCGACAACGGCCTGATGCAGGACATCGCAGACGCGTTGTAAACGCAAATGCATTAATATGCGGACCGCCTGGAGATGAACTCGATGCGACTCGATCACGCCGGCAAGGCGCTATTCGCGACCATCGCACTGTTGCTCGTCGCGCCCGCACTTGCAGACGGCGGTGACGCACAGCGCGGGCGCAAGCTTGCCTATAGCTGCATGGGATGTCACGGCATCGAGAACTACAAGAACGCCTACCCGAAATATTCCGTGCCGAAGCTCGGCGGCCAGAGCGCGACCTACATCGCCGCGGCACTCGCGGCATACCAGACCGGTGCGCGCTCGCACTTGACCATGAAAGGCATGGCATCGACACTGTCGGCTCAGGATTGCGCCGATCTCGCGGCCTGGTTCCAGGGCCCGCAACGTGCGAGCTCGGATGCAATGCCGGTCGGAACGCTGCCCTCGGTAGCGACTGCCTGCACGGCCTGCCATGGGCAGGACGGCGTCGGCATCCTGCCGGAGAATCCCACGCTCGCCGGCCAGCACGCCGATTACCTGGCGCAGGCGCTCAACGACTACCGGCTGGGCAAGCGCCGGAATCCGATCATGGGCACCTTCGCGGGCCAGCTGACGCGGGACGACATCCAGGCGCTCGCCGCGTATTTCTCAAGCCAGCCCGGGCTTGTCACGCCGAAGCGCTAGCAACAAAAAGGGGGCGTCCCCTTTTTCCGGGAAGAAAAAGGGAAGCGTCCCCTTTTTGGGCGATCATGGGCGGCTATGACTGCGGACATATCCGGAAAATTGACCGATTTCGATGCCGGCATCACGGCGATCGACGTGGACTACGTGCGACCACGGCTCGCGGCCTCGCATCTCATCGTGGACCAGGGTCGCGCCGCCTTCGTGGATACGGGCACCACGCTTTCCGTGCCTAACCTGCTCGGCGCGCTTGAAATCAAGGACATTGACCCGGCCGACGTGGACTGGGTGCTGACGACGCACGTGCATCTCGATCATGCGGGTGGGGCTGGCGCGCTGATGCGGGCGCTGCCGAATGCGCGCTGCGCCGTGCATCCGCGCGGCGCACGCCATCTGGCGGAGCCTTCGAAGCTGATCGCCGGCTCGATCGCGGTTTATGGCGAGCAGCGTTGCCGGGAGCTCTATGGCGAGATCGTCCCGGTCGACGAGGCGCGCATGCTCGTGCCGGTGGACGGCGAACGCATTACGCTCGGCTCGCGCACATTCGACTTGATCCATACGCCGGGCCACGCCCTGCATCATTATTGTGTTGTGGACCTCGATCACGACCGGATCTTCTCGGGCGACACCTTCGGCATTTCCTACCGGGATTTCGACGTGGATGGACGCGCACTCATTTTCCCGACTACGACGCCGGTGCACTTCGACCCGGAAGCGCTCTGCAACTCGGTGGACAGGCTGATGAGTTACAAGCCGGAGGCGATCTACCTGACGCACTACTCGGAGGTCCGCGATCTCGGGCGCCTGGCAGGCGAGATGAAGGATCGCGTGCGCGCCTTCGCCGATTTCGGCAGGCAGCATGCGAAGGCGCCGGACCGCGCACAGAAGCTGCGGAGCGGTATGTACGCCATGCTGTCGCGCTGGGCCGCCGAGCACGGCTTCCAGGGCGATGAAAAGAAGCTGCGCTGGCTACTCGACGACGACGTCGAGTTGAACAGCCAGGGCATCGAAGTGTGGCTGGACAGGGGTTTTGCATGAACAAGTTCAAGGCATTCAGGATTCACGAGCGCGAGAAACGCATCGAGGCCGGCTTCGAGACAATGAGCGTCGATGAGCTTACACCGGGTGATGTTGTGATTCGCGTGCGCTATTCGAGCATTAACTACAAGGACGCGCTTGCGGCGACTGGCGCGGCGAAAGTCCTGCGCCACCATCCGCTGAATGGCGGCATCGATCTGTCCGGGGAAATTACGAGCTCGACCGATGCACGCTACGAGCCGGGGCAGCCGGTGCTGGTGACTGGCTGCAGCCTCAGCGAGACCGTGGACGGCGGCTACGCCGAATACGCGCGTGTCACCGGGGATTCTGTGATCCGCCTGCCGGACGGCATCGACCTGATGCAGGCCATGGCGCTCGGAACCGCGGGATTTACCGCGGCACTCGCAATCCATCGCATGGAACACAACGGGCAGACGCCTGCCAAGGGCCCGATCGTCGTGACCGGCGCGAGCGGCGGCGTGGGCTCGATCGCCGTGGACCTGCTTGCAGGCCGCGGCTACGAAGTGGTCGCGGTCAGCGGCAAGCCGGAGGCTGACGAATTCCTGAAAGCACTTGGCGCTGCGCAGATCCTGCGCCGCCAGGACATCGACCTCGGCAGCCGGCCAATGGAAGCCGTGCGCTGGGCGGGCGCCATCGACAATGTCGGTGGCGAATTGCTGACCTGGCTTACGCGCACGGTGGATTTCTGGGGCAACATCGCGAGTATCGGACTCGCCGGCAGCGTGAAACTCGAGACGACCGTGCTGCCCTTCATCCTGCGCGGCGTGAATTTGCTCGGCATAAATTCATCCTCAACGTTGCGTGACCTTCGGCTCGACGTCTGGCGACGCCTTGCGTCCGATCTGCGGCCGCGGCATTTCGACCGTCTCGTCACGAGGACCATCGGCTTCGATGAATTGCCAGGAGCCTTCGGCGATTACATGAAAGGCCGCGTGCTCGGGCGCACGGTCGTGAAGATCGCCTGAGTGCCCGCCGATCCGCTCGAAAGAACGTTGCTTGTCGGCGCCAGGGCGCAGGGCATCGCGCTCGATCCGGCGCAGGCGGCGGCGCTGCTGCGCCTGATCAGCGAACTGCGGGAATGGAACCAGCGCTTCAACTTGACCGGGATCACCGACCCGGTGGAGATGGTCCGCAAACACCTGCTGGATTCGCTATCGGTACAGCCGTACCTGCGCGGCACGCGCATTGCCGATGTTGGTACGGGCGCGGGTTTTCCGGGCTTGCCGCTTGCCGTGATCAACCCGGAGCGGCAGTTCGCGCTGATCGAGGCGACCGGCAAGAAAGCCCGCTTCGTCCGGCATGCCGCAGATGCGATGGGACTCGCGAATGTCGAGGTCATCCCAGCGCGGTCCGAGGATTGGCGGGGACCTGCGCCATTCGAAAGTGTCCTCACACGTGCGCTCGGGAAGCTGGCGGAATTCGTGCGTGTTGCGGGACATTTGTGCGCTCCCGGGGGCCGTTTGCTCGCGATGAAAGGCCGCCACCCAGATTCTGAGATCGCGGCCCTGCCGCCCGGCTGGCGGGCAGTTGCCGTGCACGACGTGCGAATTCCCGGTCTTGCTGCTGCGCGTTGTATCGTGGAGCTCGGGAGAGCCTGACTTGATCAATCGCATCATCGCGGTGGCGAACCAGAAGGGCGGTGTCGGCAAGACGACGACGGCCGTGAACCTCGCTGCATCGCTCGCCGTGATGAAGCGGCGTGTGCTGCTGGTGGATCTCGATCCACAGGGCAATGCCACGATGGGTTGCGGCGTGGACAAGCGATTGCTGGAGCGCTCTTCGACGGAAGTGCTGCTGGGCGATTGCGTGGCGTCGGATGCAATCGTCCCGGTCGATCCGGGCGGTTTCGACCTGCTGCCGGCGAACCAGGACCTGACCGCTGCAGAAGTGCGATTGCTCGCAACGCCGGCTGGACGTGAGCACCGGCTCGAACAGGCACTCGCGCGGCTCCGTGATCGCTATGACCTGATCATCATCGACTGCCCGCCGGCGCTCAACATCCTGACGGTGAATGCGCTGACTGCGGCGGATTCCGTGCTGATACCGATGCAGTGCGAGTACTACGCACTCGAGGGGCTCTCGAGCCTCGTCGGAACGATCGAGCAGATCCGCGACTCGATCAACTCGCGCCTGCGCATCGAGGGCATCCTGCGAACGATGTTCGATCCGCGCAATAATCTTTCGAACGACGTCGCCGCGCAGTTGATCGAACATTTCGGCGACCGCGTGTTCCGCACGATCATCCCGCGGAATGTGCGTCTCGCCGAGGCGCCGAGCTTTGGCGTGCCGGCCCTGTTCCACGACAAGGATTCGCGCGGCGCGCTCGCCTATCTCGCCCTCGCCGGCGAGATGATCCGCCGCTCCGAGGGGCCTGAATAAAGGGGGAATAAAGGAGCGTGTCCCCTTTTCAGCTAGACTCGCGGCGATGACTGACAAGAAAAGAGGGCTGGGACGCGGGCTCGAGGCATTGCTCGGGCAAGGCACGCCGCGCCCGGCAGCGGATGCGCCGGCCCAGGTACGAGACCAGCTGACGCACATACCCGTGGACCTGCTGGAAAAGGGCCGCTATCAGCCCCGGCAGGACATGCGCGAGGAATCGCTCGCCGAACTCGCGGATTCGATCCGTGCACAGGGCATCGTCCAGCCGATCGTCGTGCGCCCGGTCGGCACGCCGTCGGCGACCACCCCACAACGCTACGAAATCATTGCCGGCGAACGGCGCTGGCGCGCGGCCCAGATGGCGGGGCTCGCCGACGTGCCGGCGATTGTCCGCCGCGTGGACGACGAAACCGCGGTCGCGATGGCGCTGATCGAGAATATCCAGCGTGAAAACCTCAATCCACTCGAAGAAGCGGTCGCGCTGTCGCGCCTGATCACGGAATTCGAGCTGACCCACCAGCAGGCGGCCGAGGCCGTGGGCCGCTCGCGCGTCGCGGTCTCGAATCTGCTGCGCCTGCTGGAATTGCCCGACCCGGTGAAGACTCTGGTCGAGCAGCGCCAGATCGAAATGGGCCACGCCCGCGCACTGCTCGGCCTGACCAATCGGCGGCAGCTCACTGAAGTCGCGGCTTTGGTCGCGAAAAAGGGCCTGTCCGTGCGTGATACCGAGGCGCTGGTCCGGCGCCTGCTCGCCAGGCTCGCGGCCGGCGATTCGGAGCGCTCGTGGCACTCCGGCATGGAGCGGGATCCGGACATCAGGAGGCTCGAAGGGGACCTCGCCGACAAGCTCGGCGCGAAGGTGGAGCTGGTCCAGGGCGCCAAGGGCAAGGGCAAGCTCGTGATCAGCTATCACAGCCTCGACGAGCTGGACGGCATCCTCGCTCACATCCGCTAACAGCCGGAAAATACGGCGATTTTCGCGCCCCGTTTGGGCTGCCATTTTGTTGTGTCCCGGGGACGCGCCAACTATAATGCCGCGGCTTTTCGCCGCACGTGCGGCAGCGAGCAATGCGTGAAGACGCCACGGACCGCACTGGTAGGCCACGTGGCGTTTTTGTTGCCGGGACCGGGGAATGAGGACCGTTCGCAACATCCTGCTGGCGCAGTTATTGACCGGCCTGGTCCTCGCGGCAATCGTGTGGATCTGGCTTGGAAGCGAAAGGGCCGTCCCCACCTTGATAGGTGGATTGATCGGCGTCGTGCCGAACGCATTTCTGGCGGCGAGACTGATGTCGCCGCGCGCAGCAAGCAGCGCGCAGAGCTTGCTGAGGGCTGGCTGGATCGGTGAGGCCGGCAAGTTGGCGATCGCAGCGGTGATGTTCGCCGCGGTGTTCGTGACCTTGAAGCCGCTGCATCCGGAGTTCCTTTTCGCCGGGTACATCGCGACGATACTGGCCCTGCCGGTGGGACTGCTGTTCGATAGGGGACGCTAAGGGATCATGGCGGAAGCGGGACTCACATCGGGCGAATACATCGTCCATCACCTCCAGAACCTGACCGTCTGCAAGGCGAACGGCGAGTGGGTCTGGAATCAATGCGAAGGCAATTTCTATGCGATGAACGTCGACTCGATGTTTTTCGCGCTGTTCCTCGGCCTCGTGTTCCTGACGCTGTTCGGCCGCGTCGCGAAACGCGCGACCACCGGCGTGCCCGGCAAGCTCCAGACCCTGGTCGAGATCGTCGTCGGATTCGTGGACCAGAGCGTTCGCGAGACCTTCCACGGCAAGAGCAACGTGATCGCGCCGCTCGCACTGACACTCTTCTGCTGGGTCTTCCTGATGAACCTGATGGACCTGATCCCGGTGGACTGGCTGCCATGGGCGGCGCACCACGTGGGCATCGAACACTTGCGGGTCGTGCCGACCACCGACGTTAATGTCACTTTCGCGATGTCGATCTCGGTGTTCATCCTGACGATTTTCTACAGCATCAAGATCAAGGGCATCGGCGGGTTCACGAAAGAACTGACGCTGACGCCCTTCAACCATTGGGCGGCGATTCCGTTCAATCTGATTCTTGAAGGCGTTTCGCTGATTGCCAAGCCGATTTCACTCTCGCTGCGACTGTTCGGGAACATGTACGCGGGCGAGCTGATTTTCCTGTTGCTGGCGCTGATGGGCCTGTACCAGGTGCCCCTGCAGCTGATGTGGGCGGGATTCCACATCTTGATAATCACGCTGCAGGCCTTCATTTTCATGATGTTGACGATCGTGTACCTCAGCATGGCATACGAGACTCATTGACCGACTTTCGACCAGGAGACTAGAGATGGAAACTGTAATTGGTATGACCGCGATCGCTGTGGCGATCCTGATCGGCTTCGGCGCCCTCGGTGTCGGCGTCGGCATGGGCCTTCTGGGCGGCCGGTTCCTCGAAGGTGCGGCGCGGCAGCCGGAGCTGGCGCCGATGCTGCAGGTGAAGATGTTCATCGTTGTCGCGTTGCTCGACGCGGTCGCGATGATCGGCGTGGGTATCGCGCTCTTCTTCACGTTCGCCAACCCGTTCGTCGGGCAGTTGAAGACGGCGCTCGGCGGCTGATCGTCGGGGAGAAGGTTCGATGAACATCAACCTGACACTGCTCGGGCAGACGATCGGCATGATCGTCTTCGTCTGGCTGACCATGCGTTACATCTGGCCGCCGGTCATGAACGCGATCGAGAAGCGCCGGCAGGAAATCGCCGACGGCATCGCCGCGGGCGAAAAAGGCCAGCGCGAGCTGGCCGATGCGCGGCATGGTTCCGACGCGATCATGCAGGAGGCCCGCCAGAAAGCCGTGCAGGTCGTGGACCTGGCGCACAAGCGCTCGAGCGAGCTGGTCGGCGAGGCCAAGCATGTCGCTGTCGCGGAAGGCGAGCGGCTGGTGTCGGCCGCGCGGACCGAGATCTCGAACGAGCAGACAAGGGCCCGGGACGGCCTGCGTCGCGAAGTGGCCGCTCTCGCAGTCAGCGGTGCTGCGAGACTGCTCGGCCGCGAAGTGGATGCGAAGACCCACGCGGCGCTACTCGACGAACTGGCGGCCGAACTCGAGAAGCAGGCACCGAAGCATGGCTGATCGAGCCACCATCGCAAGGCCCTATGCCCGCGCGGCCTTTGCGCATGCACAGGCGCACACAGACCTGCCGGGCTGGTCGAAACTCCTGGGCTCGGCGGCCGCGGTTGCCACCGACAGCCGCGTGGCGCGGTTGATCGGCAACCCGCATGTCACGGGCGATGAACTCGTGGAAATGCTGGTCGAAATCGCAGGCGGGGCCGGCGGCGCAGAGGGGCGAAATTTCCTGCGCGCGGTGGCGCAGAACCGCCGCCTGGCATTGCTGCCGGTGATTGCGTCGCAGTTCGAGACCTTGCGTGCCGAGGTCGAGAATGTAATCGACGTCGAGATCGTCGCGGCGCGTGAAATCGCGGCACCCCAGCAAAAACGGCTGGCCGAGGCGCTCAAGTGCCGGTTCGGCCGCGAGGTGAGATTGCACACCCGGATCGATGAATCGCTGATCGGCGGCGCCATCGTGCGCGCAGGCGATCTCGTCATCGACGGATCACTGAAAGACCGCCTCGCGCGGCTCGCTTCGGCGCTGACGAATTAGGCAAGGAAAGAGACATGTCCATCAAGGCTTCTGAAATCAGCGACCTGATCCAGGCCCGCATCAAGAATTTCGACGCGGCCACCGAGGCCAGGAACGTCGGCACGGTGGTGAGCGTCACTGACGGCATCTGCCGCGTGCACGGGCTTGCCGATGTCGCCTACGGCGAAATGGTCGAATTCCCGAACAACACCTTCGGACTTGCGCTGAACCTGGAGCAGGATTCAGTCGGCGCGGTAGTACTCGGTGAATACCGCCATATCGGCGAAGGCGCGACGGTCAAGACCACCGGCCGCATCCTCGAAGTGCCGGTCGGCCCTGAACTGCTCGGTCGCGTGGTGGATTCGCTCGGGAATCCCTTGGACGGCAAGGGCCCGATCAAGGCCAGCAGGCGTTCGCCGATCGAGCGCGTGGCGCCGGGCGTGATCTGGCGCAAGAGCGTCGGCCAGCCGGTGCAGACCGGCCTCAAGGCCATCGACTCGATGGTGCCGATCGGCCGCGGCCAGCGGGAACTCATTATCGGCGATCGCCAGACCGGCAAGACCGCGCTCGCGATCGACACGATCATCAACCAGAAGGGCACTGGCATCAAGTGCGTCTACGTCGCGATCGGCCAGAAGCAAAGCTCGATCGCGAATGTCGTGCGCAAGCTCGAAGAGCACGGCGCGATGGCGCACACGATCGTCGTGTCAGCCTCCGCCTCGACGCCGGCCTCGATGCAGTACATCGCGCCTTATTCGGGTTGCGCGATGGGCGAGTACTTCATGGACCAGGGCGAGGACGCGCTGATCGTCTATGACGACCTGACCAAGCAAGCCTGGGCGTACCGCCAGATCTCGCTGTTGCTGCGCCGCCCGCCGGGCCGCGAGGCTTACCCGGGCGATGTGTTCTACCTGCACTCGCGGCTCCTGGAGCGTTCGGCCCGGGTCTCGGCCGAATACGTCGAGAAGATCAGCAATGGCAAGATCAAGGGCAAGACCGGCTCTCTAACCGGCTTGCCGATCATCGAGACCCAGGCCGGCGACGTCACGGCCTTCGTGCCGACCAACGTGATCTCGATCACCGACGGCCAGATCTTCCTCGAGACGGATCTCTTCAACTCCGGCATCCGGCCCGCGATGAACGCCGGCATCTCGGTGTCGCGCGTCGGCGGCGCGGCGCAGACCGGCGTGATCAAGAAACTGGGTGGCGGCATCCGGTTGTCGCTCGCGCAGTATCGCGAGCTTGCAGCTTTCTCCCAGTTCGCCTCCGATCTCGACGAGGCGACCCGCAGGCAGCTCGAACGCGGCCAGCGCGTGACGGAGCTGATGAAGCAGAAGCAGTACGCACCGATGTCGGTCGCCGAGATGGCGCTCTCGATCTATTCGGTGAACTCCGGCTACATGGACAAGGTGGATCGCAAGAAGATCGTCGCATTCGAGGATGCCCTGCAGGCCTTTGCGAAGACGAGCCATGCCGCATTTCTGAAGCAGGTAAACGACAAGCCGGAGCTCAGCAAGGAAGTCGAGGCCGGCTACAAGCAGATCTGCGACGAATTCGCGGTGACGGGAGCCTGGTAAGCCCACATGGCTGGCACGAAGGAAATCCGGGTCAAGATCGTGAGCATCAAGAGCACGCAGAAGATCACCAAGGCCATGGAAATGGTCGCTGCGAGCAAGATGCGCCGGGCGCAGGAGCGCATGCGCGCAGCTAGGCCCTACGCCGACAAGATCCGTAGCGTCATCGGGCATCTTCGCGTCGCGAACCCGCACCATCGGCACCCGTTCCTGATCGAGCGCGAGGTCAAGTCCGTCGGCGTTATCGTCGTCAGTTCCGATCGCGGTCTGTGCGGCTCGCTGAACGTCAACGTGTTCAAGCAGGTGCTCATCGCCGCACGCGAATACCAGAAGCAGGGCGTGGACCTGCACCTGTGCATTATTGGCAGCAAGGCAATGCAGTTTTTCCGTCGCCTGAAGCTGCCCGTCGTCGCTTCGATCACCCATCTAGGCGACAAGCCGCGCATCGCGGACCTGCTCGGCGCCGTCAAAGCGATGCTCGACCTGTACGAGGAGAGCAAGATCGACCGGCTGTTCGTAGCCAGCAATCGCTTCGTCAACACGATGACGCAGAGGCCCGAATTGCGGCAGATGCTGCCTGCCGAAACCGTAGACGCTTCCGATCTGCAAGAGCGCTGGGACTACATCTACGAACCCGAGCCCGATGCGCTGATCAGCAGTTACATGATGCGTTACATCGAATCGCAGGTTTACCGCGCGGCGGTCGAGAACCTGGCCTGCGAGATGGCGGCGCGCATGGTCGCGATGAAGAGCGCGACCGACAACGCTGGAACGATCATCGACGAGCTCCAGCTCATCTACAACAAGGCCCGCCAGGCCGCGATCACCAAGGAAATCTCGGAGATCGTCGGCGGCGCGGCAGCGGTTTAAGACTGAGGACGCAATGATGACGAATGGCAAGATCGTGCAGATCATCGGCTCGGTGATCGACGTGGCATTCCCGCGCGAAGGTATCCCCGCGGTCTATGAGGCGCTCAAGCTCGTGGACCACGACCTGACGCTCGAGGTGCAGCAGCAATTGGGCGACGGCATCGTGCGGACGATCGCGATGGGCGCCTCAGAAGGCCTGAAGCGCGGGCTCGGTGTGAAAGCGACCGGCGCGCCGATCACGGTGCCCGTCGGTGCCGGTACGCTCGGCCGCATCATGGACGTGCTCGGCAAGCCGCAGGACGAGGGCGGCCCGATCAAGACCGACAAGTTCCTGCCGATTCACCGCCCGGCGCCTTCTTATGATGAGCAGACCGGAGGCCAGGACCTGCTGGAAACCGGCATCAAGGTCATCGACCTGCTGGTGCCATTCGCGAAGGGCGGCAAGATCGGCCTGTTCGGCGGCGCCGGCGTCGGCAAGACCGTCAACATGCTGGAACTGATCAACAACATCGCGAAGGCGCATTCGGGTCTTTCCGTGTTCGCTGGCGTCGGCGAGCGCACCCGCGAGGGCAACGACTTCTACCACGAGATGATGGAATCTGGCGTCATCGACAAGAAGGACCTGACGAACTCGAAGGTCGCGATGGTGTACGGCCAGATGAACGAGCCGCCGGGCTGTCGCCTGCGCGTCGGCCTGACCGGCCTGACGATGGCCGAGTACTTCCGCGACGAGAAGCAGGCGGGTGGCAAGGGCCGCGACGTGCTGCTCTTCATCGACAACATTTACCGCTATACGCTGGCCGGCACCGAAGTCTCTGCACTGCTCGGGCGCATGCCGTCGGCGGTGGGTTACCAGCCGACACTCGCGGAAGAGATGGGCGTGCTCCAGGAGCGCATCACCTCGACAAAGACAGGGTCTATCACTTCCGTGCAGGCGATCTACGTGCCGGCAGACGACCTGACCGATCCGTCACCCGCGACGACCTTTGCGCACCTGGATGCGACCGTGGTGTTGAGCCGCCAGATCGCCTCGCTCGGCATCTACCCGGCGGTCGATCCGCTCGACTCCACGAGTCGTCAGCTCGATCCGCTGGTGATCGGCGAAGAACACTACGACACCGCGCGCGGCGTGCAGGCGATCCTGCAGCGCTACAAGGAATTGCAGGACATCATCGCGATCCTCGGCATGGACGAGCTGTCGGAAGAAGACAAGCTGTCCGTCACCCGCGCGCGCAAGATCCAGCGCTTCCTGTCGCAGCCCTTCCACGTCGCCGAAGTGTTCACCGGCAGCCCCGGCAAGTTCGTCGCGCTCAAGGACACGATCCGCGGCTTCAAGGCCATCATCGCCGGCGAATACGACAACCTGCCGGAGCAGGCCTTTTATATGGTCGGCGGCATCGAGGAAGCGGTCGAGAAGGCGAAGACGCTGTCCTGATCATGGCGAATACGATCCACATCGATATCGTCAGCGCCGAGGGCGAACTACATTCGGGCGAAGCCACGATGGTGTTCGCGCCCGCCTCCGGCGGCGAGATCGGCATCGCGCCGCGGCACGCGCCATTGCTCACGACGCTGAAGCCCGGCGAAGTGCGGGTTCAGACGGAGAGCGGTGAAGAACTGCTGTTCTGGGTCGGCGGCGGCGCGCTCGAGGTGCAGCCGCACAAGATTACCGTGCTCGCCGATACCGCGGCGCGGGCGAAGGACCTGGATGAAGCCGCAGCCTTGGCTGCCAAGCAGCGGGCGGAAGAAGCGCTACGCGATCGCGCGGGAGCGATGGAGATTGCAGAGGCGCAGGCGGAGCTGGCGCGTGCTGCCGCCCAGTTGCGCGCAATTGAGAAGCTCAGGCAGCTTAGAAAGGGCAGGTGATTATCGCTGCTGTAAGAAGGGACTTATACAATGTACTGCCGGTCCCCAACGCTACCTTCGACTAGTCATTAAATGGCGGCACCGGCCAATCCCAAAGCGATTGTCTACCTGTTAGGCGCGGGAGCGTCACAGGCAGAAGTTGACTCGCTAGTGGCCTGACCTGAAATTCCTGGTCCAGTTTCTGATCATGTAAATTCATCATGAACAGGAGACTGGGACATGGCGCAGAGAAAATACTCCTCCGAGGAGATCATCCACAAGCTGCGCGAGGCGGATGTGCTGCTCGGCCAGGG
>SHZN01000035.1 GCA_009692245.1 Gammaproteobacteria bacterium
CGTGGGGGTAATGCTGGGGGTCACTGATCGTGGGAGCGTTCGCAAAGGCTCCGCTAATCAAACAGATAGCCGTATTGCGCGGTGGCATCACGGCCCACCAAATCCACTAGTTACAAGCGGTTTCTCGCCTCATTGCTAGATGCCCTATTTTGTATACGCATGATAAGCATCTGGGGCCGAATTGGAGTGCTGAGGCCAGCCACGTTGGACTCGCTGCCCCCGAAGTTGACTGTCAGCACTCACAGAAGGCTGTCTAGCGGACCGACGTGGGTGTGCAGGACCAGTTCTCGTCGAAGAAGCCACCGAAGGCGTATCGCTACGACAGGATTGATAGCCACTCCGGGGTGCTTCTACAGCGCCCACTTTTTGCCTGCGTCAATTCCGCCTTGGCCACCCGACCACATTGCAAACATTCCCAACGGCTGGTGCGTCCAGGCAATCGTGAGCATGAAAGCATAGTTCAACAGGGCCGCGGCGAAGTACCCGAGTCGCTTGCGCTGCGTTGCAGCGCGTTTCAGCGCGAAACTGCCAAGTACGATATATACCAGCAGTAGCACGATCTTCGTCGTCAGCCAGCCATTGAGTAAACCGCGGCCGGCAGGATCGCCAGAAGCATCAATGCCGCGGCCAACAGCAGGGTGTCGATGGTGTAGCTCAGATAGCGAAGCATCGCGGAGATTGCCCAAACCTGGCGGTCAGTCTGCACCATCAGGCCTCGCGTCAGGAACAGTGCGCCGCTTGCGAACACGGCCATCACGTGGACCAGCTTGATCTGCGGGTAGTATTCGAGCATCAAGCTTGCCGGCTCAGAATCCAGGCCGCTGACCAGCCTGTTCCAGCGCACGCATCAGGAAGCGCCGGATTGCCGGTTCCGCATCCACGGCAGTCATCAATTTCTGTTGCTCCATCAGTCGCGCCATGTCGCGGATCGTGCGCTCTCCGTCGATCATCGCGAGCAGGAAGGCGTAGACGCGGGTTGACAGTGATTGCGCACGGAATTGCGGCAGCGCCGGCACCGGCGCTCGCTCTGCCGCAGCCAGTCCGGCACCGCACGGCCCGGCACGGGCGCCTCGATGTCCTGTTCCTTGCGCGCGCCAAAGGTAATCACAGTCTCCAGGCGCGCGTGACGGCTGGCGGGGGATGAGAGATACGGCAGTTGGGCTTCACGGGCTTCGGGGCGCGCGAAGCCGGCCGCCGGTAGCGCGTCAAGCAACTCCTCCAGGGAAAGTGCATCGCCCGGCGCGCCATCCGCGAAGGCAAGCGAACCGTGATTGATCCACAACCCGCCCGGAACGAGCAGCCGATTGATCCGCTGCAGCAGTCGCGCGACCGGCTCGCCGGCCACGTCGATGAACCATGGTGTCAATACGATATCGAAGCATCCCGGCTGGAATGGTGGCGAGGACGCATCGGCCAGCATCAGCTCAAGACCGGCCGGCGTGGATGTGGGAGCTTGAAGTCGCCTGAGCACCGCATGGTCCGCGATGGTTCGCGGCGCGATCGGAAATTCGTAGAGCTCGAGCATCTTGCCATCAAGGATCCGGCGGGCCGCGAGCAGGAACAGGGGATTGAAATCGAGCGCGACCGTCAGGCCCGGCTGCACGGCGCAGTGCAAGTCCCAGGCCAGCCGCGCGGCACCCGCGCCGAGTACGAGTACACGTGCCGGCCGCAGTCCATCGGGCATCGCGCCCATGACTGCGGCGAGTCCAGCTGCATTTTCCTCCTCACCCCAGCACCAGTCGCGATGAAGATTCGTGTAGTAACTCGAGAGCCCCTGATTCAGCGGAAGCTCCGTCCCGAGTGCCACGTGCACGGCATGAGCTTCGTTACGGGCGGCAAGGCCGAGCGGTGTCATCAATTCGCGAATACGCTTCGCCTGGTCGTCCAACGCGGCTGCGCCATGCTCGAGGCGCCGTCGAGTCAGGCCACTCACCGGTTCTTGCTCGAGCGCAGCGCGCTGGCGTGCGGCCTCTGTGGCGTAATGCGTCAGCAGATAGTGAAGGCGTCCGCGCCACTCGATCAGCGCGATGCGCGGTTCGGGCATCATCCAGGGGATGCCGCCCACCGTGGGAAAGTCCAGGCGGCAGCTGAGGCAGCCGGGGCCTGTCAGCCGACCGCCACAGGCTGGGCAGGCCATCAGTTCTGCGAGCCTGGGGCGTTCAGTCATGACGCGGAGCATGCCGTATTGCCGCCGGTGGTTGTAACGCCTGTGGTTGTCTATAGTCCTGCGATGTCCGAATCCGGTGAATCGCAAGTCTATCGCCTCGAATCAGGCCGCCCTGCGGACCAGTTGCGGTATCGGAACGCTGCAGGCAATCGCAGGCGTCTTCTCGTCATCGCCCGGTATCAGGGCCCGGAGCTGCCCAAGGCACTGACAAATCCTGTCGTCGATGCCGTCGGCGAACGCGATCAGGCGTCGCGAAACTGGCGCATCCGCTGTGCGGAAGGACGGTTCGAATTCCGGGCGCTCGCCGTCGAGCAACTCGAGGAATTCCCTGCTCTATACGAACCATTGCACCAGCCCTTCAGACTGAGCGCCTCGGATCGCCTTGCGGTCCTGGCACTGCTCTGGCTGCTGCGCATACCGGGCGGCACCGCCCTGTTGCGGCGCTGGCACGCGCATCGCCATTGAACTGACGTGCCAATTCAATCCGCAACCGCTTTTGCGCCGGCCACGGTCGGCAATGTCGGCATCGGCTTTGACATCCTGGGTCATACATTCCCGGCCATCGGCGACCGCGTGCGCGCAATCCGCACCGCGCATCCGGGTGTGCGCATCAGGGAAATCACCGGAATCGCAGCTGATTTGCCGGTCGAAGCGGCCCGCAACACGGCGGGCAAGGCCGTCCTATCACTCGTGGAGTCACAGGCGCTGCCGTTCGGCATCGAGCTGGCGATCGAAAAGGGCATTCCACTGGGTTCTGGTCTGGGCGGTTCGGCCGCGTCCGCCGTCGCCGCAGTTGTGGCGGCCAATGAACTGCTGAACCAGCCACTGACGCGCCTCGAGCTGCTGAAGCACGCGATCCAGGGCGAAGCCGTCGCGAGCGGCTCACTGCATGCCGACAATATCTCTCCATCGCTTTTCGGTGGACTGGTGCTCACGGTCGGCATCGACAATCCGCGGATCAAGCAGATCCCCGTACCGTCCGGAATCCGCTGTGTCCTCGTGCACCCGCAGTTCTATCTGTCCACGCGCGAAGCGCGCGCGATGCTCAATCGCGACCTGCCATTATCCGATGTCGTCTGGCAGACCGCGAATCTGGCCGGTTTCCTCGCCGGCTGCTACACGAATGACCTGGACCTGATACGCGGCGCTTTCGAAGATGTCCTCATCGAGCCGCAGCGAGCTGGACTCATACCCGGTTTCGCAGAGGTCAAGCGATCCGCAATGGAGGAGGGTGCGCTCGGTTGTTCGATTTCTGGTGCCGGTCCGAGCGTATTTGCCTGGGCCCTGGAATCCCAATCACAGGCGATCTGTGCGGCCATGGTGCGGGCCTTCGTGCGGCAGGGTCTCGCCTGTGACCAGTGGATCGCTCCGATCGGCCAAGAAGGTGCGCGCGTGGTGGAGCGCCAATGAATGTCTGCAGCACCCGCGATGAGCGCTTGCAGGTGCCACTGTCGCGCGCGCTCGTGGAAGGCATTGCGGTGGATGGCGGGCTCTATGTGCCCGTCAGATTCCCGGCACAGGCGGCCCGGGCGGTAGCGGGCACCGCAACACTCGATCTGCTCGCGCAACGGCTACTGGCTCCGTTTTTCGAGGGGGATGCACTCGCCGCCATGCTGCCGGCCATCGCTACCGAGGCCTTCGACTTTCCGGCGCCGCTAAGGCCAGTTGGCGGCGGCGCGGAGCGGCTCTCGATACTCGAGCTGTATCACGGGCCGACCGCGGCCTTCAAGGACTTCGGCGCCCGGTTCCTGGCCGCCTGCCTGTCGCGGATTCCGCGATCGGACCAGCGGGTATTGACCATGCTGGTGGCAACGTCAGGTGACACTGGCGGCGCGGTGGCCGCGGCATTTCATGAACGACCTGGCTTCCGTGTCGTGCTGCTGTATCCGGCCGGCAAGGTTTCACCACTGCAGGAACGGCAGTTGACCTGCTGGGACGGAAATGTGCGAAGTTACGCCGTGCGCGGCAACTTCGATGATTGCCAGCGACTCGCGAAGGAGGCTTTCAGGGACGCACGGCTGCGAGAGACGCTTCGGCTGTCCTCCGCCAACAGCATCAACATCGGCCGCCTGCTGCCGCAGATAACTTACTTTGCGGCGGCAAGTCTCCTGATCCGCGCGGCCGAGGGCAACACCGCAAACTTTGTCATTCCGTCCGGCAATCTGGGCCAGGCCGTCGCCTGTGTCTGGGCGCGCGAGCTCGGCCTGCCGATCGGCGAGATCGTGCTCGCACATAATGCCAACCGGACGGTCCCGGATTTCATGGCCGATGGCCGGTGGCGACCGCGCCCCAGCATCGCGACCATCGCAAGCGCGATGGACGTCGGAGATCCCAGCAATATCGAGCGGCTCAGGTTCCTGTACCAGGACCACACGACAATGACGGCCCGCATCCGTGCGGTGTCGATAGGAGATGATGCAATCCGCAAGAGTATCCAGTTCGAATACCGCCAGTCGGGGCTGATGCTCTGCCCGCACAGCGCGGCCGGCGCCCAGGCCTATCGCATGCTTTCGGACGCCGAGCGACGCGACTCCCATTGGGTGCTGGTCGCCACGGCCCACCCCGCCAAGTTTCGGGAAATCGTCGGACCGCTCGTCGGTCGGGAGATCGCGGCACCACCCGCACTGTCCCGTCTGCTCGAACGACCGCACACGCGCAATGATATCGACGCAAGCCTGGATGGGCTGCGTGAGAGGCTGTTGGCTGCATGAGTACCAACAATCTCATCGTGCAAGTCGTGATTGCGGTGACACTGCTCGCCCTCATCGCACTGGGCATCGCCGCAGGATTCCGCCGCTGGCGCCACAGCCGCGCCCGGCGCCGGCTGGTCAAGACCGTCGAATCCATCGCGCTGGCGGCGCTGCGTGACATCATCGTGCCGGACGGCAGCGGCGGTCACCTGCATCTGGATTTCCTGTTGATGACCGGGCGCGGGTTGCTGGTCATCGACCTGCGCGACGTGGCGGGTGTCGTCTTTGGCGGCGAACACATGCACGAATGGACGGTCATGCATGGCATGGCGCGATCGACATTCATGAATCCGCTCGAAGCACTCTACGATCGGGTCGCGGCCGTGCGCCAGTTTGCCGGCGACGTGCCGGTCGAGGGCCGCATCGTGTTCACCGAGCGAGGCAGGTTTCCCAAGGGCCGGCCACCCAAGGTCACGCAGCTCGCTGCGCTGGCAGTGGAGTATCCCGTGTTGGGGCCGGATGCCGCGATTGCCGTCGAGGAGCGCTATCGCGAGGCCTGGGATGAAATTTCGAAGCTGTCCGAGCCGAGCCCGCTGGCACGTCGCTGAGGTCGTGGCGCGCCTCAGTTTTCCTCAGCCTGCCGACTGTGGTCCCCAAGCACTTTGGCAACACAAACCGTGAGATTCTGCGCGTAAGCGAGGTGCAAGAACTCATTCGGGCCATGGGCATTGGCGTGCGGCCCCAGTACGCCGGTCACGAGAAACTGTGTCTTCGGGAAGCGTTCACCCAGCATGCCGATAAACGGAATGCTGCCGCCCGTGCCCAGATACATCGTGTCGTGCCCGAATGTGGCGCTGGATGCCTCACGCATGGATCGCTCGAGCCACGGCGCGAGCGCGGGGGCATTCCAGCCTGCCAGCGATGAGCCTACGTCAAAACTGACGCGCGCGCCGTAAGGCGGGTCGTGTTCCAGCCGCTTCTTGACGGCCGCCGCGGCGATGACAGGATCATTGGTGGGCGGCATGCGGAATGACAACTTCAGGTCGAGCCGCGGCAACAGCACATTGCCGGCGTTTTGCAATTCAGGCAGGCCACCCGCGCCGGTCACAGCGAGTGACGGCCGCCAGGTGGTGTTCAATATCAGCTCGTATGGCGCATCAGTCAGTGGCCTGACACCGGGCACGAACGGAATCTTGCCCACGATCTGCGCGCCCAGCACTGCGGCGGCCGCTCTTGCCTGCGCGAGCCTCGCCGAAGGGACATCAACGTGCAACTCGTCGAGGAGGATGTCGCCCGTGACGTCGTTCTCAACGCGGGCCAGCAGTGTCCTCGCGATCCGGAATACCGATGGCGCGACGCCCGTGCCGGCACCTGAATGCACGCCCTCGGTCAACACATCGATCGACAGCGTGCCAACCAGATTGCCGCGCAGCGATGTCGTGCACCAGAGCTGGTCGTAATTGCCGCATTCGGCATCGAGGCATACGACGAGGCTGGGCGTGCCGATGCGATCTGCCAGTGCCTCGACGTAGTGCGGAAGATCGTAGCTGCCGCTTTCCTCGCAGGCCTCGATCAGTACGACGCAGCGGGCATGCGGTATGCCTTGCTCCTGCAGCAGCCGGATCGCGGTCAAAGAAGAGAACACGGCATAGCCATCGTCCGCGCCACCGCGACCGTAGAGCCGCCCGTCGCGGAGGACCGGTTCCCAGGGCGACAAGCCCTCGGCCCAGCCCGTGAATTCCGGCTGCTTGTCCATGTGGCCATACATCAGTGCTGTGCCAGGTCCGGTGCCGGGAATTTCGCAAAGTAGCAGCGGTGTGCGAGTACCCTCGCGCATGATTTCGACCTTCAGCCCCTTGATCTTTTGTTCGCGGCACCAGGCAGCCATCAGTTCTGCTGCCCGGTCCATGTGGCCATGCGCCTGCCAGTCAGGATCGAAGTCCGGGGACTTGTTCGGAATGCGGATGTAGTCGCAAAGACGCGGAACGATCGACTTGCTGAATGACTCAGCGGTCTGCTTGAGCGCTACGGAAAAATCCATTAAATCACCGTATTATTAAATAGTTACAGTACTGACTTAATCGTCATTAGAGATTCCCCGCGGTGCGGCTCGCGGCGGTATTTACAGTTGAAGGCCAAAGAAGCGCCGCGCGTTCGCCGACGTCACTGCTGCAATCTGATCGGCCGGTTGGCCCCGACATGCCGCAACAGCCTCCAGGATAACCGGCAGATGCATGGGCTCGTTGCGCCGATGGGCGGGCTTTGGCTGGATTGTCCGTGGCAGAAGGTAGGGTCCGTCCGTTTCAAGCATCAGCCGATCGTCCGGAATCTGGCCGATTGCATCCCGCAAGGCCTGCCCACGTCTCTCATCGCAGATCCATCCGGTGACGCCCACCGCGAGACCCGCTTCGAGGCAGTCGTCGAGTTCTGCGCCGCCGCCCGTGAAGCAATGCAGCACCGCGCGCGGCAACAATTGCGGATGTTCCCGCAGCATTGCCATCAGATCCTCGTGCGCTTCGCGTTGATGCAGGAACACTGGCAGCTTGTGCTCGAGGGCGAGTTGCAGCTGCAACCCGAAAGCGCGCCGCTGCTCCGCGGGTGGTGAATAGTTCCGATAGTAGTCGAGGCCGCACTCGCCGGCCGCGACGGTCATGGGATCGGCAAGGAGATCGGCGAGTGCCGCACGATCAGAATCCTGAAATCCAGCGGCATGGTGCGGATGCACGCCCGCCGTCGCGCGCAGGAGCCCAGGCCATTGACGGCACAGCTCGAGGCCGCGTGCGCTATCCGCGAGCGTGCTGCCAGTGACAATCATCGCGATGACACCTGCATTCTGTGCCCGCGCGATCACCTCGGCACGATCCCGGTCGAAGCTCTCGTGGGCCAGGTTGATGCCGATGTCGATCAAGCCCGGGGGCTGCATCCTCAGGCCGCGCGCAGCGCGGTCGTCACGGGCTGGCGTGTCGCGCGCAGCACCGATGCGCTGCCGCCGATGGTTGGCAGCGCGTGCGCGGTTGCGACCGTCACCCGCGTTGCTTCCCCGCGGCCCAAGAGCCATGCCAGGAGCGCAGCTGCCACCAGGGCGAAGGCCGCCAGTGCAATCCACAGTCGGGTGCGCGGTGGCGACACTTCGGCATCCGCACCGCGATCGATGCGCAATTGACTGAGCAGTTCTGACTTATCCATCAGGACAAGAGTCTGCCACAGGCCCATGTCCGGGCGCCGCACATGGGCGGATTTCCTAGCCAGGCCGCCAGCGGAAGCTGGCGCCTGCGATGCCGAGAAAAGCCGTGGTCATAGCGACCAGCGCCGCGAGCCGGGGCAAAATATCGGCAAAACCGGCGCCGTCCAGCATGATGGCCCTGGCGGCCTCCAGCATCTGCGTCAACGGAAAGATTTCCGCAATGATTCGCAGCCATCTCGGTGCGCTTTCCAGCGAATACCAGACCCCGGATAACAACATCATCGGCCAGGACACGAGGTTGATGACGCCATTGGCGAGTTCTTCGCTGGTGAAGCGGGCTGCAACCATGAAACTCAGCGAGATCATGCACATCGCGCCGAGCATGGCAGTCACCAGCAGCAGGAACCAGCTGCCATTGTTGCGAAACGGGATCAACAGCGCGAGCGCCGAGTAAACCAGCACCGAGACGCTGACCGTCAGCATCAGCCGCGACAGGATCTGCGCGGCGCCGAATTCGACCGCCGTGACCGGCGTCGCCGACAGGCGTCGCAGGAATCCCGACTTGCGATAGCGCACAACCACGTAGCCGACACCGAACAGGCAGCTGAACATCATGTTCATGCCGAGGATGCCCGGCAGCAGCCAGTCCACGTATTGGACTGCCGCCCCCGTGACTGGCTCGCGCTTCGCCACGGCGCTGGCCGACTCCAGCAGCAGTTTCTCCGCCAGGTAGCCTTTTGGCGAATCGGCATTGACCCAGTAGCGCGGCACCGCACGCAGATCGATCAGCAGGTCGGACTGGTGCCGCTCGACCGTGCGGATCGCAGCCACGAGTTCGGCCGGGTCCACCGCGTAAAAATCGGCGTAACGCGTGCCGAGGAAGGGATGCAGGCTCGCATCGAGTGCGGCTCCTGGAGGGGCGAGAACCCCAATTTTGAACAGGCTGCGCGGCTGTCCGCCGAAGATGACGGCAAAGGCGACAACCAGGGCGAGCGGCATCACGACGTTGAATACGAGAGTGGACCGGTCGCGCAGGAACTCGAGATTGCGTGCGCTCCAGATGGCCAGCATGCGACGGAGGTTCATGTACGCAGCTCGCGGCCGGTCAATTCGAGGAACAAGTCCTCCAGATTGCGCGGACGGATCTGCAGGTGACGAACGGGGATGCCGCGATCCAGCAGGGCGCGCAGCGCCAGCTCCACGTCGGCCGTCGATATTTCCACGCGATCGCCTGCCAGCATCACCGGCAGCGGGAATGTGGCCGGGTCGATGCCAAATTCCTCGCGCGGCAACTCGAGCACGACGTCATCGAAATGTTCTTTCAGCAGGCGTGAAGGCGGGCCCTCGGCGATGATCTTGCCGCGGTCCATGATGGCGATGACATCGCAGAGGAAATAAGCCTCTTCCATGTAATGCGTCGTCAGCAGGACGGTCCTGCCCTCAGCCTTGATGGCGCGGATCAGGTCCCAGAAATTGTGGCGTGCCTGAGGATCCAGTCCGGTCGTCGGCTCGTCGAGAAACAGCACTTGCGGATCGTTCACGAGCGCGATCCCGAGCAAGAGGCGCTGGAGCTGCCCGCCAGACAGCTTGCGGTTGTCGCGTCCCACGAGTTGCTCGAGCGCGCACAGCCTGATCACGTCGTCCACGTCGCGACCGTGCGAGTAAAGCCTGCGGAACATCACCAGCGTCTCGCGCACGGTCAGGAAATCCTGCAGCGCCGTCTTCTGGAACTGGATTCCGGCCTCTGCGCGGAATCGCGCGCCCAGCGGCTCGCCGCGATAGAGCACGCTTCCGGATGTCGGCGCGGTGACGCCTTCCATGATCTCGACGGTCGTTGTCTTGCCGGCGCCATTCGGTCCGAGCAGGCCGAAGCAGATCCCCTCCGGGATTTCAAAGGACACGCCGTCCACGGCGCGTACGCCTGGATACTGCTTGACGAGATCGCGGACCTGGATCACGGGTTCCATGGGGTGGATGATCCTATATGATTGAGCGCGTGACGCAGAATCCATTTCCGCGCCTGCTGGCGCCACTCGATCTCGGATTCACGACTCTCCCCAATCGGGTGCTGATGGGCTCGATGCACACCGGTCTCGAGGACCGGCGGGATGATTACCCGAAACTCGCCGCCTATTTTGCCGAGCGCGCGCGCGGCGGTGTTGGTCTGATCGTCACCGGCGGCATCGCACCGAATGCGGCGGGCTGGACCAAGCCCTTTGCCGGCACGCTGAGCGGCCGTCGCCACCTGGCGCGTCACCGGCTGGTCACCGATGCGGTTCACGGCGAGGGTGGTCGCATCTGCATGCAGATACTGCACACCGGACGCTATGGCTATCACCCGCTCGCGGTCGCGCCATCGCGCCTGAAGGCGCCGATTTCGCGCTTTACGCCACGCGCGCTGTCCGAGGGCGGCATCCACGGCCAGATCAGCGATTTCGTGCGTTGCGCGCGGCTTGCGCAGGAAGCCGGTTACGACGGTGTCGAGATCATGGGTTCCGAAGGGTATTTCATAAACGAATTCCTGGTCGCAAGGACCAATCATCGCGCAGACGGCTGGGGTGGGGGCTGGGCCAACAGAAAGCGGCTACCGCTCGAGATTGTCGCAGGCACACGCGAAGCGGTGGGTCCGTCATTCATCATCATCTACCGGCTATCGATGCTCGATCTCGTCGAGGGCGGCAGTTCCTGGGATGAAGTCGTCGAACTCGCGCAGGCCGTCGAACGCGCCGGCGCCACGATCATCAATACCGGCATCGGCTGGCATGAGGCACGCATACCAACCATCGCGACCATGGTGCCGCGCGCGGCCTTCAGCTGGGTCACGCGCCGCCTGCGCGGCAGTGTGAAAATCCCGTTGGTCACCAGCAACCGGATCAACGATCCCGCCGTGGCCGAAAGAGTGCTCGCAAGCGGCGACGCCGATCTCATATCGATGGCGCGCCCACTGCTGGCGGACCCGGAATTTGTGCGCAAGGCGGCCGATGGCAGGGCGGACGAGATCAATACCTGCATCGCCTGCAACCAGGCCTGCCTGGATCTAGTCTTCGAGAATCAGGTCGCGACCTGCCTCGTCAATCCACGTGCCGGCCGCGAGACTGAGCTGAATTACCGCCCCGCAGGCACACGTCGTCGCATCGCCGTCGTTGGCGCCGGCCCTGCCGGTCTCGCCTGTGCGACGGTCGCCGCCGGTCGCGGACACGAGGTCACGCTGTTCGAGGCAAGCAATCAGATCGGCGGCCAGTTCAACATGGCCAAGGTCATTCCTGGCAAGGAGGAGTTCCACGAAACCTTGCGGTACTACGGGCGCCAGATCGAGCTGACCGGCGTGAAACTCGTATTATCGCGGCGAGCTGGCATCGCCGAGCTTACCGCAGGCGGATTCGATGAAATCGTGCTGGCGTCGGGGGTCGTTCCGCGAACGCCTGCCATCGAAGGGCTGACGCATCCGAAAGTCCTGTCCTACATTGATGTACTGCTGCATGGCAGGCCGGTCGGTAAATCGGTCGCGATCGTCGGCGCCGGCGGCATCGGCTTCGATGTCGCTGAGTACCTGAGCCACGACGCCACGCATCCGCCATCCAGTGTCGACATCCCGACGTTCATGCGTGAGTGGGGCATCGACATGGCGTTCGCAAAGCGCGGCGGCCTGACTGAAGAGGCAGACCTCGCCAGCAGCATGCCGCGCACGATCTGGCTGCTGCAGCGCAAGCCAACGCCTCCTGGGCGCGATCTCGGCAAGACCACCGGCTGGGTGCACCGGCTGGCGCTGAAGCGGCGCGGCGTGCGCATGATGGCGGGCGTGAGTTACGAACGCATCGATGACGCCGGCCTGCATATTGCCGAGGGCGCCGAGTCCCGTTTGCTCGCAGTGGACAATGTGGTCGTATGCGCCGGCCAGGAGCCGCAACGTGAGCTCGCGGCCGGCATCGAAGCCGCAGGATTCCGGGTGCACCTGATCGGGGGATCGAATCTCGCGACCGAGCTCGATGCCAGGCGCGCCATAGACGAAGGCTCGCGCCTCGCGGCGGCACTATGAGTAACCGGGCCGCACACGCAGCGCAACTCGGGCTGCTCGACCAGGCGACCGGCAATCACGCCGCATGGCGCGTGCGTGCGAGCGATCGCGCGCGCCGATTGACGGTGCGCGTGTTCCCGGGAGGAGGAGTCGAGATTGTCGTGCCGAATGGCACGCGTCCGCGCGTGGTCGAGCAGTTCGTCGCCCAGTACCGGTCGTGGATCGACCGCAAAGTTGCCCAGTACCGGTCGCTCGAGACAGGGAACGGTGACGCATTGCCAGTGGCAGTGCGATTCCAGGCCAGCGGCGACTGCTGGCGGGTGGACTATGTCGAAGCGCAGGGCGCGCCCCACCTGACAGTCGATGGCAATCGCCTGCTGCTGATCGGCGACTTGTCGCGGGTTGTACTTCTGCGCCATGCGCTGCAGCGCTTCACGATGCGAGTGGCCCATTCGATACTGGTGCCTCAGCTCGAGCGGCTCGCCGCGGAATCGGGGCTGCAATACTCGACCGCCCAGATCCGGCGCCAGCGCACGCGCTGGGGCAGTTGCTCGCGCCGCGGTACGATCAGCCTGAATGCCTGCCTCGTCTTCCAGCCGCCTGAAATCGTGCGCTACCTGTTGATACACGAACTCGCGCATACCCGTCACATGAACCATTCCCCGCGTTTCTGGGCATTGGTCGAGCAGCTGGAGCCGCGCTGGCGCGAGTGCGACGCGGGACTTTCTCAGGGCTGGCGCGAGGTGCCTGCCTGGGTCCTGCGCTGATGCCGCGGACCTGGGTCGCGGCGCCCTTCCTGGTAATGGCCATCGCGCTGGCCGCCGTCTCCTTCGGCTCGATATTTGCGCGCATTGCCGATGCCGCGCCCCTCGCAATCACCGCCTGGCGCATGGGACTGGCGGCCCTGGTCGTGATTCCGGTGGCTCTCGCGGGCAGGCCGGGCGTCGATCCCGTAGAACCGCGCCATACCGCTCTCGCTGCGGCAGCGGGCCTGTTCCTGGCCTTGCATTTCGCGACCTGGATTGCGTCACTCGATTACACAACGGTCGCGAGAAGCGTACTCCTGGTCAGTACCGCACCGATCTGGGTCGCCATCCTGCAATTCGTGGGTGGGAAAGGGACACCCCCGTTACGAACGGTGCTGGCGCTTCTGTTCGCAGTGGGCGGGGTGGTGACTGCGAGCGCGGGGCGCGCCTGGCGAGGCGGCATGCTGACGGGTGACCTGCTGGCCGTGGCCGGCGCCATTGCCATGGCAAGCTATCTCCTGTTGTCCCGGCAGGCACAGTTGCGCCTGCCATTTCGCCCTTATCTCGCAATTGCCTATGGCTCGGCCGCCGCAGTGCTATGGATTGCCATGGCAATGACGGACACCACCGCTGGCGGCTTCACTGCGGCAACCTGGTGGGTGCTCGCGGGCATGGCGGCGATTTCGCAGTTGATCGGACACAGCGGCTATAACTGGGCGCTGCGTCATGTGGGCCCGCTGTGCGTCGCAGTCGTGCTGGTCGGCGAACCCATGCTCGCTTCCCTGCTGGCCTGGTGGCTACTCGGGGAGGGGCTCGACTGGCAGACCGGCGCGGGCGGCTTGTTGATACTGACGGGCATCTTGCTCGGCGCGTCCGCGGCCCGCCCGCCGCCGATACCGGTACAGACGCCAACCCAGTAGCACGGCGAGCACCAGGACATAGACCAGCGGCTCGCGGATATCGGCCTTCACCTGCCAGTAGAAATGCGTGCAACCGAGGATCGCCGCCGGATAGATGAGGCGATGCAGGCGCTGCCATCGGCGGCCCATGCGCCGCATGGCGCGCTTCGTGGACGTCACGGCAAGCGGAGTGAGCAGCAGCAGCGCCGTGAACCCAACCGTGATGTACGGGCGCTTCGCAATGTCCTTGAGCAATTCACGCCAGTCGAGACTCTGGTCCACAAACAGGTAGAAAAGGAAATGCATCGAGATGTAGAAGAACGCGTATAGCCCCAGCATGCGCCGGAACAGCAGCAGTCGCGGCCAGCCAAGAACTTCGCGCAATGGCGTCACGGTGAGCGTCGCCAGCAGCAGGCGCAGGCCCCAGATGCCGAGTGTGTCCTGGATCTTCTCGACCGGATTCGCGCCGAGCGTTGCTGCCGGCCCATGAGCGAAACCCGTCAGGTCCGCCAGGCCCGCGAACAGCCAGCCCGCCGGCAGCAGGCACAGCAGGAACACGAGCGGCTTTGCGATCCACCGGGTCGCAAGCTTGGCGTTCATCCTCAGCATCAGAAATTCCGCGCCAGATCCATACCGCTGTACAGGCTCGCGACAGCCGCCGCATAACCATTGAACATCGCGGTGGGCTGGCGCGACAGGAAGGAACCGGATCCGATGTGACGCTCGCGCTTCTGGCTCCAGCGCGGGTGGTCAACTTCGGGATTGACGTTGGCGTAGAAGCCATACTCGCTTGGCGCCGACAACGCCCAAGTGGTCGCGGGCATGCTCGCCGTGAACCGGATACGGACAATCGACTTGATGTTCTTGAAGCCGTACTTCCA
>SHZN01000036.1 GCA_009692245.1 Gammaproteobacteria bacterium
CGGGGGTGGAGATGGTGATGCCGGGGGACAACATCAAGATGGTGGTGGAGCTGATTGCGCCGATCGCCATGGAAGAAGGCCTGCGCTTCGCGATTCGCGAGGGCGGCCGCACCGTCGGCGCCGGTGTCGTTTCAAAAGTACTCAAGTAACGGTGCAATGATGGCAACCAGCCAGAACATCCGGATTCGCCTGAAGGCATTCGATCACAAGCTGATCGACACTTCGGCGCGCGAGATCGTCGAGACCGCGCGCCGCACGGGCGCAACTGTACGTGGCCCTGTGCCTTTGCCGACCAAGATCGAGCGCTTTACGGTGCTGGTCTCCCCGAACGGCGACAAGGACGCGCGCGACCAGTTCGAGATTCGCACCCACAAGCGCCTGATGGATATCGTCAACCCAACCGACAAGACGGTGGACGCGCTGATGCGCCTTGAGTTACCGGCAGGCGTGGACGTGCAGATCAAGTTGAACTGAGGCGACGAGCCGCTATACTAGGCGGCTTTTTTCGGGGTCTGAACCGGCGGCAGAACAGGCGCCAGTGCGTCACTCCGGGACAGATTGCAGTGTTAGGACAGCGCCGGCCAATTGCAGCCGACGCAGTGTAAAAAGGGATATAAATCATGACCATAGGTCTGATCGGCCGCAAGGCCGGCATGACTCGGGTATTCACCGACGCGGGCGACGCCCTGTCGGTGACGGTCATTGAGGCACTGCCAAACCGCATCGTGCAGGTAAAGGACGCGAGCCCCGACGGCTATCGCGCCGTCCAGGTCACCGTCGGCACCCGTCGTGCCTCCCGACTGACACAGCCTGCCGCCGGCCACTACGCCAAGCCGGGCGTGCTGCCGGGCGATGGCCTGTTCGAGTTCCGGCTCGCCGCAGGCGAGGGCGCGGAACTGAAGTCTGGCGCCGAGCTCAAGGTCGACATGTTCGCAGCCGGTCAGGTCATCGACGTCATGGGCACGACGATCGGCAAGGGCTTTGCGGGCGTCATGAAGCGGCACGGCTTTGCCGGCGGCTACGCGAGTCACGGCGCGTCGGTCGTGCACCGTGCGCCCGGCTCGATCGGCCAGCGTCAGACCCCGGGCCGCGTGTTCCCCGGCAAGCGCATGGCGGGCCGCATGGGTGGCGTGCGCCGCACGGTAGAGAATTTGAAGGTCGTCCAGGTGGACCTGGAGCGCAACCTGCTGCTGGTCAGCGGGTCTGTGCCCGGGGCCCCGGGCGGGCGCGTCGTGGTCAGGCCGTCGGGCAAGGCTGAGGCCGGCAAGCGGCGCAAGTTTGTGGCCGCAACGAAAAAGTGACGCAGAGGCACTAGCGATGAAGCTGAAGCTGGTGAATGGCGGGGCGTCCGGCTCCGAAATCGATGTCAGCGATGCGACCTTCGGCCGTGAGTTCAACGAGCCGTTGATCCATCAGGTGCTGACTGCCTACGCGGCCGCGGGCCGCGCCGGCACCAAGGCACAGAAGACCAAGGCCGAGGTGCGTGGCGGCGGCAAGAAGCCGTGGGCGCAGAAAGGCACGGGCAGCGCACGCGCAGGCTCGATTCGCAGCCCGATCTGGGTCGGCGGCGGGCGTGCATTTGCGGCGAAGCCCCGGAGCTACGCGCAGAAGGTCAATCGCAAGATGTACCGCGGCGCGATCCGCTCGATGCTGTCCGAACTTGTGCGCCAGCAACGACTGCTGGTGACCGGCGCGCTCGAACTCGATGCGCCGAAGACCAAGATGCTGGTTGGCAAGCTGGCCGAGCTCGGTCTCGAGAACGTGTTGATCCTGATCGAGGCTTATGACGAGAAGCTGCATCTCGCATCGCGCAATCTGGTTGGCGTGGACGTGCTGACAGTTGCGAGTCTCGATCCGATGAGCCTCGCGCGCTATCCAAAAGTGCTCGCTACTGTCGGTGCACTGCGCATGCTCGAGGAGCGGCTGGCATGAGCGCGATCTCGAAGGAACGATTGATCAATGTGCTGATCGCGCCGCATGTGTCGGAAAAGAGCGCGCGCATTGCCGAGCAGGGCGGCCAGTACGTATTCCGGGTTCGCACCGACGCGACCAAGCCGGAGATCCGCGCCGCGGTCGAATTCATGTTCGAGGTCAAGGTCGACACCGTGCGGGTCATCAACGTGGCGGGCAAGAGCAAGAAATTCGGGCGCTCCCTGGGCCGCCGCTCGGACTGGAAGAAAGCTTATGTGCGCCTGGCCGAAGGCCAGACCATCGAGATGGCCGGAGCCGAGCGCGCCTGAGCCTGGCTACTAGGACAGCATCATGCCACTGAAGAAAATGAAGCCGACTTCGCCGGGAACGCGCTTCCAGTTGCGCCCCGACCGCTCGAAGCTGCACCGCGGCGGACCGGTGCGCGCGCTCGTGGCCGGACACAAGTCCACGGGCGGGCGAAACAACGCCGGCCGCATTACCACACGTCACAAGGGCTCGGGTCACAAGCACAACTACCGGATGGTCGATTTCCGCCGCGACAAGGACGGAGTGACCGCAACGGTCGAGCGGCTCGAATACGATCCGAACCGCTCGTCGTACATCGCGCTCCTGCTCTACAAGGACGGCGAACGTCGCTACATTCTCGCGCCGAAGGGTGTGGATACGGGCGATGAACTGCAATCCGGCGCCGACTCGCCGATCCGTTCCGGCAATGCGATGCCATTGCGCCACATCCCGGTCGGCTCCCTGGTGCACAACGTCGAATTGAAGCCGGGCAAGGGCGGCCAGATCGCGCGCGCCGCCGGCAGCTCGGCGCAGTTCAGCGGCCGCGAGGGCGCCAACGCGATCCTGAAGCTGAAATCCGGCGAGACCCGCAAAGTCAGCGTGGAATGCCGCGCGACGATCGGTGAGATCGGAAATGACGAACACAACCTGCGTAGCTTCGGCAAGGCCGGCGCGAAGCGCTGGCGCGGCATCCGGCCGACCGTGCGCGGTGTCGTGATGAACCCGGTCGATCATCCGCACGGCGGCGGCGAGGGCCGTTCAGGACAAGGCAATCCACACCCGGTTTCACCGTGGGGCTGGCATACGAAAGGCAAGAAGACGCGCAACAACAAGCGTACCGATACATTCATCGTGCGCAGGCGCAAGAAAGGAGCGTAAACGAAATGCCGCGTTCCCTGAAGAAAGGCCCATTCGTTGATTTGCACCTCGCGAAAAAGGTGCAGGTGGCCCGCGACAAGAATGACCGTCGGCCGATCAAGACCTGGTCGCGGCGCTCGATGATCCTGCCGGACATGATCGGGCTGACGATTGCCGTGCACAACGGCCGCCAGCACGTGCCATTGCTGGTGACCGAGAACATGGTCGGTCACAAGCTCGGCGAGTTCGCGCCGACGCGGATTTTCAAGAGTCACTCGTCATCCAAGAAAGTCGAGACGGCTCCGGAGTAATGCGATGCAGGTATCAGCAATTTTGCGTCACGCGCGCATCTCACCGCAGAAATGCCGGCTCGTGGCCGACCTGGTACGCGGCCAGCAGGTCGGGCAGGCGCTCGCCGTGCTCGCGTACACGCCGAAGAAGGGCGCGCGCATCGTGCGCAAGGTGCTCGAGTCGGCGATCGCCAATGCCGAGCAGAATCTCGGCGCGGATATCGATGAATTGAAGATCTCCCGCATCGAGGTGGACGCGGCGCCGGTGGCGAAGCGATTCCACGCGCGGGCGAAGGGCCGGGGCAACCGCATCGTGAAGCGGCTTTCCCATATCAGGGTGACCGTGGCCGACAAGGCCCGGTAAGAAGCGGGAGAACGGAGCAGCAAATGGGTCAGAAGGTCAACCCGATCGGCATCCGCCTCGGCATCACGCGCGACTGGTCGTCGCGCTGGTATGCGGATACCAGGAATTTCCCGTCGCACATCCTTTCCGACTGGAGGGTGCGTGAGTTCCTGAGGAAAAAGCTCACCGACGCGTCGGTCAGCCGCATCCACATCGAACGCGCGGCGCGCAAGGCCAACATTACGATTCACACGGCACGGCCGGGCGTTGTGATTGGCCGCAAGGGCGAGGACATCGAGAAGCTCAGGGTCGAAGTGGCGAAGCTGATGAATTTGACGGTCCAGGACGTGCGCCTCAACATCGCCGAGATCAGGAAGCCGGAGCTCGACGCGCAACTGGTGGCCGAGAGCATCGCTCAACAGATCGAGAAGCGCGTGATGTTCCGGCGCGCGATGAAGCGTGCCGTGACCAACACGATGCGCAGCGGCGCACTGGGCGTGAAAGTGCGCGTGGCTGGGCGCCTGAATGGCGGCGAGATCGCGCGCTCCGAATGGACGCGTGAGGGGCGCATCCCGCTGCATACATTCCGCGCCGAGATCGATTACGGCCTGGCCGAGGCGCGCACGACCTATGGCGTCATCGGCGTGAAAGTCTGGGTATTCAAGGGTGAGGTCTTCGATCGCGAAGAGGCCGAGCCGGAAGTGGTCGAGACGCAGGAAAAGCAGGCCGCCCCCGAGCCGGCGACCGGCTGAAAGATAAGGACGACGGGACATGATGCAGCCCAAGCGGACCAAGTACCGCAAGATGTTCAAGGGAAACCTGTCCGGCATGGCGATGCGCGGAAGCTCGGTCGCATTCGGCGAATATGGACTGAAAGCGATGGAACGCTCCCGCATGACCGCGCGTGAGATCGAGGCGGCGCGCCGCGCGATGACGCGCTACGTCAAGCGCGGCGGCAAGATCTGGATCCGCGTGTTCCCCGATGTGCCGATCACCAAGAAGCCGCTCGAGGTGCGCATGGGCAGCGGCAAGGGCAATGTCGAGTACTGGGTCGCGAAAGTGATGCCGGGCAAGGTGCTTTTCGAGATCGAGGGGGTGCCGGAGTCGGAGGCGCGCGCGGCATTCAGGCTGGCGGCGGCCAAACTTTCGGTCACAACCGCCTTCGTCAAGCGGCAGGTGCGTTGATGAGCATCAAGGATTTGCGCGGCAAAACTGCGGCGGAACTGCGCGATGAACTGATTGCGTTGCGTCGCGAGCAGTTTAACCTGCGCATGGCATCCGCGTCCGGGCAGCCGGCGCGGCCGGACCAGCACGGCAAGGTCAGGAAGAGCATCGCACGGGTCAAGACCGTGCTGAAAGAGCTGGGACGCGGCACTGCCGCCGGGAGTAAGGCGTGATGGCGAGCGTTACAGAGACACCGGTGGCGGAAAAGGCGGCGCGGACGCTGACCGGAATCGTCGTCAGCAACAAGATGAACAAGACGATTTCCGTCTCGGTCGAGCGGCTCGTGAAGCACTCGGCCTACGGCAAGTACGTGCGGCGCACGACGAAGCTGCTGGCGCACGACGAGAACAACGAGTGCCGCGCTGGCGACACGGTTGCGATCGCCGAGTGCCGCCCGTTGTCGCGGCACAAGGCATGGCGGCTGGTGCGCGTGATCGAACGCGCGCCGGCGGAATGAGCGAAGGGAGACCAATACCATGATCCAGCTCAGGACTCGCTTGGTTGCGGCGGATAATTCCGGCGCCCGCGAACTCATGTGCATCAAGGTCATGGGCGGGACCAGGCGCCGCTACGCCGGCGTAGGCGACGTCATCAAGGTCAGCGTCAAGGACGCGATCCCGCGTGGCAAGGTCAAGAAGGGCGAGGTTTACGACGCGGTTGTGGTGCGCACACGGCGTGGCGTGCGCCGCGGGGACGGATCGCTGATCCGCTTCGACGGCAATGCGGCCGTGCTGCTGACACCCAAGCTCGAGCCGATTGGCACCCGGATTTTCGGGCCCGTGACACGCGAGCTGCGCAATGTGCAGTTCATGAAGATCATTTCTCTCGCGCCGGAAGTTCTCTGACGGCGGCAGGAAGGACGATGCAGAAGATACGCAAAGGCGACACAGTCGTCATTACAACCGGACGCGACAAGGGTCGTACCGGCACGGTGGTCAATATCCTGGCCAGCGGCCGCGTGCTCGTCGAGAACGTCAACATGGTCAAGAAGCACCAGCGCCCCAATCCGGCGAAAGGCGTGACCGGCGCGATCGTGCAGAAAGAGGCGCCGCTGCACCTTTCGAATGTGGCGCTCTGGAACCCGGCGACCAAGAAGGCCGATCGTGTCGGCCGCAAGTTGCTCGAGGACGGACGCAAGGTCCGCTACTTCAAGTCCAATGGCGAAGTAGTGGATTCCTGAGAGTGGAGACCGCAGAGATGGATTCAACAGCAAGGCTGCACAAGCACTACCGCGAGGTCGTGTTGCCGACACTTCGTCAGGACCTCGGCCTGAAGAACGACATGCAGGTGCCACGCCTGACAAAGATCACCGTGAATATGGGAGTCGGCGAAGCCGTAGCCGACAAAAAGGTCATGGACGCGGCGACCGCGGACCTGGCGCGCATCACCGGCCAGAAGCCGGCCGTGCGCAAGTCCAAGAAATCCGTCGCGACATTCAAGATCCGCGAAGGACTCGCAGTCGGCTGCATGGTGACGTTGCGTGGCGCGCGCATGTACGAGTTCCTGGACCGGCTGATCAATGTCGCCATGCCGCGTATCCGCGATTTCCGCGGCGTCAATCCGCGCTCATTCGACGGCCGCGGCAACTACAGCTTCGGCGTCAAGGAACAGATCATTTTTCCGGAGATCGCATACGACCAGATCGACCAGTTGCGCGGCATGGACATCACGATCACGACCAACGCGCACAACGATCAATCCGGCCGGGCATTGCTCGAGGCCTTCAATTTTCCGTTCAGGAAGTGACCGATGGCGAAGACCAGCATGATCGAGCGCGAGAAGCGCCGCGCGAAAGTGGTGAAGAAGTACGCTGCCAAGCGCGCGCTGATCAAGGAACAGATCCGCGATCCGAAGGCGTCGCAGGAGGATCGCATGGCCGCGATCGAGGCACTGCAGAAGCTGCCGCGCGATTCGAGCCCGGGGCGCAAGCGCAATCGTTGTGCGATTACCGGACGCTCACGCGGCAACTACCGGAAATTCGGCCTCGGTCGCGTCAAGCTGCGCGAGGCAACGATGCGTGGTGACGTGCCCGGCCTTCGCAAGGCGAGTTGGTGAGGAGCGAAACGCAATGAGCATGAGCGACCCTATTTCAGACCTGCTGACACGCATCCGCAATGGCCAGAGTGCCGGAAAGGCGGAGGTATCGCTGCAGTCCTCGCGCGTGAAGCTCGCGATCCTCCGCGTGCTGAAGGACGAGGGATACATTGGCGATTTTGCGGTCCGCAAGGAAGGCGAAAAATCGACGCTGACCATCGCGCTCAAGTATCACGCCGGCAAGCCGGTGATCGAGCGCCTGCAGCGCGTGTCGCGGCCGGGCCTGCGGCAGTACCGCGCGAAGGATGAGTTGCCAAAGGTGATGGGCGGGCTGGGTATCGCAATCGTTTCGACGCCTGCTGGTGTTATGACCGACCGCGAGGCGCGCCGCGCCGGCCAGGGCGGCGAAGTCCTGTGCCTGGTGTCCTGAGGAATCCGGATCATGTCCAGAATTGCAAAGTTGCCGGTTGATCTGCCGAAGGGTGTCATTGCGACGCTCGCGGCTGACGCCGTGACCATCAAGGGTGCCAAGGGCGCGCTGACGATTCAGCTCGCGCGCGGCATCACGGTCGCGCAAAAGGAACAGCAACTCATGGTCGCCGTCACGGCCGCCAAGGACGCGTCGACACGGGTTGCGACGGCAGGCGCTACGCGCGCAAATCTCGCGAATATGGTAACGGGCGTCACCAAGGGCTTCGAGCGCAAGCTCGAGCTGGTCGGCGTCGGTTATCGCGCGGCACTGCAGGGCAAGAACCTGAACCTGACGCTGGGATTTTCACACCCGGTCAGCTACCCGGTTCCGGAAGGCATCTCGATTGAGACGCCGAGCCAGACCGCAATCATCATCAAGGGTGTCGACCGCCAGAAAGTGGGGCAGGTCGCCGCCGAGATCCGCGGCTATCGGCCGCCCGAGCCATACAAGGGCAAGGGCGTGCGTTATGCCGGCGAGAGAATCGTCATGAAGGAAGGCAAGAAGAAGTAAGGCCATGGCACAACTGACTAAAAAGAGCCGGCGTCTGCGGCGAGCAACACGCGGTCGCGCCAAGATCCGCGAAATCGGCACGGCGCGCCTGACGGTGCACCGCACGCCGCGGCATATCTACGCACAGGTGACGACCGCCGACGGCGCGCGAGTGCTTGCGATCGCCTCGACCGTGCAGGAAGCCGTCGCGAAGGACCTGAAGGGCACGGGCAACGCGGCCGCAGCGGCTGCAGTCGGCCGTGCAATCGCCGAGCGCGCGAAGGCGGCCGGCATCACGTCGGTGGCGTTCGACCGCTCCGGCTTCAAATATCACGGGCGCCTGAAGGCGCTCGCCGAGGCGGCCCGCGAGGCTGGCCTCAAGTTCTGATTCCGGGGGAAGCGTAATGGCACGAGTGGAAAGATCCTCATCCGGCGACGACCTGGTCGAAAAGCTGGTCGCGGTCAACCGCACCGCAAAGGTCGTCAAGGGCGGCCGGCAGTTCGGCTTCACCGCACTGACCGTGGTCGGCGACGGCGCAGGCAAGGTCGGCTTCGGTTATGGAAAGGCGCGCGAGGTGCCGACTGCGATTGCGAAGGCCATGCAGCAGGCACGCAAGAACATGACGACGGTGCCGCTGCGCAGCGCCACGCTTCATTACGCTCTGCAAGGACGGCATGGCACGACCCGCGTCTACATGCAGCCGGCGTCGGACGGCACAGGCGTGATCGCCGGTGGCGGCATGCGCGCGGTGTTCGAATGCGCCGGCGTGCGAAACGTCCTGGCCAAGTGCTACGGCTCGCGCAACCCGATCAACGTCGTGCGCGCGACTTTCGATGCATTCTCGCGAATGTCCACGCCGGATCGCATTGCAGCGAAGCGCGGCAAGACACTCGAAGAGATCCTGGGCTGAGCACAATGCGCAAGGAACAGCTGAAAGTTACATTGAAAAGCAGCGTGCACGGGCAGCTGCGGAATATCCGCGCCTCGGTCTATGGCCTTGGGCTGCGGCGGATTCGCGATTCACGCGTCGTCCCCGACACCCGCGAGGTGCGTGGAATGATCCAGGTCGCGCAGCACCTGCTGGGCGTCGAGCGCGCGTGACGGACGACCGGAGGAACGACGAGATGCGACTGAACACTCTGAAACCCGCTGCTGGCAGCAAGAGGCCGCGGCTGCGCGTCGGACGCGGCGCGTCCGCCGGCCAGGGCAAGACTTGCGGCAAGGGCGGCAAGGGCCAGAAGGCCCGCAAGGGCGGCTATCACAAGGTTGGATTCGAGGGCGGCCAGGTGCCGCTGCAGCGGCGCCTGCCAAAGGTCGGATTCCGCTCGGCTATGCATGCGACCCGGGCCGAGGTCACGTTGACCGACCTCACCAAAGTGAAGGCTGATGTGATCGACCTCGCCGCATTGATTGCCGCGAGCGTCGTTCCCCTGCAGACGGAGAAGGCGAAGGTCATCCTGTCGGGCTCAATCGCCCGCGCCGTCACGCTGCGCGGCCCCGCGGTGCGCGCAACAAAGGGCGCGCGCGCGGCCATCGAGCAGGCCGGCGGCAAGATCGAGGAGGGCGTCGCGGCCTGATCGGCCTGGCGGCGCGCAACAGCAAACGATGGCAACGACAGCAGGCAACGCGACACTCGCGCTCGGTGAAGTCACGCGCTACACCGAGATGCGCCATCGCCTGCTGTTCATGCTGGGCGCACTGGTCGTCTACCGCATCGGCACATTTGTGCCGGTGCCCGGCATCGATCCTGTGGCGCTTGCGCGGCTGTTCGACAGCCAGGAAGGCACGATCCTCGGACTGTTCAACATGTTCTCGGGCGGCGCACTGTCGCGTCTGTCGATCTTCGCGATGGGCGTGATGCCCTACATCTCGGCGTCGATCATCCTGCAGATGATGGCGGTCGTCGTGCCGTCGATGGCGGCGATCAAGAAGGAAGGCGAGTCCGGGCGCCGCAAGATCACCCAGTGGACGCGCTACTTCACTGTCGTCCTGGCGGCTTTCCAGGGCTTTGCCGCCGCGATCGCATTCCAGAACCAGGGTGTCGTCATCAATGAGGGCACGCTGTCATTCGTGCTGCCGGCGGTCGCGACGCTCACAGCGGGCACGCTGTTCCTGATGTGGCTCGGCGAACAGATCACCGAGCGCGGCATCGGCAACGGCATCTCGATGATCATCCTGTCGGGCATCATCTCCGGCCTGCCGGCGGCGATCGGCGGCACGCTTGAGCAGGTGCGTTCGGGCGAGATGAATCCGGCCTTCGCGATCCTGCTGGTGCTGCTGATCGGCGCGGTCACCGCATTCTGCGTATTCGTCGAGAGCGGCCAGCGCCGTATCCCAGTCAACTACGCTAAGCGCCAGGTCGGAAGGCGCATGTACGCCGGTCAGACCAGTCATCTGCCATTCAAGCTGAACATGTCCGGCGTGATTCCGCCGATCTTCGCCTCGTCGTTGCTGCTGTTTCCGGCGACGCTCGCGAGCTTCTTCGGCACGGGCGAGAGCTCCCGCTGGTTGCAGAATGTCGCCGCGGCGCTCGGTTGGGGCCAGCCATTGCATCTGCTGATTTACGGCGCGCTGATCGTGTTCTTCTGTTTTTTCTATACGGCGCTCGTGTTCAATTCGCGCGAGACCGCCGAGAACCTGAAAAAGGGCGGCGCCTTCATCCCGGGCATCAGGCCGGGCCAGCAGACTGCCGAATACATCGACCGCGTGCTGACACGACTGACAGTCTGGGGCGCGCTGTACGTGACGCTCGTGTGCCTGTTGCCGGAGATCCTGATGTCATACGGCCGCGTGCCGTTCTATTTCGGCGGCCCGTCGCTCCTGATCATCGTCGTGGTCGTCATGGATTTCGTTGCCCAGCTGAATGCACACATGATGTCGCACCAGTACGAGGGCTTGATGAAGAAGGCAAACCTGCGCGGCTACGGCCGCGGCGGCGCGCCGCGTTGAGAATGGCCATGCCATCCGGGAGTCGGAGATGAAAGTTCGTCCATCGGTCAGGAAGATCTGCAAGAACTGCAAGATCGTCCGTCGTCGCGGTGTTGTGCGGGTGATCTGCTCATCGGATGCCCGCCACAAGCAGCGCCAAGGCTGATTCCATGGGGTCCGTAAACTTGAGCAAAACCGCCTTTTCACGTATGCTGCCGCGTTGTCCGCGGCTCAGGGGTCGATAGCCATGGCGCGTATCGCCGGCATCAATATTCCAGTCAACAAGCACGTCGTCATCGGGCTGACGCACGTCTACGGCATCGGCCAATCGCGCGCGAAGATGGTCTGTACGGCCGCGGGTGTCGACCCGTCGACCAAGGTCCGCGATCTGACCGAGGCCGAAGTCGCCATGCTGCGCACGCAGATCTCGCGCTTCCTCGTGGAGGGCGACCTGCGGCGCGAGAACTCGATGAGCCTGAAGCGGCTGATGGACCTCGGTTGCTATCGCGGCATACGCCATCGCAAGGGACTGCCGGTTCGTGGCCAGCGTACGCGCACCAATGCGCGCACGCGCAAGGGTCCGCGCCGCGCGGCGATCAAGACCAACGTCGCGCCCGCCAAGAGCTGAGCCGGCGTCGCCACACAAATTGACCAGGTAAAGAGATGACCGACGAGAAGAAAACCGAAGAGAAGAAGTCCGACGAGAAGCAGTCGGATGAGAGCAAGGACGCGGCACCGGCCGCCGTCAAGACGCGCAAAAAGGCGAAGCGCCAGGTCTCCGAGGGCGTCGCGCACGTCCACGCGTCTTTCAACAACACGATCGTCACGATCACCGACCGGCAGGGCAACACACTCGCATGGGCGACTTCCGGCGGCTCCGGTTTCCGCGGCTCGCGCAAGAGCACGCCATTCGCCGCGCAGGTCGCCGCCGAGAAGGCTGGCGTGGCCGCGCAGGAGCATGGCCTGCGAACCGTCGAGGTCAAGGTCAAGGGTCCCGGCCCGGGTCGCGAGTCCGCGGTCCGCGCACTGAATGCCTGCGGTCTCAAGGTGACGAGCATCGCGGACGTGACACCGATCCCGCACAACGGCTGCCGACCGCCCAAAAAGCGGCGGGTCTGAGGTCCACCGAATCATGGCCAGATACCTGGGTCCCAAGTGCAAGCTCTCGCGCCGCGAGGGCACCGACCTGTTCCTCAAGAGCGGCATCAAGCCGCTCGAGAGCAAGTGCAAGCTCGAAGTACCGCCGGGCGGCATCAAGGGCGATCGCCGCACGCGCCTCTCTGGTTACGGCGTGCAGTTGCGCGAGAAGCAGAAGCTGCGCCGCATGTACGGCGTGCTGGAGCGGCAGTTCCGGAATTATTACTCGAAGGCGGCCGGCCATACCGGATCGACCGGCGAGAACCTGCTGCGCTTCCTTGAAGCGCGGCTCGACAATGTCGTCTATCGCATGGGCTTTGCCGCGACGCGCGCCGAGGCGCGCCAGCTGGTCGGCCACAAGGCGATCGAGGTCAATGGCGAGACGGTCAATGTGCCGTCCTATCAGTGCAAGGCCGGCGACGTGATCGGCGTGCGCGAGAAGTCGCGTAGCCAGGCGCGGATCGCGGCAGCACTCGCAATCGCGACCCAGGTCGGCCTGCCCGAATGGGTCGAGGTGGATGACAAGCAATTTGCCGGTACGCTGAAGGCGCTGCCGGACCGCGATCAGATCCTGCCCGACATCAACGAGAATCTCGTCGTCGAGCTTTACTCGAAGTAACAGGAAAGGCAATGCAAGGCTCCGCCACGGAATTCCTCAAGCCCCGCTCCGTCAAGGTCACCGAGACCGCGGCGCGGCAGGCCCGCATCGTGATCGAACCGTTCGAACGCGGCTTCGGCCACACGCTCGGCAACGCGCTCAGGCGCGTGCTGTTGTCTTCGATGCCGGGCTGCGCCGTGACCGAGGTCGAGATCGACGGCGTGCTGCACGAGTACACCAGCATCGAGGGTGTGCAGGAGGACGTGGTCGACGTCCTGCTGAATCTCAAGCTCGTAGCGATCGAGATGCACAGCCGCGAGTCGGTCGAATTGCGCCTGCAGAAAAAGGGCCCTGGCCCGGTTACTGCCGGCGACATCCAGGTCGATCATGATGTCGTCATCGTTAATCCCGAGCTGGTCATCGCGAACCTGACAAAGCCGATCGAAATCGGCATGACGCTGAAGATCGAGCGTGGCCGCGGCTACCGGCCGGCAGTCCAGCGCCTCGAGTTCGAGGAGCAGAGCCGCCCGATTGGCCGGCTGCAGCTCGACGCGTCATTCTCGCCGGTGCGCCGCGTGACCTACGCGATCGAGTCCGCGCGCGTCGAGCAGCGCACTGACCTCGACAAGCTGATCATCGACATCGAGACCAATGGCACGATCAGTCCTGACGAGGCGATCCGCCGCGCCGGCAGCATCCTGAAGGACCAGCTGACAGTGTTCGTGGATCTCGAGGGCCAGGGCGAGTCGCCGAGCCGCGATGCAGGCCCGCTGCCGGACCCGATCCTGCTGCGTCCGGTCGACGAACTCGAACTGACTGTCAGGAGCGCGAACTGCCTGAAGGCCGAGAACATCCATTACATCGGCGACCTGGTGCAGCGCACCGAGGTCGAGCTGCTTCGCACGCCGAATCTCGGCAAGAAGTCGTTGACGGAAATCAAGGAAGTCCTCGAGAGCCACGGACTCACGCTCGGTATGCGCATTGACGGGTGGCCGCCGGTCTCCCTGCGCCGCGAAGACGAATTACGCACGGCCTGAGGCCGCGCACGGGAAATCATAGATGCGTCATCAACTGTCGGGCCGTCAGCTTTCCCGCAACAGCTCCCATCGCAAAGCGCTGATGCGCAACATGGCCGCTGCGCTGCTTCGTGAGGAGACGATCCGCACGACGCTGCCGAAGGCCAAGGAATTGCGCCGCGTCGTGGAGCCGCTGATCACGCTCGGCAAGAGCGACTCACTGGCCGGACGCCGCCGCGCGCAGTCACAGCTGCGCGACACCACGCTGGTCGAGAAGCTGTTTGGCGACATCGGGCCAAGATTCCGCGCCCGCGCCGGCGGCTATACGCGCATCCTGAAGATGGAACCACGCATGGGCGACATGGCGCCGATGGCGCTAATGCAGCTGGTGGAGGCCGACGCGGTGCTCACCAGCGCGCCCCCTGAAAAGCCCGACCCGAAGAAGGCGTCGAAGAAAGCTGACAAGAAGGCTGCGAAAGAGGCCGCTCCGAAGTCCGCGCCGAAAAAGAAGGCCGCCAAGGCCGAAGCGGAACCGAAGCGCCGCAAGAAGGCCGCAGCCTGAAGATTTCCATACCTGCCAGCCTCGCCTGACGGCGGGCTCAGTAGTCGCCATGGAGAAAGCCGGGGTCATCCCCGGCTTTTTTTTGTCACAATGGCGGCCAGATTTCAGATTTGGTGCCGGGTC
>SHZN01000037.1 GCA_009692245.1 Gammaproteobacteria bacterium
TCTTCTACAACACCCGCCGACCCCACGGCTCGCTCGGCTACCGGCCGCCGGCACCGGCAACCGCCTGCGGCCGACCCCTGCTCGCAGAGGCTCAGAGGGCGGCGTAAACTAACTTGAAATCTGGACCAGTTAAGACAGGCCGGTCACTGTCGGCGTCAGTTTTACGCGGTCGCTGGGGACGCCCTCGACATACAGCGCCAGCATCCGATCGACCTTGACCCGGTAGCGCGGTCGCCAGTCGGCAGCCTGCCGGTCGAACCATGTCCGAATCGCTTCCCGAAGCGTCGCACCGCCGCCCGTGGCGGCCTGCTCCGATGCCTGCCCTAGTTGGACACGCGCCATGCGGCGGGCGCTGTCCACGCTCAGATTCGGCCAGTGGCCGATGGATCGGCGCACCTTGCGACCGGGATTTTCGCGGTACTGGACGACGAATGCTGTGCGGGTCGGCGTCAGGCGCACACCGAAGCCGGTGACCAGTTCATCCCATAGCAATTTTTGCGCTGCTTTCGGGCGCGGCTGGTGCTTCAGCAGTTCTTCGGTGAGTCGCATGTGTGTTTGCTTGTCCCGGCTTGTAACCCACTGGGCGGGATGACCCCGGATTCAGGAAGCGTTTCCGCGACCTGCGCAAGGCAAACTACAGGGAATTAAAGGGTATTACAACGAAACAAACAGAACTACAAAGAGCCTAATCCGGCCTGATGCTACATCGTGTGGGTCTGCTTGTCCCTGCCGAGTGCGCCGGCCAGGTAGGATGCGATCTTCTTCATCGTGGTACCGCGATCCTGTTCGCTGAACTGCACGCCGATACCGGCCGTGCGCTTTCCCTGCGCGCCTTTCGGCGTCAGCCAGATCACCCGGCCTGCAACCGGCAGCTTTTCCTCCTCACCCATCAGGTTGAGGAGCATGAAAACCTCGTCGCCGATCCGGTAGTTGCTGTTGGTCGGGATGAATAGCCCGCCATTCTTCACGAATGGCATGTAGGCAAGGTAGAGCGCGCTCTTGTCCTTGATGGTGAGCGTCAGCAGCCCAGGCTTCGTCGATGGTGCCCGCATCTTCAATCCACTGACCCCCTCAGCTTGCCGGTGCGTTCACCCACGAGCGCCATGAGCGAAATCAAGAGCCCCTCGATCAGGAGCTGCGTGTTGAGCGCGCCGCTGACCAGCAATCTTGCCTCGCGCAGCGCGTCCAGTAGCCGATATCCGGCCCGTATCATCCGTTCGCGTGCCGGAACCCGCAACCATGGTAAACGATTATTGTTAACCAGATCACTAGACAGGGCTGCCTCGCGCAACCGGCCCGTGAGCCAGGATTCGAGCCAGAGCAGACGCGTCTCGGGCTGGTCGCGGCTCCAGGCCAAAGCGGTAGTGATGATGTTGAGCTCGCCCTTTTCGGCCGAATCCAGCGTCTCCTGCATTTTTGCGTCGATTTCCTCGAGGCCGGCATCCGCGTATTGCAAAGCACGGAACGGCGCGCCATTGGCGAGCACGAGCAGGCGCTCCCAGCCCGCGAATTCCCTGCGCCCATTGAGCCAGGCAAGTGCCTCGCCCGTGGACGGTAGCGGCAAGCGCAAGCGCGCGCTGCGGCTGACGATCGTGCGTGGCAGGCGATCGCTGCGGCTAGCGGTCAGGATCAGGTAAGTGTTGGCAGAAGGCTCTTCAAGAGTCTTCAGCAATGCATTGAACGAGTTGATATTCATGGCATCCGCCGGGTCAACGAGCGCTACCTTGCTACCACCCCGGTAACTCTTGAGCGAAAAGCTCTCGGACAGGCCACGGATCTGCTCGACGCGGATCACTGCAGAGTCATCCACGAGACCCACCCGATAGCAATCCGGATGTGTGCCTGCCAGAAAGAGACGACAACCGGCGCATTCACCGCAGGACGATTCGCCCTTCCTGTCACAGAGCAGGAGTGCCGCAAGCCAATGACCCAGCTCGGATTGCCCCGCTCCCGGCTGACCCAACAGCAACATGGCATGCGGCAATCTCTGCCCGGTCTGCATCGTCGAGAGACGCTCACGTGACGGCGCGAGCCATTCAACGCCGGCTCGCGCGAGCATGTTGCCGGGATCCGGCGCCGCCACGGGTTCTTCGCTCTCGCGTTTCGAGCCCGTCACCTTTCTCACTCCGATTTTGGCAGGCACGCGTCGAGCTCGCGTGCGACGGCCGTCGCAACCTGCCGCTCTTCGCCGGTCGCGTCGATCAGGCGGACGCGGGCGGGTTCGCGCGCGGCGATGTCCAGGTAACCGCGCCGCACGCGCTCGAAGAACTCTTGATTCTCAGCCTCGAAGCGATCGAGCGTTGCGCCCCTGGAGGCAACTCTCGCGTGCGCGACAGCCGGCGGCGCGTCGAGCAACAGGGTCAGGTCCGGCAGCAGGCCCGGGTGTGCGATGGCGGCGAGCTGGCGGATCGTGGACTTCGCGACGCCATGGCCGGCGCCTTGATAAGCCTCGGTGGCGTCGGTAAAGCGGTCGCAGAGCACCCAGCGTCCGCGAGCCAGCGCCGGGGCGATCACGTCGCTGACATGACTTGCCCGGGCGGCAAAAATCATCAGGAGCTCGGCGGTGACGCCGACTGGGTGGTCACGCCGTTGCAACACCAGTGCGCGTAACGCCTCCGCGAGCGGCGTTCCCCCAGGCTCACGCGACAGCAGCGGATCGACTCCCCGGCCACGCAGGTAAAATGCGGCTTGCGCAAGCTGCGTCGACTTGCCGACGCCCTCGATGCCCTCGAATGTGATGAACCTGCCGCGCACGAGGTCAGCGTACCTGATGGCCGCTGCCGCGGCGCAGGTTGGCCAGGTGCCGCGCGACATTCGAGTTGTGCGCAACCAGCGAATTCGCGAAAAAGTGGCGGCCATCGCCCTTGCCAGTCGCGACGAAATAGAGCGCCTCGGAGGCAACCGGCCGCACCGCGGCCTCGAGCGCCGCGCGCCCGACCAGCGCGATGGGTGTCGGCGGGAGGCCCGCACGGGTGTAACTGTTGTAAGGCGTGTCGGTCTGCAGGTCGCGGCGGCGCAGGTTGCCGTCGAACGATTCGCCGATCCCGTAGATCACGGACGGATCGGTTTGCAGGCGCATGCCGATGCGCAGGCGGTTGGCGAAGACACCGGCGATCAGCGGCCGTTCGCCGGGCTCACCTGTTTCCTTCTCGACCAGCGACGCCAGTATCAATGCTTCGTAGGGCGTGCGGAGTGGAAGCGCCGGCTTGCGTTTCTTCCAGGCAGAGGCCAGTTCCTCCTCGAGCCGGGCCTGGGCCTGCTGAAGCAGTTCACGATCGGTTGTCCCGCGCGGGAAGCGATAGGTGTCCGGGAAGAACATGCCCTCTGGATGGCGACCTGCGAGACCCAGTCGCTTCATTACCTCGTCCTGCGGGAGGCCGACGAATTCCGAAACCACAACCGGGCTGGCCTGGATGGCGGCCAACGCCTGTTTGAAGGTCCAGCCCTCAGGAATCGTCAGCGTGTGCATCAAGACCGCGCCGCTGACAAACTGCCGTAGCAACACGGCAGGTGTCGTGCCGGGCTGCAACAGGTATTCACCGGCCTTGATCCGGGTCTCGGCACCCGTCCACTTTGCATACCAGGCCCAGACCCAGGGCCGGTCCAGCCATCCAGCTCTCTGAAGCGAGTTGGCGACCGCGGTCAGCGATGCGCCGGCAGGCAGCTGATAGATGACCGGCTGCTGCAACGCCGGCAATGGCGTCGCCAGCCAGGTCTCTTCGTGCTGACGCAGGCCAAGCCAGGCGACCACGACCAGGATCACGAGGAGCGCAATTCTGGGGCGCAGACGCTTCATCCCTGTGCCGCCAGCCAGGAGTTGAATCTCACCGCAAGTGGTCCTGCCGGCACCTGCCTGCCCGCGAGTTCGCGCACGGGCCAGGCGCCGATCAACGCGTTCGTCATGAAGATTTCAGCGGCCGTCTCGAGTTCGTCTGGCTGCAGGCTGCGTTCAACGACGGCGGTCGCATGCAGGGCAGACCAGGCACAAAACGCGCGGCGCATGATGCCGGCGACGCCGCATTGATCAAGCGCTGGTGTCACGATCTGCCCCGCGATGACGGCGAACAGATTGCTTTGCGTCCCTGAAATCACCTGGCCGCGATCGTCCAGCATCAATCCCTCGGCAATGCCTTCATCGTCCCATTCAGCACGCGCCAACACCTGTTCGAGGCGGTTCAGGTGCTTGATGCCGGCAAGCAAGGGATTGCGCCCCAGTCGCATTTGGCAATACCGCAGGCGAACACCCTCACTCCACGCAGCAGCCGGCCATGCAGGCCATTCGAATCCTGCCGCAATGCAAGTCGGATCAACATTCACCGGCGGCCGATAACCCCGCCCTTCTGCACCACGCGTCCAGATCAGTTTGACGACGCCGCGGCCAGCTGGCCATGCAGCCGCGATCTGCGCACGCATCTGCTCCTGGTCCGGTAACCGCAGCGCCAGTCGACACGCACCATCGGCCAGCCGCGCAAGATGCCAGTCAACGAATCGCGCGCGGCCGTCACGCACTGCCATCGTCTCGAACAGTCCGTCACCATACTGCAGCCCGCGATCGAGTGGATCGAGCTGTCCCGCACGGCCATTGACGAGAACCGGCATCAGCCGTTGCTCCCGAGCGCACGCAGCACACCACGCGCCTTGGCACGTGTCTCATCGAGTTCATGCAGGGGATCCGAGTCGGCGACGATGCCGGCGCCGGCACGCAACTCGACCTCGCCGCCCTGCACGGTCATGGTCCGGATCAGGATGTTGAGATCGAGACTGCCGTCCAGCGCAAGGTAACCCATGGCGCCGGTGTAAGCACCGCGGCCCTTGCCCTCGAGGTCACCGATCAACTGCATGCAGCGCACCTTCGGACAACCAGTAATCGTGCCACCGGGGAACAATGCCCGGATGACTGCGCCCGGCGTGACATCGTCGCGCAGCTGGCCGCAGACATTCGAGACGATGTGATGAACGTGCGCAAAGCTCTCGACCGCCATGAACTCGTCCACCTCCACGCTGCCAGGTTCGCATAGCCGGCCAAGGTCATTGCGCTCGAGGTCGATCAGCATCACGTGTTCCGCCCGTTCCTTGGCGCTCGCGGTGAGCTCGGCGATCGATGCCGCGTCGCCCGACGCGAGCCGGGGCCGCGTCCCCGCGATCGGTCGCGTGTCGATTCGCCTGCCGCGCACGCGCACCAGGCGTTCCGGAGAGCTCGACAGGATGGCGACATCGTCGAGCTGGGCGATGCCCGAAAAGGCGCCTGGATTGGCGGCACGCAGGCGCGCATAAAGCCTTGCTGGCGTCATGCCGCCGGGGATGGAAGCACGCCAGGCACGGGCCAGATTGGCCTGGTAGACGTCTCCGGCCGCGATATGGGCCAGGGCCGCGCGACAGGCCTGCAGGTACCGTTCCGGATCGTCCTCGGACACGGTGCTTACCGGATCGATCGGCTCGTGGCTTGCAGCCTGCCCGATGCCCTGCAGGTCCGACCGCAACCTGTCGGCTATCCCGGCGGCCGCGGGCTCGGCCAGTACGGTGGTCGCGCCCGATTCATGGTCGTGAAGCAGGGCCGCGCGCATGCGCCAGGCGAGGGCGACGACCGGCAGGGGGGACGGTGGCAGCCGCAGCGAGGGTTCGACTTCGGAAGCCAGCTCATAGCCCAGGAACAGGAACCAGCCGCCCGCAAAGGGCCAGGGTGCCGGCGGCGCCGCGCCTCTCTCGCGTTTCCACCACGTATCCAGGCGATCGCAGAAGCGATCCCCCTCGCCCTCGCCCTGCAGTCGCCGATCGCGATCGAGCAGCAGGCGGCCTTCCGGCGCAGCCAGCAGCAGCGTGAAACGACCCAGCGGCAAGCCGGCTGCAGAGCTATCGAGCAGCACCGGATAGCGCTCCGGATACCGCTCGTGCAGTGCCAGCATCCGACCGACCGGATCGCCATCCACAGGCAATCAGCGCAGCGCGCGAAAGACCAGCGTGCCGTTGGTTCCGCCGAAGCCAAAGGAATTGCTCACGATTGTGTCGATCTTCATGCGCCGGGCGGTTTTTGGCACGTAGTCGAGATCGCAGCGTTCCCCGGGATTGTCGAGATTGATGGTCGGCGGAGCGGTCTGGTCGCGGATCGCAAGGATGCTGAAGATCGCCTCGACGACACCCGCGGCGCCCAGCAGGTGGCCGGTCATGGATTTCGTCGAGCTAACCGCAAGTTTCCTTGCATGGGGGCCGAATGCGTCCTTGATCGCAATCGTCTCGGCAACATCGCCGAGCATCGTCGAGGTCGCATGCGCATTGATGTACTGGACCTCATCGGGGTTGATGCGCGCATCGCGCAGGGCATTGACCATCGACTGCATTGCACCGGTTCCATTTTCCGGTGGTGCGGTGATGTGGTGCGCATCCCCGCTCATGCCGAAGCCGATGAGTTCCGCATGAATCGAGGCATTGCGCGCCTTTGCGTGCTCGTATTCCTCGAGCACGACGGCCCCCGCGCCGTCGCCCATCACGAAACCATCGCGATCCCGGTCCCAGGGGCGGCTGGCTCGCTCGGGATCGTCGTTGCGCGTCGATACCGCCCGCGCCTGGCAGAATCCGCCGACAGCCGTCGGCGTCTGCGCCATCTCGGCGCCGCCGGCGACGATGACGTCCGCATCGCCATACTGGATCGTGCGCATTCCGATGCCGATGGCGTGCGTGGAGGTCGTGCAGGCCGTGACCACCGCGAGATTGGGGCCGGTAACACCGTATATGATCGACAGGTGGCCTGAGATCATGTTGACGATACTGGCCGGAATGTAGAAGGGAGATATCTTTCTCGGCGTCCGGGACTCGAGATAGCGAGCGTAGTTTTCTTCAATGGTCGCGAGGCCGCCGATGCCTGAGCCAAAGATGAGCCCAATTCTGGCTCGGTTGGCATCCGTGACCGCCAGGCCCGAAGCGGCGATCGCCTGCACGCCGGCCGCCACGCCGTACTGCATGAACAGGTCCATGCGCCGCGCTTCCTTGGCGGGCATGAATTTAGAAGCGTCGAAGCCGGGCACGCTGCCGGCAAAGGTCACGGGGAAACCCGTGGTGTCGAAACGCGTGATCGGGCCGATGCCGCTCTTGCCGGCGAGGCAGGCGGTCCAGCTGTCAGCGACGCAATTGCCGAGCGGCGACACCATGCCGAGCCCGGTGACGACCACACGACGCTTGCTCAAGCGGTTTCCTCTGCCTGCCAGGGCTGGCGTGATGCAACGAGCCCCGGCCGCGGGACCGGGGCTCGCGCAGGCATGGCCTTATGTCTTGGACTGGTGCTGGACGATGTAATCGATCGCCTGCTGCACTGTGGTGATCTTCTCGGCATCCTCGTCCGGTATCTCGGTCTCGAACTCTTCCTCGAACGCCATTACGAGCTCGACGGTGTCCAGGGAATCGGCACCCAGATCGTCGACGAAGGACGCGTCATTCGTGACCTCTTCGTCCTTCACCCCGAGTTGCTCGGCGACGCTCTTCTTCACCCGTTCTTCGACTGTGCTCATCGGTTATTTTGCCCTTGCCTAGTGGTGCCCATGGCGGCGTGCGGGCCGGCCGGGGGTCGCCATTCTATGCCACAGACCCCCAACTGGCTACCAGAAACCATTCTTGTGCCCTGTTTCTGAAAGCCTTTTCTTTCGATCGTAAGCGCCCGAAATCGTTCAGGACATGTATGTCCCGCCATTGACATGGATGGTCTCGCCGGTGATCCAGCTGGCTGCCGGCGATGCCAGAAAACAGACTGCCGCGGCGATGTCCGCAGGTTGCCCCAGGCGCCCGAGCGGTATCTGGGCCGCGAGCGAGGTGCGCTGCTCCTCGCTCAGGGTGCGGGTCAAGTCCGTGTCGATAAAGCCCGGTGCGACGACATTGACCGTGATGCCGCGTGAGGCGACTTCGCGGGCCATCGAGCGCGTGAACCCGCCGATGCCGGCCTTGGCAGCGCAGTAGTTCGCCTGGCCCGGATTGCCGACCATCGCGACCACCGAGGAGATGTTGACGATGCGCCCCTTGCGCGCCTTCATCATCCCGCGCATCACTGCCTTGCTGAGGCGGAATACGGAACCGAGATTGGTATCAATCACGGCATCCCAGTCCTCAGCTTTCATGCGCAGGAGCAGTGTGTCGCGCGTGATGCCGGCATTGTTGACGAGGATCGTCACCGCACCTTCGCGTCCCTCGATGTCCGCGATCACGGCGTCGATGGCCGCGCCGTCCGCAACGTCGAGCACCAGGCCGCGGCCGACGATGCCAGCGCCTGCAAACATCGCGTCGATTGCGGCGACGCCCGGGTCAGCGGTCGCCGTGCCGATGACTTTCGCGCCCTGTGCGCCGAGCGCAAGCGCTATCGCCCGGCCGATGCCGCGCGAGGCACCTGTCACGAGTGCGAGTTCGCCCGCGAGTGTCTGGGTCGTCATCCGTTGTCGCTCCCCGTGGCCGCCGTCAGTGCGGCCTGAAATGTATCCGCCCCATCGATTGCGTTAATCGTGAGATCGCGGCCGCCTGGCGCGCGCCGCGCGAGACCTGCCAGCACCTTTCCGGGCCCGCATTCGATCAATTGCTGCGCGCCCGCTGCGATCATCGCCGCGACAATAGCCGACCAGCGCACCGGATTGAACAATTGCCTGTACAGGCTGTCCCGAATCGCTGCCGGCGAGTCGTGCAGCCCGCCATCGAACGCATAGACGCGAATCGCGGGTGCCTGGACTGCGAAGGCGCGCAGCCGCTCGCGCATTTCTTCCGCCGCAGGCTTCATCAGGGCGCTATGTGAAGGAACCGAGACGGGCAGCAGGACCGCCCGCTTCGCTCCACGCACCTTGCAGTTTTCGATGGCCCGGGCGACTGCGGCTGCATTGCCGGCGATGACGAGCTGGCCCGGTGAGTTGTAATTGACCGGCTGCACGACGTCGCCCTCCGCGGACTCGACGCAGGCCGCCTCGATCGACGCGTCGTCGAGCCCCAGGATCGCAGCCATTGCGCCGGTGCCCGCCGGCACCGCGCGTTGCATCGCCTGCCCACGCAGGCGCACGAGTGCCACAGCAGCCCTGAATTCGATGGCGCCAGCGCAGACCAGCGCGCTGTACTCGCCGAGACTGTGCCCGGCCATCATCGCGGGTGCCGCACCGCCGCGCCGTTGCCAGGCCCGCCACACTGCGACGCCGACCGTCAGCATCGCGGGTTGCGTCCGCTCGGTCAGGGAAAGCTGCTCCTCAGGGCCCTGCTGGCAAAGCCCCCAGAGATCATAACCGAGGACTTCCGACGCTTCTGCAAAGGTGTCGCCAATGACCGACTCCGCATCGGCCACTGTCGCCAGCATGCCGACCGATTGGGAGCCCTGCCCCGGAAACATCATCCCCAGCTTCAAGATTGGCGCTCCCGGCCCCCGGACGCGCCGATTATAGGTTGAGCGCAGCGTCACAAGGCGGGAGTCGCCGCCGGGGCCGGCGGATTTGACCTGATATCATGCAACTGCCGTGCAGGTTGCGCCTCGCGCCGGGGCAGGAGAACTAGATGCGCCAGGCTTTCCACCGCGAATCCGGATTCACGCTGATCGAAATCATGGTCGTGCTCGTGATCATCGCGATCCTGGGTGCACTGATCGCGCCGCAGATTCTCGGGCAGGTGGACGCCGCGCGGATCAAGGCAACCAAGCTGGACATCCGCTCGCTGGGCACGGCGCTCGACATGTACCAGATGGACAACTTCCGCTACCCGACGACCGAGCAAGGCATCGAGGCACTGGTCAGGAAACCGGATGACCCCTCCGTGCGCAATTGGCGGCCGCAGGGTTACCTCCGCGCGAAGACCGTGCCGAAGGACCAATGGGGCAATGACTACATTTACCTGCAACCAGGCACCAGGGGCGGCGCCTATGACCTCTACACGCTGGGCGCCGATGGCCAGCCCGGTGGCGAAGATGCGGATACGGACATCGGCAACTGGAATCTCGACTGACGGCCTGGGCGGGTCGTGACCATCGCAGCGATGCGCCTCCACCACGACCAGCGCGGCTTCACGCTGCTCGAGATACTGGTCGTCGTCGTCATCATCGCCATCATGGCGGCGGTCGCCACCCTGTCGATCGGCGTGCTCGGCGACGATCGCGAGATGGAACTCGAGACCGAGCGATTGACCGACACGATTGCGCTCCTGCAGGAACAGGCACAGCTGGAAGGACGCGACTACGGACTACGGATCGAGGGCGCCCGCTATGAATTCCTCCGCTTTGACGGCTTTGAGCAGCGCTGGACGGATGTCGGTGAAGATCCATGGCTGCGGCCGCGCGAATTGCCGCCCGGACTCGCTTTCGAGCTCGAGATCGAGGGCAGGCTGGTCCAGCTGCGCAAGCCCGGTCGCGCCGATGCAAGAATTCCCCAACTGATGGCCTATGGCAGCGGCGACGTCACCCCCTATCGCCTGACGCTTGCGCGCCACGACACTGGCCGGCGTGTCTCACTGATCGGCGGTGCCGACGGCATGATCGAGATCGAGCGCCATGTACCCGAGTAGACGCCTTCGGGGATTCACTCTGATCGAGGTCGTCGTCGCGCTCGCGATTGTCGCACTCGGCATGTTTGCCGTCTTCAAGGCGATCGGCGACACGACCAGCAACATCGGCTATCTGCGCGACCGCAGCATGGCCGCATGGATTGCGGACAACCGGATCACGGAGATTCGCCTCTCGGGCGAGTTTCCTTCGGTCGACAGGACCGAAGGCGATGTGGATTTCGCGGGCCGGCGCTGGCACTGGGCCGCGACCGTTTCGCAGACCCCGGTCGAAGGTTTGCGCCGCATCGACATAAAGGTGCGCCGGGAAGACGACGCCGAGGATTCCGCGCTGAGCAGCCTTGCGGGCTTTGTCGGAGCAACTGCCATTTCCAGCGGTCCGTCGTCGACTCCCTGGAACAGCGGCGTCCCCGGGGGAAACCCGGGCGACGAGGAAGAGCCGTGATGCGCAATCGCAGCCGGGGATTCACCCTGCTCGAGATACTGGTCGCGATCGCGATACTTGCGATCATGAGCGTCATGGCCTTTCGCTCGGTCAGCGAGGCGCGTGTCTCCGTCGAGAATGCTGGCGGCCACATGGACCGCCTGCGTGAAGTGCAGCGCGCGATGAATCTGCTGACCGGCGATTTCCGCACTCTGGCGCCACGGCCGATACGCGAGCCGATCGGCGATGGCTATCGCGCCGCAATCCGGCGTGACCCGAATGGCGTGGGCCTGGTCGAGCTATCGCACGCGGGCTGGCCAAATGGCGCGGGCTCGCCCCGCGGCACGGTGCAGCGCGTCAGCTACCGCCTCGAAGAGCAAACGCTGATCCGTGAAAACTGGAATGTGACTGATCCGACCCTTGCCAATGTCCCGATTGCGCGCCGGCTGCTCAAGCAGGTCGAGAGCATCGAGATCCGCTACATGAATTCGGGCCGCGAATGGGTGACCGAGTGGCCACCGCTCGGCAGCGCCGCTGACACCGGATTCCGCGCGCGCCCGATGGCCGTCGAAATCACGATCGTGCTGACCGATTACGGCAAGTTGCGCCGCCTGATCGAGGTGTCCGGATGAAGCAGCGTGGGGTTGCGCTGATCATGGCGATCGTGATGGTCGCGATTGCGACGGTGCTCGCGGTGCGCATCGGCACGCGCGCGTCACTCGACATGCGGCGCACGGCCGGGCTGATTGCACTGGACCAGGCCTGGCATGTGGCTCTCGGCGCCGAAGCCTGGGCCGCGGAAGTGCTGCGCAAGGATCGCGAGGACTCGCAGACTGATCACCTGGGAGAAGATTGGGCGCAGCCGATCCCTCCGCTGCCTGTGGACGGCGGCGCGGTGCGCGGTGCCCTCGAGGACATGCAGGGGCGGTTCAACCTGAACAACCTGCTCGTGGACGCTGGTACGGTTAATGACTCCGCCGTAAAACGCTTCGAACTGTTGCTGGTAAATGCCGGCGCCGACCAGCGCTGGGCCCGTATCGCGGCGGACTGGCTCGATTCCGACACCGTGCCCGGATTCCCCGATGGCGCGGAGGATGGCAACTATCTTTCGCAGAATCCGCCCTACCGCTCGGCCAATGGTCCGGTGACCACGATCACCGAGCTGATGGCGCTGCCAGGCATGACACTCGAGGAGTACCTGCGCATCCGTCCCTACGTGGCCGCATTGCCGCTGGGCACGAAGATCAACCTCTGCACCGCGTCAGCGCCCGTTCTTGCGGCGCTGGTCGATGGAGGAACGGATTTCGGCGATGCCGATTCCCTGCTTGCCAACCGCCGGACCGGCTGCTTCCCGACGATGGAAGACGTCAAGGCGACATTGAGCATCGAGGATTTTCAGGCCCTGCAGCCTGCAATTTCCGAATCTACGGACTGGTTCCGCGCCGTGACGGCCGTCAGTATTGGCACCTCCGAACTCACGCTGTACAGTCTCATCGAGCGAAACGACAACGGCAGCAGCCGGACCGTGCTGCGTTCAACAAGCACCGAGTGAGGCAATGAGTCAATTTCTCGTGCTGCGGCTGGCGGATCCGGTCTCCTGGATCATCACCGACGCGGACGGCGGGCGCATCGGCCCGGTATCCACCGGCGATCTTGCGGATGCCGCGCCGCTCGCCGCCGAGCGCCCGCTCGTCGTCATCGCACCGGTCGCGAGCGTGACATTCGCCCAGCCCGAATTACCCGTGAAGAGCGGCGCGCGCCTTGCGCAGATCGTGCCGTATGCCATGGAAGAGCTGCTCGCCGGCGAAGTCGAGCAGTTCCACTTTGCCGTGGGCCGCACCGATGCCGAGGGTCGCACACTGGTTGCAGCCGTGCGGCGTGACGAGTTGCGTAGCTGGATGGATGCGCTCAGGTCGGCTGGACTCGATCCGCAATCCCTCGTACCCGAACCGCTCTGCGTGCCGGACAATCCGGGCAAGATCGTTGCTGTAATCGACGCCGGCCATCTGCTCGTGCGCGCACCCGGCGTGCTGCCGGTAGCGCTCGACGCAGAACCACTGACAGAGGCTTTTGCGTTGGCAGGTCTCGAGGGCGAGGACCGCCACGTACAGCTCTATGTCTCGCAGGAGGACTGGCAGCATTCGCGGGAGATGATAGAGGCGCTTCGCGAAGTGACCGGCAGCCTCGACCTGCAGTTGCTGCCCGACGGTGCATTACCGTTGATGGCGGCAGGCGGCGTGCGGAGCGACGCGCTGTCATTGCTGCAGGGCGAATTTGCGCGGCGTACCGGCTGGCGGGCGGAATGGCAGCGCTGGCGAATCGCCGCGTTTCTGGCGCTTGCCGCACTCGCCCTGCACGTCGGTGTGCGCGGCTATGACCTGATCCGCCTGCGCGCCGAGGAGCAGCGTCTCGATGTCTCCGTCGAACAGGCGGTGCGTATCGCTTTGCCGGATGTCGAACGCATCGTGGATGCGCGGGCGCAGATCGAGCAGCGGCTTGCCGGCGGCGGTGCCGCCGATCCCCAGGGCCTGCTGGCGCGCCTCGCGGCAGTCGGCGGCGCGATGAGCGGTGCCACTGGTCAGACGATCGAGTCGCTCGGCTGGCGTAACGGTTCGCTGCAACTGCAGATGATCGCGGCGGACACCGACGCGCTCGCCCGCTTTGCACAGGCGCTGACCGCCCGTGGTCTGACCGCCGACGTCGAGTCGACCACGCCGGGAGAGAAAGGCGTCTCGGCACAGATCAATGTCACGACGGGGCCCGCGACATGATCCTGCGCGAATGGCATGCGTCGCTGGCAGAACGCGAACAGCGCATGGTGACCTGGGGTGCTGTCGCGGCGGCCGTATTGCTGCTCACCGGCCTGGTCTGGAAGCTCGGCAGCGCAGCCACGGCGGCCGAGATTCGAGTCGAGGGCAAGCGGCAGAAACTTGCGTGGATCGAGGCAGTCACACCGCGGCTGCAGGCGACGCCTGCTGCAAGGGCCGGAGAGTCGCTCGCGATCGCCGTCGATCGCGCCGCGCGCGAGTCTGGTCTCGGCGATGCATTGGAAGGCATCGAGCCTGCCGGACCCGGAACGCTGCGGGTGCGCTTCAAGGACGCATCCTTCGATGCGCTGGCACTCTGCCTCGCGCGCCTGCAGCAGGAACGCGGCGCGGTCACCGAGACCGCGAGTGTCAATGCGAGCGGCGAACCGGGTCGGGTT
>SHZN01000038.1 GCA_009692245.1 Gammaproteobacteria bacterium
GCGGCGAGATAGGCGTCGAAGCAGGACTCATAGGACGGGATCGCGAACCCCTCGTAGTCGGCGATTCCAGTCCGCGCGAGATCGTGGCACAGCACCATTGCGTCGGGCTGGCTGCCGTGAATGAGTCCGAGGGTGACGCCCGCGTAGGCCGGATGAAACAGCGAACCCTGGCCCTCGATGACATCCCAGTGCGATGGAGCAGCGGGCGGCGACAGCCATTCTGCCGCTCCGGAGACGAAATCCGACACGACTGAGTCGACCGCGACGCCGCGGCCGGAGATGAAGATGCCGGTCTGGCCTGTGGCGCGAAAATCGGTGTCGATGCCGCGCGAGCGCATCTCCTTCTCGATCGCGAGCGCCGTGTATTTCTTGCCGACCGCGCAGTCGGTGCCGACCGTCAGCAGGCGATTTCCGCTCCGCTTCTGGCCGGTGCCCGGCTTGAAGTTCTGGGCAGGCTGGCGAACTTCGATCAGCTGGCGATCGGCCATCCGGGCCGCCGCGGAGATTTCCGGCACGCCCGCAAGCGGTTGGTGCAGGCCGGAAGCGACATCGAGCCCGGCTTGCAACGCCTCGACAATGGACGCAACCCAATGCGGGGCGATGAAACCGCCGTCGTTCGCGATGCCGATGATCAGCGTGCGGATGCCGCGGCGGACCGCTTCCGCGGGCGTCAGGTCCGGCAGGCCGAGATCCACGCGGCAGCCCGGCAGGCGCAACTGGCCCGCGCAGAGTTCGGGCCGCCACTGCCGGATGCCGGCGGCGGTCTTGGCGGTTGCGATGTCCAGCGCGTCGCCAAGAAAAAGTAGGTAAGGACTCTGGATCATGGATGACCGTTGCTTAGGCTCAACAGTTTGAATCAAAATGAGAATCTTGTCTCATGTCAGGAACGAAATGCCCCAAGTCACCGCCCGAACCCTGATCGCCGTCCTGCTCGGTTTGACGGCCACGCCAGGCCTTGCGGCCGACGACGGTCCGGCCGTTCGTGCGATCTCCGAAATCCTCGGCGGCTTCGTGAAACCGGGCGAACCGGGCTGTACAGTCGGCGTGACCGAGAACGGGATGCTGAGTCACGCGCTCGCCTTCGGGATGTCCGACGTCGAGCGTGGCCGGCCGCTCGACACGCATTCGACCTTCGATCTCGCCTCGGTGTCGAAGCAGTTCACGGCCTTCGCGCTGCTGCTGTTGCAGCAGCAAGGCAAGCTGTCGCTTGACGATCCGCTCGTGAAGTACATGCCTGAACTGGTCGCGAGCGGGAAGGGCGTGACGCTGCGGCACCTCGTGCATCACACGGGCGGACTGCGCGACTACATCGATCTGATCGTCATGGGCGGCAGGACTTATGCTGACGGCTCGACCATTCACGAAGCAGTGCAGGCGCTGGCCCGCCAGACACGGCCGAACGCCGAACCGGGCGTCGAATACGAGTACAGCAACACCGGCTATTTCCTTCTTGGCGTCGTCATCGCCCGCGTGAGTGGCCAGTCGCTTGCGCAGTTCGCCGACGAACAGATCTTCCGGCCCCTTGGAATGGTGAATACACGTATCGTGGACCGGTATCCCGATGGGAACGCAACGCGCGCGCGCGGCTATGCAAACTCCGGCAAAGGATTCGTAGTGGATGAGTCCGGCTGGGAGCAGGTCGGCGACGGTGGAGTGCACAGCGACCTGCATGATCTCGCGCTCTGGGACGAGAATTTCTACACGGCGAAGCTGGGCGGCCGCGCCGTCATCGACGAGATGTACAAAGTGGGCGTGCTGCGCTCGGGCGAGCCGATCGATTATGCAGGAGGGTTGCGCATCGGAGTGAATCGTGGCGTCCGCACCATCAGTCACAGTGGGGGCTGGGTCGGCTATGCCTCGTATCTCCTGCGCATGCCGGTCGCACACCTCTCGGTTATCGTGCTCTGCAACCGCGGCGATGCGAACACGGAAGACCTTGCGAACCGCGTCGCCGAAGTTTTCCTGACGGACAAGCTGAGTCCCGCCACAGCCGACGCCGACGATGAAGCGGTCGAAGACAAGCTGGCGGCGCCGGGCTGGCAGCCGCGCGATCTCGCGCGTTATACCGGCACGTATTACAGCGCCGAAGCCGTCGCGCAGTGCCGGATCCATCTGCAAAACGACCGGCTCATCGTGGAAGGCTGCGCCGAAGGCGCAGTGTTGAGGCCCGGAAAGGCCGGCGAGTTCACCGACGCGGACGAATCGTTCACGCTGCGGTTCCCGGCGAATGGCAGCGACAACGGCAGTTTCGTCTACAACACATTCGGCCTGCGGGATTTGCCATTCACCCGGGTCGCAGAGCAGTTCGAGTGAATTCAGTGCGGCCGTTTGCCCACATCGCATTCCTTGCAATGCTGTGGTCGGGTATCGCGTTTGGCGCCGATTCGGGCGCCGCAACGACACTCATCGTCAACGCTTCAATCGTCGACGGCACGGGTGCCGCGGCGCGGGCCGGCGCCGTGCGCATCGAAGGCGACCGGATGGTTGAAGTCGGTGCGGTCGAGCCGAAGGAGGGCGAGCGTGTCATCGATGCTGGCGGCCTCACGTTGGCGCCGGGATTCATTGACACGCACAGCCATCACGATCGCGAAATGTTTGAGGAGCGTTCCGCGCTCGCGGCCGTGAGCCAGGGCATCACGACGATTGTTGTCGGCCAGGACGGCGAAATGCCGAAACCCATCGGGAACCTGTTCGAGCGTTTGATGCAGACGCCGACCGCGGTCAACGTGGCCTCGTACGTCGGGCATCGCGATATTCGCAGGGCGGCAATGGGCGACGATTTCCGGCGCCATGCCACGCCCGCGGAAATCGCCACAATGCGGAAGTCGGTGCGGGAGGGGATGGAAGCTGGCGCGCTGGGTTTTGCCACCGGACTTGAGTACGACCCAGGCATCTATTCATCGACCGAAGAGTTGATCGAGCTGGCAAAGGAATCTGCGTCCTTCGGCGGCCGATACATCAGCCATATCCGCAGCGAAGACCGGTATTTCTGGGCCGCATTGGATGAAATCGTGCGCATCGGCCGCGAGGCGCATATTCCCGTGCAGGTCTCGCACATGAAGCTCGGGATGAAAGACTGGTGGGGTCAGTCCAGGCGCTTTCTCGACGTGCTCGACCGTGCGCGGGCCGAAGGCATAGACATCACGGGCGATATCTATCCCTACGAATACTGGAGTGCCGGGCTCACAGTGCTCTTCCCGGAGCGGGATTTCACCAACCGGAAATCCGCAGAATTCGCGCTTGAACACGTCTCGCCGCCGGAAGGTCTCGTGCTCGCGAAGTACTCGCCGGAGCCGGCGCTGGTCGGGATGTCGATCGCCGAAATCGCAAAGCTGAAAGGCATGGATCCGGCTGCCACTTTGATGGACCTCATTGCCCGCGCGCAGGTGCCCGGCGGCGAAACAAGCGTGATCGGCACCAGTATGCGATCCGACGACATTGCCGCACTCATCGCCTGGCCTCATGCGAATATCTGCTCCGATGGTGCGATGACAAGTCGGCATCCGCGCGGGCGGGGAGCTTTTACCAAGATTCTCCGCGTCTATGTGCGTAAACAGAAGCTGCTGAGCCTCGAAGAGGCAATCCGCAAGATGACCAGTCTCTCTGCCGCGCACGTGGGCATCGTCAACCGCGGCATCATCCAGCCCGGCGCCTACGCAGATCTCGTACTGCTCGATCCCGTGCGTGTGGCCGATCGCTCGACCACGGCAGATCCGCTGGCCCTGTCGGTTGGCATCGAGAAGGTCTGGGTCAATGGCGTCGTCGTGCTGGACGAGGGCAAGGCGACGGGCGTGTTTCCCGGGAAGTCAATACGCAGGCCATCCACATGACACGAGTTCTCGTTTCTATCGGCGCAGCGCTCTGCTTGTTCCATGGCGGGCTGGCCGGGGCGCAGGAATCGCCGAAGCCGGCGGCCGGCGCTCCGCGCGCGCTCACGCTTGAAGACGACGACGCAATCAAATCCCCGGGCAGTCTCGCCTTGTCGCCTGACGGCCGGTTGATCGCCTATGTCCTGGACGATCAGATCTACGTCGTTCCGATGGCTGGCGGCGAGCTGCGTGCCGTGACGGCCGCGGGTTCAAGCGCCTGGGACCCATATTGGTCGAAGGACGGCAGCGCGCTCTATTTTCTCTCCGACCGTTCGGATGGCAATCAGCTCTGGAAACTGGCACTTGGAAGTTTCGGCGAAGCGACCCAGGTGACGAAACTCGAGCAGGGCATCGACTCCCTCGACCTTTCGCCAGACGAATCGCGATTGCTGATGCAATTCACGGCCTCGGACCTGGTGGAGGCTGCCGACGAGGAAGAGAAAAAACCGTTCGTCATCACGCGACTCGAGTTCAAGGAGGATGCCGGCGACGGCTATCTGACCGGCGACCTGGCCGAGCACCTGCACGTCTTGCATGTGGCTACGGGAAAACTCACTCAGCTCACCTTCGGCGAATACACGGAGTTGGAGGCCGACTGGTCGCCCGACGGTCGTCAGATCGTTTTCGTCAGTAATCGCGAGCAAGAACCTGACGCGAGCTACAAGACCGATCTTTGGCTGGTCGCCGCCGACAATGCCGACCAGGGCAAGTCGCTGGTCCGGCTCACGAATGACGAGCGAGTCAAGAGCGACCCGAGCTGGAGCCCGGACGGCCGGTCGATCGCATTTCTCACGGCCGAGGACGGTGTTTATGGCATCCCGCATCTCGCGGTGATGTCGTCATCAGGCGGCGAGCCGCGGATCCTTACCACTGCACTGGATCGCTGGGTGAATGAGTTTCGCTATTCACCGGACGGGCAGTGGATTTACTTTCTTTACGAGCACGAAGGCGGGACGCGCCTCGCACGGGTCCGGCCGAAGGACGGCAAGCTCGAACCGGTCGAAAGCGGTGACCAGCTCATGGGAGAGTTCGACGTCGCGAAGAACGGTGCGATCGCAGCGCGCATCAAGGCTGGAAATCGCGGGCCGGAGATTTTTTCAGTCTCAACAGGACGCCTGGATCGGTTGACGAAAATCAATGACGAGTTTCTCGGCTCGATTGTGCTCGGCGAGAAGGAATCGGTCTCGTTCAAGAGCGCGGACGGGACCGTGGTGCAGGCCTTCGTGACCAAGCCGCCTGGATTCGTGACCGGACGGAAGTACCCGACCATCCTGCACATTCACGGCGGTCCGGTCGGCCAGTTCGGCTGGGGCCTCGATTTCTATTCGCAGTACCTCGCGGCAAATGGCTATGTCGTGATCGAGCCGAATCCGCGCGGCTCGACCGGCCGCGGCCAGGACTTCGTGCGCGCGATCTACCAGACCTGGGGAATTACGGACTACGACGACATCATCGCCGCCGTCGACTACGCGATCGCCGCAGGCTACGCGGATCCGGACCGTCTCGCCGTGACCGGCTATTCATACGGCGGCTACATGACGAATGTCGTGATCACACGGACCGGCCGCTTCAAGGCTGCGGCATCTGGCGCGGGCCACAGCTACATCGTCGCGAACTACGGTCACGACATTTACCAGAAGTGGTACAACTGGGAGCTCGGCGTGCCCTGGGAGAACCGCGAGAAGTACGACCGGTTGTCGCCGCTGCTCCAGGCGGGGCAGGTGACGACACCGACCATCTTCCTCGGTGGCCGCGACGACTGGAATGTGCCGGTGCTGAACGCCGAGTTGTTTTACCAGTCGCTACGCAAGCGCGGCATCGACACCCAGCTTGTGGTGTATCCGGGCATGCACCACGGGGGCTGGACGTCGGAGTTTTCGCGCGACTACCTGCATCGTGTGCGCGAGTGGTTCGACAAGTACCTGAAGTAGAGCGAGACGAGGGTATCGCGGAGGCGCTCGAGGCGCTGCGCGACAATCTTCCGCTGCGCACCGAGCTTATCTGCCGGGGGTACCTGGAACGCAATCCCGGTTCGGTCGACCACCTGCGGCTGCTCGGAAATGCACTCGGCCGGCAGGGACGCTACGCCGAGGCAGAGCAGGTCGTGCGCCAGGCTGTCTCGCTCAAGCCGGACTATCCGCACCTGCACGAGGACCTGGGCAGCGTCCTCGCACTCCAGGAGCGTTACACGGAGGCGGTACCCTGCTTCGAGCAGGCGATCCGTCTCGAGCCCGATGAAGGCCACTTCTATGCCTTGAAGGGCGATGCGCTACTGGTACAGAAAAAGAATGCCGCGGCGAGCGATGCCTATACTGCCGCGATACAGCGCAATGACAGCTTCTTCTACTACTACCTGCAGCGCGGACTCGTCGCCGAGCGCCAGCACGACGATGAATCGGCTCGTGGTGACCTGGAGACAAGTCTCAAGATGCTGCCGACTGGTCCGGCGTATTACTCGCTCGGCAATATCGCACTGCGCGCGCGCCAGTACGATGCGGCGCGGCAGTACTTCGCGTCAGCCGCGGGTGCCGAGGGTCCGGTCGGCGAGGCGGCGACGCTTTCGCTGATGAAGCTGGAACTATCCGGGAGCCCGGAGAAATACCTGCGCAAGGAGGGTGCGCTCGACGCGGGCGGCAAGCTGGTAGTTGCCATCGCGAATGCGACCAAGGTTCCCGTCACCGGACTCGTCGTTTCCGTGCAGTACCTCGATGCGGGTGGCAAGACGCGTGAATTCCGTCGCGAGCTCAGCGGTACGCTCGCCGGCGGCCAGCAGCTGCAGGTGGCGACCGGATTGGGTCCGTTCCAGAACAGCAATCAGTTTCGCATCGCGATCGTCGGCGCCAGGGTCGCCGAGTAGGCGCGCAGCGCCCGGTTCAGCAGTCGAGTAGCGCCCTCAGGCGCGTGTGACGCAGCAGCTGTTGCTGGAAGTCCAGCTCACTGCGCCCGGCCTTTGTGAGGATAAGCCGCAGCAGCCGCCATCGATCGACGAAATTCCACCGACCCTGCGCCGTGAGGGCGAGGACCAGCGGGGCCCAACGGGCCAGCATCCTGCGCTGCGATGCTGTCAGGCGGGGTGCCTTCTGCCACCCGAGGCGGGCCAAGGCGTCCGCGACCGTCGCTTCGCGGCGCGCAGCTGGCGTGCGTTGGCCGTAGCGGCGCGTGGCATCGGTTGCGGCTGCGAGCCAGCCGTGAATCCGTGGAAGCTGCGCCTTGTCTCGCCGATCGAGCGAATAGAACAGGTGCCATCGCGCCAGCTCGCGCAGCGTTTGGGGCGAACTGCGATAGCTGGCATTGGCGGCGCGCCTGGCGAGTTCGCGCGCTGCGATGCGCCGCGCCTCAACCGCGTGCGGTCGAAATCCGAGCCGGTGATAGAACCACCATGCACCGGAATCGATGCCTTCGTCATTGCCGGTGCAGAGTTGATAAGGCTCGACGCTGAAAATCGTGCAGCCGAACAGGTGATGGGCGGCTGCGATGAAGCGCGCAATGATCCACGCGGCCTCGGCGCCTCGAAATGCCTCGAAGGTGTTGAATGAGAGCGCCCCGTGCCGTCCCAGCACTTCGACCTGGACATAGCCGATTGGCACACCATTTTTCAGTGTCAGCGCGGTGTAGGTCGCCGGCAGTGTGGCGCGCCGTGCGGGAGTCATGCCCATCATCGCAAAGGCGAGACCGAGGCCGTCATCGACCAGCAGGGCATCGCCGGCGTTCGCGAATTGAAAGCCGGCGACATCGCGTTCACGCGTGATCATCGACACGCGCGCGAGCCGGATGGCAGATATTGCATCCTTGCCGCGCAGTGCCCGAACGTGCCGCGGACAAAATTGTGCCTCGGACTGCAGGTCTGGATAACCGGCCCGCAGCATCGTGGTCTGAAAATGAACGTCCACCAGGTCGAGTCGAGCCGTCGTGCGTTCGGGCGTGCCCGGCCCGGGGCGCAGCACGTATGACAGGTCGAGGCGATCTCCGAATGCCTCACGGCTGAATTCATCACCGGGCAACGCGGCGATCAGGCCAATGATGAAATCGGCGTCGGTCATGCCGTGTGGCACCAGCCGATCGACCGGTCTCAGGTCCTTCGGATGCCGGGCAATCCGCCATTCTGATTGCGCAGGCTCGAGCAGCGGCGGCAGCGCCGCGAGAATCTCGCGGATTGCTTCTTCGTCGTTTCGATCCAACACCAGTGCACCGGGCCAGTGCTGGGCGATCCACTGCGCGGTGGGCCAGAAAAAGCGATAGGGCGTATCGGTACCGGCGATGCCGCTGCCTGCCAGGGCATTGCGATGGCGGCGTAGTTCCGACCTTTGGCTGAATTCCCGCAGCATGCGGCGCACGTTACCGCGGACTCCGCGATTGTCCGGATAGGCGTCCATGAAGCACAACAACTCGTGCAGCCGGCGCAACTGGCCGGGCGACACGAGCCGGGCGTCAGCGAGAACTGTGAGCAGGGCGAGTTTGGGTGCGGGCAGCCCCGGGCCAAAACGGCGCGCAAGCCGTTCCAGCGTCCCCAATGCGCGTGCGGCCCTTCGACTTGCCACGACTCGATCCTAGCAGGCCAGCTGCGATAGAGTGACTGCCATGGTCGGCAAAGCGATTCTGGCAGTCCTGCTCTCGATCGCCGCCTGGAGCGCCGCCGGCGCGCAGGCAAACTTATCGCTGGACGCTACCGCGGCCGGGAGATTCGCACGACTGGCGCTGGGCTGCGTGCACCTCGAGTATCCGAACAAGATCGGGCATGTGCTCGCGAGCGACGCCGATGTGCACCCGCCGAGGGAACTCACACCCGTTTTCTTCGGTTGCTTCGACTGGCACTCCGCTGTGCATGGTCACTGGCTGCTGGCAAGGCTCGCTCGCTTGTATCCGGATTCCGAATTCGCGAAGGCCGCGCGCACCGCGCTCGATGCAAGCTTTACTGAAGCAAACGTCGCGGCCGAAGTCGCCTATCTGCGCGGCGCCGGGCGCAGGTCTTTCGAACGACCCTATGGGCTCGCTTGGCTATTGCAGCTGGTTGCGGAGCTCCGGAGTTGGCCTGACCCGGATGCGCCGCGCTGGGCAGCCGCGCTGCACCCGCTGGAAGTCGAGGCGGCAGATCGAATCCGGGACTGGCTGCCAAAACTCCATTACCCGATTCGGGTCGGTGAGCATTCGCAGACTGCCTTTGCCTTCGGATTGATCCGCGACTGGTCCGTCGCGGCCGGTGACGTGGCGATGACGTCGCTGATCGATGAGCGGAGCCGCGCGTACTACCTGGCCGACACGGATTGCCCGCTGCGCTATGAACCATCAGGCGAGGATTTCCTGTCGCCGTGCCTTGCCGAGGTAGACTTGATGCGCCGAGTGATGTCACCGGCGGAATTCTCCAGGTGGCTTGGCAGATTCCTGCCGCAGATTCCAAGAGGTTCGCGCAGCGACTGGTTACAGCCCGGCATCGTGACGGATCGCTCCGATCCGAAGCTCGCACACATCGATGGGCTCAATCTCAGCCGTGCCTGGATGCTGCTGGGAATTGCTTCGGGACTGCCTGCGGCTGACAAGCGGCGCGCATCACTTGAGGCGGCCGCCGCCAAACATGCGGCCGGCGCATTGCCCGCCGTGACCAGTGAGCACTACGAGGGCGGTCACTGGCTGGGAAGCTTTGCGGTCTACCTGCTAGGTGGCTCCGGCCGGATTGCCGGAACCGCCCAGCAGTAACCGTTTACTTGAACTCGATGCGGCGGAAGTTCATCTCGCCCCAGAATTAGCGCATTTCTTCATAGCCCGAGACAATCTTGTCCTGCTTGGCCTCTTCCAGCTGGGCGCGGGTTTCGGCCTGAATCTGCTTGAACAGGGCCGCGTCCGGGTCGGACACTGCGCCGCTTGGGAGCTTCATCACGAGCATCATGTTGAAATCGCGGTTTGCGGTGGTTTCGCTCAGGTAGACGAAGCAGTCCACTACCACACTGTGTTTCTTGCCGATCTCGCAGCCCGGTGCCCAGGTCTGCTTGAGTCCATCGAGATAGTCATCGATGCGGTTCTGGTTCACCTTCACCATCGTGACATTCCAGACTTCTTTACTCGGCGTGTAGTCCGTATAGGCCTCGAAGGCCATCGCGGATGTCGCGAGCGTCAGTGCTGCAGCAGCCGCTGCAATGGTCATTCTTTTCATCATCAGCCTCCCTCACTAAATGGGTGTATCACCAGACTATTGTTGACGCGCCATTATGAACCAGGGCTTGGCGCGCCGCCCTGCAAATAGTCCACGGCGACGTGCAGCATGGACTTCAGTCCCACCGCAATGCCGCTCTCGTCAACGTAAAACCGGTCTGAATGATTATCGGGGGCCGTGCGCAGGTCCTGCCCGGGCGGTGTGATGCCAACCAAGAAAAACACGCTGGGCGCCTGGAGTGCGTAGTAGGAAAAGTCCTCGGCGATGGTCTTCATGCTGAGCGTTTTGACAGCATCGCTGCCCAGCGCGACCTGCAGCGACGCGACGACCTTTTGCGTCAGCGCCGGATCGTTGTCCACCACCGGGTTCGGCGCGGGCATCATTTCGAGCGTGGCCGTCGCTCCATTGGCTTCGGCCACATTGGTGACAATGCGCTGGACGCGATCAATGATGTCCTGGCGGGCAGCGGGGCCGAATGTCCGCATGGTACCGAGCATTTCGACACTATCCGGGATGATGTTATGGCGCACACCTCCGTTGATTGCGCCGATACTCACCACAGCGGGAAGTGCGGTGATGTCGGTCTGACGGCTGATGACGGTCTGCAGCGAATTGATGATCTGCGCAGCCGTCACGATCGGGTCGACGCCCGCCCAGGGCCTTGCGCCGTGGCTCTGGCGTCCGGTTACGACTATCCTGAAAAAATCTGATCCCGCCATGAATGGCCCGGCCCGCAAGCCGACCGTGCCAGTGTGCAGAGTGGAGAATACGTGCAGCCCGATGATGGCGTCGGGCTTGGCGATATCGAACAGCCCTTCCCGCATCATCTGCGGCGCGCCACCCTGTTCACCCTCCGGCACGCCTTCCTCCGCGGGCTGGAACACGAACATCACCGTGCCAGGCAGGCGCTCCCGCAGGCCCGCAAGCACTTGCGCGGTCGCCATCAGGATCGCCGTATGCGCATCGTGACCGCAGGCATGCATGACACCAACCTGACGGCCGCGGTACTCGCTCATGACGGTTGAGCGAAACGGAACATCGGTGCGCTCGGTGACTGGCAGCGCATCCATGTCGGCGCGCAGCATGATCGTGGGTCCCGGAAGCGCTCCGTGCAACAGCGCCACGACGCCGGTGTGGGCGATGCCCATCCTGACCTCAAGGCCGAGCTTCTTCAAGTGTGCCGCGACGATTCCGGACGTGCGGAATTCGCGGTTGCCAAGTTCCGGGTTGCTGTGGAAATCCCGGCGCCATTCGATCACGCGCGGCTCGAACGCGGCGATCGCCGTGTCAAGCTCGCTGCCCATCACCTCGGCGCGAGCGGCAGTCATCGCCACAAGCCACATCGCAATCAACGTCAACCATTGCTTCATCGTGATTTCCATGATTAATTCACAATCGCTTCGACAGTCACCGGTACGCCGCTGAATGCAGCGTTACCGCTCACCGCATCGACGGCCAGCTCGTCCGTGAGGTCATTGATGCTAGCGCCCGGATGCGCACTTGCGACGGAAAGCCGGGTGCCGGGCCGGTCGTGTCCCCAGCCGTGGGGCAGGCACACGACACCGGGCATGACTTCGTCGCTCAGTTCCGCATCGACCGCAATCGCTCCGGCACGCGAGCGCACACTGACACGTGCGCTGTCGTCGATACCCAGCCTTGCTGCATCGGTCGGGTGCATCAACAGGGTGCAGCGCCTCGGGCCCTTCACCAGACGCTGGCTGTTGTGCATCCAGGAATTGTTGCTGCGCAGGTCGCGGCGGCCGATCAGGTGCAGTGCCGGCAAGGTTGTCGCTCTCGACAATTCACCTGCCAGTCTGTCGACATCCGCAACGAATGGCACGGGTGCGAGACTGATACGCGCCTTTGGACCCAGCCGGCCCGGAAGGCAGGGTTGCAGCGGTCCGCGGTCCAGGCCATGCGGGAGGCTGGCGAGCTTTGCGAGTGTCAGTCCCTTCGCGAGCGGATTCCAACCCGCGCCACGCGGACCAAAGCGCAGCCCAAGCGCGAGCACGCGCTTGGGCGTTAGCCAGCGGGCGCGCAGGCGATCCACGAGACCGGGCCGACGCTGCGGGTCGTGTGCGGCCAGCCGCACAGCAATGCCGTGCAGGATCTGCCAGTCGTGCCGCGTATCGGCTGCCGGCTCGTAAAGTGGCAACGAGTACTTGACGGTATTGCGGATGGCCAGCAGGTGGAAGACTAGATCGTAGTGATCTCGCTCGAGGGCGAATGTCGGCGGCAGGATGATGTTGGCGTGCCGCGTCGTTTCATTAAGATAGAAATCGACGGAAGCCATGAATTCCAGGCCGCCAAGGGCTTTTTCCAGTCTTGTGCCATTGGGTGTCGACAGGACCGGATTGCCCGCCGACGTGATAAGGGCGCGAATCTGCCCGGGCCCTGGCGTGTCCATCTCTTCCGCAAGCGCCGCAACCGGGAATTCGCCGCTGAATTCCGGCAGTCCGCGCACGCGGGTGCGGCGGCGGTTGTAATGCCCGGACTGGCTCGTGCCTCTGGTGCGGGCAACGAGGTCGAAAGCCGGCGCCGTGAACATCGCGCCGCCCGCCCGATCGAGATTGCCGGTCAGCAGGTGCAGGACCTGGATCAGCCATTGGCACAGGCTGCCGAAACTCTGGGTCGAGGTGCCGATCCGGCCGTGACAAACGGCCGAGCGCGCGGACGCGAATTCCAAGGCCAGCGTGCGGATCTCGTCGGCGGGGATACCCGTTGCGTCCGAAACCGCTGCCGGTGCAAATCGTGCCGCCAGCTGCTCGATCGTCTCGATGCCGTCGATAAATGGCAGCAGCCGTCCAGGCGCGACCCTTTTTTCGGCGAACAGCACGTGGATCATCCCGAACAGCAGCAGCGCGTCGCTGCCGGGCCTGATGAACAGGTGACGGTCGGCGAGGGCGGCGGTTTCGCTGCGTCGTGGATCAACGACGACCATGTGGCCACCGCGCGCGCGGATTGCCTGGAGCCTGTGCGCAACATCGGGTGCCGTCATCAAGCTGCCATTCGAAGCGACCGGATTGGCGCCCAGCACCATCAGGTAATGAGTGCGGTCGATATCCGGAATCGGCAGCAGGAACTGGTGCCCGAACATCAGCAAGGCTGCAAGGTGATGCGGCAGCTGATCGACGGAGGTCGCTGAATAGCGATTGCGGCTGCGCAGTGCGCGTGACAGCACGACGCTTGACAGCAACGCCGAGTAACTGTGTACGGTCGGGTTACCGAGATAAGTCGCGACGGCATCGTGCCCGTGCGCAGCCTGGATCGCGACGATTCGTTCGGCGACCTCGTCGATTGCCTCGTCCCAGCCAATGCGCCGCCAGCCGTTGGGCGTGCGCTTCAGCGGATGCCGAAGGCGATACGGGTCTTCGTGGACATCCTTCAGGCCCACCGCTTTGGAGCAGATGTGGCCGCGGCTGAATGGGTCATGCGGGTCGCCGCGGACCGATAGTATTTCGTTGCCGCGCAGGCGTATCTCGACACCGCAGATTGCCTCGCAAAGATGGCAAGTGCGGTAGTGCTTCCGGACGTCTGTTTCGGCGCTCATTTCGATGGTGTTCGGGCGCAGTCTATCGCACTGGTTTTGACTGGCCTTTTATTCCGCAGGTTGAGGCGGCGGGTACCCTGCGCTATCATGCGCGCCGGTCGGGGGGCGTGGCAGGCGCCACCGCAGTCGGGCAGCGAGGCCCGGTCGCGGTCCCCCGGAACCACAAGGTCGATCAAGAGGCCCCGTCGCGGGGCCTTTTTTGTTTCGATCGGGTCGCCAGAAATGGGCCTCGCGCCCATTTTTTCGTTTCTGGGGCCGACGGAGGCCGCGTGAGGAACAGGTTGCTTGGCTTGTTGGACCCGGTGCTGGCAGGGCTCGGTTACGAACTGGTCGAGGTCGAATTCAGCCCGGCGAGCAGCCGTGCGCTGGTCCGGCTGTACATCGACCGGATTGATGGTGTGCCGGTTGCGCTTGATGATTGCGAACG
>SHZN01000039.1 GCA_009692245.1 Gammaproteobacteria bacterium
CCGCAACGATCGCCACCGATTGCGCTGTTGCGAGGTCGGCGCTCATGCGTGCCCCCGTGCTGGCAGTGCCCGACGGAATTCCTCGGCCTGGCCGATATCGATGCGCCCCGCTTGGTAAAGCCGATCGATGGCGGCACGAATAGCCGCGACGAAAGCCTCACGCAACATCGTCACGCGGCTACGTCCTGGCGCCTGTGAAGCGGGCCGTTTATGCCGCCGGAATTTATCCAGGCAACAACGTCACCGAGGACATATCGCGGGCCGCTGCCAGTGAGAACGTACTGAGGCCCAAGTCGGCGGCTTCGCCAGCTCCGCAAAGTGTCGAGCTTTGCAAGCTCCATGTGCGCCAGGTCTTCTGGCTTTAGGAGTGTTCCTAGCGGAAGATCGGCAATGCTGGCGCTGAACGCAGCGGCACGAGAGGTTTTAAGATGACGCATAAGCGGTTCCAGACTGCAACCGCTCGGGGAGGCTCTGCCAAGACCGCTGAAAATACAAGGGGTGTTCCGAAGCGTTGTCGGGGGCTCGTATTCCCACGGTCCTAGACAATGCCTTCAGCAAAATGAGCACCGTCAGGCTGGTCTGTCCGAGGACGATACGTTTCGCAAGCTGGCTGATCGAATCCAGGCCCGCGCCATCCGGCGGCTTCGGTCACCGCGTGCAGAAATCGCTTGCGCTCGGTTACGTCGACAACCTGGCTGCCGCCGCGACGTCCGGCTTCGAAGTGGAGCTCATTGGCGAGCGCCGGTCCGCCGTACGACTCGCGGCTCCCGCATTCGACCCGCAAGGCAAACGGATGCGCGCCTGAGTACGTGTCTTGAGGGAGGTTCGATGACCAAGAACGCGCAGGCAGAACCTGGGGCTCACAAAGCCGGTGAGGGCTCGGGAGCGGTCGCACTACGCTGGTACGTGATGATCGTCATGGTCCTCGTCTATACGCTCAGCATTGCGGACCGCTACGTGATCTCGACGGTGCTCGAGCCGATACGACTGGAACTGCAGCTCAGCGATTCCGGTATTGCCCTGCTGACCGGCGTCTCGCTCGCGCTCTTTTATGTCGTGCTGGGATTCCCGCTTTCGTGGCTGATTGATCGCGGCAACCGTCGCAACATCATCGGGTGGTGCCTCATCGGCTGGTCGGTGATGACGACACTCTGTGGACTGTCGCGCAGCTATCTGCAGTTGCTCTTCGCCCGCATCGGCGTGGGCGTCGGCGAAGCCGGCGGGACACCCGGCGCCAATTCCATCATCTCGGACTACTTCCCCGCCGCGCGACGACCGATGGCACTGACGATCTTTTCACTGGGGGCCCCGATTGGCGCGTGGCTCGGCGCGGACATCGCCGGAATGATCAATGATCGCTATGACTGGCGCACGGTTTTCCTCGTGCTCGGAATCCCGGGGGTCATCGTTGGCCTGCTCATATTCGCGACGGTTCGCGAGCCAACGCGCGGTCAACTGGACAGCAAGGGTGGCGACCACGAAGGTGCCTCTTTTGCCGAAAGCATGCGTTTCCTCTGGACCCAGAGAGCGGCCGTGCACGTCATGGTCGCGGGCGCGCTCACGGCATTGTGGGGCTGGGGACTGATGTGGTGGACCCCGACATTCCTGGTGCGCAACTATGGCCTGACACCGGGCGAAGCAGGCGCGATTATCGGGCCCATCCACCTGTTCGGCGGTGGGCTCGCGACGTTACTCACCGGATGGTGGCTTGCGCATCCGTCGATGACGGACCCGCGCCGCGTCGTCCGCCTCATGGGGATTGGCGTCGGGGTCGCGACGGCAGTTTCGCTCGCCATCTACTGGACTCGCGACCTGCAGCTGGCGACGGCACTGTTCTGGATATTCATCCCGTCGATCTATTTCTACATCGGTCCCTGCTTCGGGTTGATGAACAATCTCTGCGAACCGCGCATGCGGGCGCAGTTCTGCGCTGCCTTGTTGTTCCTCGCCAACGTCGGCAACCTCATCATCGCGCCACAGGCAGTCGGATTTCTGAGCGATGCGTTTGCCCCGGGCCACATCGCGAATGGTGAATCGTTGCGCCAGGCGATGCTGTGCCTGGTGCCGGTCGGCGCCTGGGCGAGCTGGCATTACTTCCGCTCGACCAGACGCATCCTGCAGGACCAGGAGCGCGCCACCGGCGTCAGGGTGCGGTAACGGCGCGGTTCGGCACTAGCCTCAGCTTGCCGTCTTCGGGGAGCGGTTGCGCGCCAGGAGGATGGACCGGATAGGCCCAATTCCGACCTTGGACTGATCACCCGCCCGCCCTACCGTCCCCGACGATGCAGGCGTGGCGCATCTGCGACAGCACGGGGGCAATGCTTTTTTGAGCAGTGCCTGCGCTTTGGCGAGCACTACCTGCGCGACACGCTCGACTACCGCAGCGGCAAGCCGTTCTTCATTGACAAGATGCCGAACAATTTCCGCAATATCGGCATCATCCAAATGATATTGTCGAACGCAAAGATCATCGACGCGCGTCGCGACCCGATGGACTGCGGCTTCAGTAATTTCAAGCAGCTGTACGCCAGGGGGCACAACTTTGCCTACAGCCTCGAAGACATCGGACGCTACTACCGCACTTACGTCGAGATGATGGATCACTGGGACCGCGTACTTCCGGGCCGTGTGCTGCGCGTGCAGCATGAGGACGTCATCGCCGACATCGAGGGTACCGTGCGGCGCATCCTCGACTACTGCGGACTGCCCTTCGAGCCGGCATGCGTAGAGTTCTACAAGACCGAGCGCACTGTGCACACTGCCAGCGCGGCGCAAGTGCGCCGACCCATCAATCGGGAAGGTGTCGGATTGTGGATACCCTACGCACAGTGGCTCGAACCGCTGCGGAAGGCGCTTGGGTCGCTCGCCGACGGATAAGCATTGGCAGCGACGGCAACCATAGCATCCGTTCGCGCAACGCTGACAGTCGCCCTCACGGTCCTCACGATGTGCGGCGTGCAGGTCAACGCGGCGTCTCCGGCACAGTCATTGCCGACCGCGAGTCCCGCTCAGGTCGGGGTGTCGGCCGCAGAGTGATTGAACTTCCCGCGCGAATGCCACCCGCATGTAGCGTGTGCATCCTCCGGCTCGAAGGATTATTATATTTCTCTCGTAATATTACCCGCGACCCTCGAGGATCACTCATGTGAGCACCGTCAAGACACTTGGCCTGCTGGGAACCGGTGTGATCGGCGCAGGCTGGGCCGCGCGGGCGCTGCATTTCGGCATCAATGTGATTGCCGTCGACAGCAGGCCCGAGATGGAGGCCTGGCTGCGCTCTGCAGTGGCGAATGCGGAACCGGCCCTGGAGCGGCTGATCACTGCGCCGCTGCCGCCCAAGGGTCATTTGTCATTTGCCACCGATTTCGTCCAGATGGCACGCGTGGCAGATACCCCAGACGACCCACGAAAGGCACTCCGCCAGGATGTTTATCTGCGGGCCCTGTCGGCCAGCATTCCCGAGCTGAGTGTCTACTACGGGTAGTTTCGGCGACAGCCAAAACCGATGCCGTTGGTGCTCTCAGGAGGACGCACTGGCGGTCTTACGCGGGTGTGGCATACGGAGGAAAAGGGTTCCGACGTGAACCTCGCTGTTGAGCTCGTGAATGATGCGTGGAGTACCCTGTTCGAGCTGGCCGTGATTGTGTCGAATGATTCTGATCTTGCTCGGGCACTTACCATCGCAAAGAAGAAGGGCCGCCGAATAGGTGTACTGGTGCGTGGGGATGCGGTAGTGAACAGCCTCGGTCGATTCGCAAGTTTCTCTCGCCGGCTGACGGAGGCGAACCTAAAGGGCGCCTTGTTGCCTCGCAAGATTCCTGGAACAACCATTGAAATCCCCGCGGAGTGGGAGCTCAGAGAGACCCGAGCGGGGATTCGCTAATGAAACCGCGGGTGAACTTGAACCTCGGGCAGTAGCTTTCGTCGAGTAATGCAAGGATGCGCCGCTAGATGTTTCCGTTTGTGTTTCCAACCTACGGGAAACCACCAGCAGCGAGGATAACCGAAGGCGATGCCGCCAACTTGGAAGTGCCTGTTATTCCTCATGTTCGGTCATGGCGAGTAACGCTTCGAGCGTGTTTCAAGACCGGTGCATTCAACCGCTCTGCCACCTCTCCGGCGGAATCCGGTGCGGCGGGGATTGTCGGCTTCGGCGCTCCCGCCCGCAAGTCACGCGAGGCGGGTTGGGGAACCCGATTCGCTATACTGTGTCTCAGTAGTTCAATTCCAGGCTGGAGGTATGAGCGATGCAACGCGATCCAATCGTCCTGCAACAGTCAGTAATCCGCGAGTCAGCGCTGGCCACGAACAAGGTCCTGCGCAATACCTACCTGCTGCTCGCAGCAACGCTGGCTTTCAGCGCATCGATAGCGGGCGTTGCGATGGCCTACGATCTCCCGTATCCGGGTGTGATGCTGACGCTGCTCGTCTATTTCGGCCTGCTGTTTGGCGTCCACAAGACAGCCAACAGCGCCATGGGCCTCGTATTCGTGTTCGCGCTGACCGGCTTTTTGGGTTACACGTTGGGCCCGATCATCAGCCTGTACTTGAAGGCCATACCCAACGGCCATTCAGTCGTGATTAATGCCTTTGGCATCACCGCCGTGACATTTGTCGGTTTGTCGGCCTACGTCGTCAGGACCGGCCGGCGCTTCACGTTCATGGGCGGCTTCCTGGTTGTCGGAATCCTGACCGCCTTCCTGCTGGGCCTCGGCGCGATTTTCTTCCACATGCCGGCGTTGTCACTCGCGGTATCCGGCATGTTCGTGCTGCTGATGGCCGGGATGATCCTGTTCCAGACCGGCGAGATCGTGAATGGCGGCGAGACCAACTACATCCTCGCGACCGTGACGCTTTACGTCACCATTTTCAATCTGTTTACGAGTCTGCTGCACCTGCTCGGCGCGGCGCGCGACGACTGACTGGCAAGCAAGCTGGACGGCGCATCACACCGCCGAAATGCGCGTAAGTCCGCCGAGATAGGACCGCAACATGGAAGGCACGACGACCGAACCGTCTGCCTGCTGGTAGTTCTCGAGCACCGCGACCAGGGCGCGACCCACCGCGACTCCCGACCCGTTCAGCGTGTGCAACGGTTCGGGCTTTCCGGTCTCGGGATTGCGCCAGCGCGCCTGCATGCGCCGCGCCTGGAATGCCTCGCAGTTGCTGCAGGATGATATTTCGCGGTACTTCCCCTGCCCCGGCAGCCAGACCTCGAGGTCATAGGTCTTCGCGCTGCCGAAACCGATATCACCGGCACAGAGCGCCACCACCCGGTAAGGCAGCTCCAGCAATTCCAGCACGCGCGCCGCGTGACCCGTCAGTTCCTCCAGCGCCTGGTAGGAATCCGATGGCCGCACGATCTGAACCAACTCGACCTTGTCGAACTGATGCTGGCGAATCAGCCCGCGTGTGTCCTTTCCATAGGACCCGGCCTCTGAACGGAAACACGGCGTGTGCGCAACCAGCTTCAGCGGCAATTGCGCCGCGTCGAAGATCCGGTCGCCAGCAAGATTGGTTAGCGGCACCTCGGCCGTCGGAATCAGGAAAAGTTCTGGATCCGCTTCGCTGCGTGCGAGTTTGAACAGGTCCTGCTCGAATTTCGGCAGCTGGCCGGTGCCGGTCAGTGTCGCCCGTGAAACGAGATACGGCACGTACGCTTCGCGATATCCATGCTCGCGCTGATGCAGGTCAAGCATGAACTGCGCAAGTGCGCGATGCAGGGAAGCGACCGGACCCGTGAGCACCGAGAAGCGGGCCCCGGAGATACGGCCCGCTGCGGGGAGATCGAGCCCATCCAGGCTCTCTCCGATCGCGACATGATCCCGCGCTTCGAAATCAAGGCGCTTCGGCTCACCGTGGCGACGGATCTCGAGGTTCCCCGATTCATCGCGCCCGTCCGGAACGCTGTCGTTCAGCAGGTTCGGCAAGTCGAGAAGCAATGCGTCGAGTTCCGCCTGCAGCGCCGTCAGTGACCGCTCCGCCGCGTCGAGGCGAGCACCGAGCGATTCGACTTCGGCCAGCATCGGCGCGATGTCCTGCCCCTGCGACTTGGCCTGGCCGATGGTGCGCGAGCGGCTGTTGCGCTCGTTGCGCAGCGCATCGACGGCGACCTGCGCGTCCTTGCGCCGCTTTTCCAGTTCGGTGAAGCGCGCGATGTCGAGGCGGTACCCGCGCCGGGCCAGATTTCTTGCCACGGCATCCGGATCGCTGCGCAATTGCCGGGCATCAAGCATGGTCGTCCTTGCGCTTCAACGCCTCGAGCAGGCGCAATTCCAGCCCGCGCGGGGCCGGATGATAGTAGACCCGTGGTTCGACACCATCGGGAAAATGCGTCTGGCTAACAGCCTTGGCATCCGGCTCGTCGTGGGCGTAACGGTATCCCTTGCCGTAGCCGAGTTCCTTCATGAGTTGAGTGGGTGCGTTGCGCAGATGCAGCGGAACCTCCAGTGTGCCGAGTGCGCGCGCGTCGTCCATTGCCGAGCCATAGGCCTTGTAGACGGCATTGCTCTTCGGCGCGCAGGCCATGAACACGCAGGCCTGGGCGAGTCCCAGCTCTCCCTCCGGGCTACCCAGGCGTTCGAATCCGTCCCACGCGGCGAGTGCCAGCGTGAGGGCGCGCGGATCTGCATTGCCGATGTCTTCACTGGCCATGCGCACCATGCGCCGCGCGATGAAGCCGGGGTCGCAGCCGCCATCCAGCATGCGGCAGAGCCAATAAAGCGCGGCATCCGGATCGCTGTCGCGCACCGACTTGTGCAGCGCGGAGATCTGGTCGTAGAAAAGTTCACCGCGCTTGTCGAAGCGCCGATGACCGCCAGCCGTAACCACCCGGACGATGTCGATCGTGATTACCGGACCTGTCACATCCGTGGCCGCCAGATCGACCGCGAGTTCGAGCAGATTGAGAGCCCTGCGTGCGTCGCCATCCGCTGCATCGGCGAGAAGTCGCAGAGTCTCATTCGCCGCGGTCACCCCGCTTCCGCCCAGTCCTCGCTCAGCATCTTCGAGCGCCCGCTCAAGCAGCGCCAGCAGGTCGACCGCATCCAGGGGCTTCAGCAGATAGACGCGTGCCCGCGACAGCAGTGCGGAATTGAGTTCGAAGGATGGATTTTCGGTCGTCGCTCCGATGAATACGAGCGTGCCGTCCTCGACGAAAGGCAGGAATGTATCCTGCTGCCCCTTGTTGAAGCGGTGAACCTCGTCCAGGAACAGGAGCGTCGCCCTGCCATCAGAGGCGCGCGCTGCACGCGCCTGATCCACCGCTTCGCGGATGTCCTTGACGCCCGCCATGACCGCGGACAAGGCGATGAAGTCTGCCTGGCAGGTCTCGGCCGCAAGCCGTGCCAGTGTCGTCTTGCCGCTGCCGGGCGGACCCCAGAGCACCATCGAATGCGGGATTCCCGCGGTCAGCAGTTGGTGCAATGGCCTGCCGGGACCCAACAGGTGACCCTGCCCGACGAATTCGGACAAATTCCGTGGGCGCATGCGATCGGCCAGCGGGCGGTTCGTGGCGTTTCCGGAATGGTCGATCGGGAGTCTGGCCTGTCGCTGCATGCTGCGCGGATTCTAGCCGTTAACGCGCGCCGTCAGTGCCGTCGACGGCCTGCCAGCCAGGCTTCGGCTGTCAGGGCCCAGCCAACCCGCCTGCGAACCACCCACCAGGCAGTCAATACGCCGGTTGTATTCGCGAGGACATCCGCCCAATCGGCGGTCCGCGTCTCCGTAAAGAGCGCCTGTGCCGCTTCCATCGAGAGCCCCAGCGATATCACCGACACGATGACCCATGGGACCGATGTCCTCGCCACGATCCCCTCGCACAGCAGGGTGAGCGTGAAATACGCGGCAAAATGACCGAGTTTGTCGAGGCCGCCGGCACCCGCAATCTCCTTGCTGGGCACCAGGCTCGCGACGATGATGAGCGCTGCCAACAGCCAGACCAACGTGATCCAGGTGCGGCGATAGCGGAGTTCCAGCAACGTCAGTCAGCCGGCGCGCGGCCCACGACATCGACATCGGGCGGCGGTTTGAATGAGAAAAGATGTTCGTCAATGTTCGGGTTGCGCACGATGTTCAGCAATTCAAGCTCGGTAGTCTGGCCGAGGCGGTCATGCAGCGTCATGCGTCGCAATTCCATGCCCTCAAACCCAAGTCGCAGGTCACGGAAGTCCGAATCCAGGCGGCGCGGGGTCAGCAGGCTCCATTCCAGTCCGTCCTCAAGGCCCGCATACGTGATCTCGAATTCGCCATTCAGGTCCGCATCGCCGGCAAGCAGCATCGCCGGCGTTCCGGCCAGCGCCTCGCCGGCGGCACGCACCGTGACCTGCTCCAGTTCGACGTCGTAGAGCCACACAGTCACGCCATCGGAAATGATGAGCTGCTCGGGCACGCGATAGTCCCAACGGAACCGGCCGGGCCGCGCAAGCGCCATCGCGCCCTCAGCCCGTTCCAGCACGCGGCCACGCGCGTCAGTCACCGTCTGGCGAAAATCAGCGCGCAGGCTGGTCAGCTGCCCGAGAAAGCCTTCAACGCGCGTTACGGCGGCCGCGTCAGTCGTCGATGCGGCGAGCGCCGGCGCAATCCCGAGACTGAGGATCAGCAAGACCGCAAGGCGGTTGCTCATGACGATTCTGGCGGTGGCGGCGCGAGGACCTCGCGGCTTCCATTCGATTGCAGCGAGCCGACCAGACCCGCAGCTTCCATGGATTCAACCAGCCTGGCAGCACGGTTGTAGCCGATCTTGAGCCGGCGCTGGACGCCTGAAACGGAGGCGCGGCGCGATTCGGTGACGATGCGCACGGCCTCGTCGTACAGCGGATCCTGCTCGCCCTCGTCGGCAGCTTCGCCGCCCTCGCCGTCCCCAGGTTCATCCGAGAGGCCCGGTATCGGTCCTTTCGGGCCTGACAGTACTTCGTCGACGAACTCGGGCCCTGCGCCGCCTCGAAGCGAAGCGACGATGCGGTGCACTTCCTGGTCCGCGACAAATGCGCCGTGAACACGCTCAGGCGTCGAGCTACCGAGTGGCAGGTACAGCATGTCACCATGACTCAACAGCGATTCCGCGCCGTTCTGGTCGAGAATTGTCCGTGAATCCACCTTGGCTGACACCTGGAACGCGATGCGGGCCGGGATATTCGCCTTGATGAGACCCGTGATCACGTCTACTGATGGGCGCTGGGTCGCGAGGATCAGATGGATCCCGGAAGCACGCGCCTTCTGCGCGAGCCGCGCAATCAGCTCTTCGACCTTCTTGCCGACGATCATCATCAGGTCGGCGAGTTCATCGATGACCACGACGATGTAGGGAAGCGGCTCAAGCGGCGGCACCGCGCCCGCGTACTTGCCCATGGCGAGCAGTCGGGCGATCAGCGGATCGGGAATCGGCTTGCCGGCCTGCTCTGCGTCACGCACCTTGCGATTGAAGCCCCCGAGATTCCTGACACCCAGTTCCTTCATCAGCTGGTAGCGCCGTTCCATTTCAGCAACGCACCAGCGCAAAGCGTTGGTCGCCTGCTTCATGTCGGTGACGACGGGCGCCAGCAGGTGCGGGATGCCCTCATAGACCGACAGCTCGAGCATCTTCGGGTCGATCAGGATCAATCGCACCTGCTCGGCCGTGCTCTTGTAGAGCAGCGACAGAACCATGGCGTTGATGGCGACCGACTTGCCGGAGCCGGTGGTTCCCGCGATCAGCAGGTGCGGCATCTTTGCGAGATCGGCGACCACCGGTGCGCCACCGATGTCCTTGCCGAGCGCGAGTGCGATCGGCGATGCGAGTTCGTCATAGGCGCGCGAGCGGATGATCTCGCCGAGCGTGACCAGTTCGCGTGTCTCATTTGGGATTTCCAGGCCCACGACCGACTTGCCAGGTATCACCTCGACGACCCGCACGCTGATCGCCGACAAGGCACGTGCGAGGTCCTTGGCGAGCGCGCTGATCTGGCTGACCTTCACGCCAGGTGCAGGTTTCAGTTCAAAGCGCGTGACGACCGGGCCGGGCAGGACCGCGACCACCTCGACGTCGACGCCGAAATCCTTGAGCTTGATCTCGACGAGCCGCGAAATCGCATCGAGCGCTTCGGGAGAATAAGTCTTCTCGCGCGCCGGCGGATCGTCGAGCAGCTTGAGCTCCGGAAGATCCTTGGCAGCGGGCTTGGCGAACAGCTGGACTTGCCTTTCCTTCTCTGCGCGCTGACTCGGCTCCGGTACTTGCGGCGCCGCCGTTTCGATTCGCGGCGGTGTGCGCGTTAACGCCTTCTTCTGCACTTCGCGCACAACGGCCTCGCGTGCTTCGCGCGATTCCCGGCCGGCGGCATGGTCCCGATTTGTCGCCATGCGGTTGCGGACCCATGCCGCGCCGGCAAGGACCCCGTGCCCGATGAGATCCATCACGCGCAGCCAGGAGACGGCGGTGTAGAGCTGCACGCCCGCAAACCACAGCGCAAGCATCAGGAGCGTCGCGCCGAGCAGCGATGCGGCGGCCACAAGGCCCTCGCCGATCAGGTTGCCAAGGATTCCACCGGCACCGGCGGGCAATGCTCCGGGGGCAAAGTGCAGCGCCGCGAGTCCGCAACTTGTCGCAAGCGCGGCGACCAGGCCGATGGTGCGAAGCGCAATCGTCGAGCGCCCCTGCCCTGGCTCATCCGGCGCGCGCTTGAATCCGACCCAGGCGCTGAAGGCGATCGCCAGCGGAAACAGGAACGCGGGCCAGCCGAAGAGCATGAACAGCATGCTGGAGACCCAGGCCCCCAACAGTCCGATCAGGTTGGCGACCTGGCCCGGCTCGCCGGTATAACTGAAACTGCGGTCGGAAGCGTCGTAACTCGAAAGCGCGATCATCAGCACCAGCGCAAGCGCGGCGAGCAGCCAGAATGCGGCCTCACGCAGCGCCCGTGCGAAAACCGGATCGAGTTTGGCTTCCCCGTTGGAAGCGTCTGCGGCGGACTTGGCCAAGGATCAAGAATCCTGATAAAGAATTATCTATAAGCGGTTGATTATAAAAACATTGCAATTCGCACGGCAAGCGCCCATATGCGATGACAGTGGCCTGATAGGATGCGCGGCGACCCGTTGTGATGGGGACGCGATGCGCGCGGAAACGAGCGGAGAGCACTATACATGACGACCCCCCGACACTCGCGGTTGATCATCCTGGGTTCCGGTCCCGCGGGCTACTCGGCTGCGGTTTACGCCGCGCGTGCCAATCGCAAGCCATTGCTCGTCACCGGACTCGAGCAGGGCGGGCAATTGATGACGACGACCGAAGTGGATAACTGGCCGGGTGATGTCGAGGGCCTGCTCGGCCCGGACCTGATGGATCGCATGCGTCGGCATGCGGAGCGATTCGGCGTGGAGATGGCACACGACCAGGTCAATCACGTCGAGCTCGGCAAACATCCATTCCGATTGACTGGTGAAGACGGCGAATACACCTGCGACGCGCTGATCATCGCGACCGGCGCTTCCGCGCGCTATCTCGGGCTTGAATCGGAGACACGCTATCGGGGGCGCGGCGTTTCCGCCTGCGCAACCTGCGACGGATTTTTTTACCGGGACCAGCGTGTCGCCGTGGTTGGCGGCGGCAACACCGCAGTCGAGGAAGCGATCTACCTCGCGAATCTCGCCTCGCATGTCACATTGATCCACCGCCGTGACCGGCTGCGTGCGGAAGCGATCCTGCAGGATCGCCTGGCGACGCTCGCCGATAAAGGCAAGGTCTCCTATCTGTGGCATCACGTGGTGGACGAAGTGTTGGGCGGCGACCAGGGTGTTACCGGCATTCGCGTGAAGGCGACTGACGGCAAGGGCACGAAGGACCTGGAAGTTTCCGGCCTCTTCATTGCAGTCGGCCATACCCCGAACACCGCGCTCTTCGCGGGCCAGCTCGAAATGAAGAATGGCTACATCGTGGTCAAGGCGGGCCTCTCGGGCGACGCCACCGCGACCAGTGTGGCTGGCGTATTCGCCGCGGGTGACGTTGCCGATCATGTCTACCGACAGGCCGTGACTTCGGCCGGCACCGGCTGCATGGCAGCGCTCGACGCCGATCGCTTCCTGGAGCTGCAGGCCGGCAGCTGACGACCCATGACCGCGCGCGTTGCCCGCTCGCTGGCCGATGTCGATGCAACGCAGTGGAATGCGCTGGTCGGACGAGGCACGCCGTTCCTGCGCCACGAGTTCCTGGTGGCGCTGGAACAATCCGGCTGCGCGACGGCGGAAACCGGCTGGGATGCTCATCATCTGCTGCTCAGCGACTCGCACGGCGACCTCACGGGCGCGATGCCCCTCTACCTGAAGCCGCATTCCTGGGGCGAGTTTGTATTCGATTTCGCCTGGGCAGAGGCCTACCAACGGGCTGGTCTCAGCTACTACCCGCGGCTTTGTAGTGCAGTGCCATTCACGCCAGCGACCGGCCCGCGGCTGTTGACGCTGGAAAAAGATGCAGCTGCAAGCCGGCTGGCCCTAATCGGGGCGGCGCGGCAGCTCGCAAGCGCAATCGGCGTCTCATCGCTTCATGTCCTGTTTCCAGATTCGCAGGACAAGTCGGAACTCGAAGCCGCCGGGTGGATGACTCGTCTCGACTGCCAGTTTCACTGGCACAACGCCGGTTACGGAAGCTTCGACGATTTCATTGCGGGATTCACGGCAGAGAAGCGCAAGAAGGTGCGACGCGAGCGGCGTCGTGTCGCCGAAGCCGGCATCACGCACAGGACGCTGCACGGCGACGAGCTGGATGCAGCGCTCATGAATACCGTCTACACGCTCCATGCGCAGACATTCGCGCGCTTTGGCAATCCGCCGTACCTGAACCTCGATTTCTTCCGTCGACTTGCGCGCAGCATGCCGCGCGCACTGGTCGTTGAACTGGCAATGCGCCACGATGAAGTCATCGCCTGCTCACTGTCCTTGCGCAGCGACGACACCCTTTATGGGCGTTACTGGGGAGCGAGCGGCGACTATAACAGCCTGCATTTCGAGACCTGCCTCTATCGCGGCATCGAGTACTGCATACGCGAGGGCCTCGCGCGCTTCGAACCCGGCACCCAGGGCGAGCACAAGCTGTTGCGTGGATTTGCGCCGGCGCCGGTATGGTCCCTGCACGAGATTGCCGATCCACGCTTTGCCGTCGCTATCCGCGACTGGTTGAAACGGGAAAGGTCGCGCCGGCGTGCATACCTTCAAGCCGCCGCGGATCACCTGCCCTTCCGGCGTGCCGATATCCAGGCTAGGCTCTCCGTTGATGTCCGGGATTGCCTGGCTGCAGAAGACTGACCCACCCGAGGCACTGCCTCCGACGTCGCGCGCCCTGCGCGAGCCAAACGGCCTGCTGGCCGTCGGTGGCGCGCTGACCCCTGAATGGCTGACGTACGCTTACCGGCGCGGCGTATTTCCCTGGTACTCGGCCGAACAGCCAATTCTCTGGTGGGCACCTGACCCGCGCGCCGTCCTGTTGCCGGCGGAATTCAGGATTTCGCGCAGTCTCGCGCGCTCGATTCGCAATCGCGGCTATGTGACGCGCATCGACACGGCATTCAACTCAGTCGTCGAGGCGTGCGCGGGCCCGCGCCGTGGCGGTGCGGGCACCTGGATCACGGACGAAATGCGCGAGGCCTATGGCGCGCTCCACCGTCGCGGTCTCGCGCATTCAATCG
>SHZN01000040.1 GCA_009692245.1 Gammaproteobacteria bacterium
GATCTTCTACAACACCCGCCGACCCCACGGCTCGCTCGGCTACCGGCCGCCGGCACCGGCAACCGCCTGCGGCCGACCCCTGCTCGCAGAGGCTCAGAGGGCGGCGTAAACTAACTTGAAATCTGGACCAGTTAAGACAGGCCGGTCAATGAAACAAACCCCTGCCGCAAGGGCTCAGGCGGTCAGCTCGTTCACCGCCCGCCACGCCTGGTCGATCGCGGCATGCGTGTAGGCATCCGCGCCGGCATCCGAGTTGGCAATGGCGATGTGGCCGAAGCGCTGGCGGCCGACGATCTCTGGACGCGGTTCCACGTTCCAGTCCGCATCCTCCAGGTCGAGGTGATCGCGCGCGTACCCATGCGGCCAGCGGTTCACGGTGATGGCGAGGATGTCGCGCGCAGGCTGGAAACCGCCGGCGCCGAGCATCCCGTTCAACACCTGGCGCACTTCGTGCTCATAGTCCTCGAACGGCATCGCGAGCATCCGCCCCCGCGCGGCGTGGTGCTGGTCCGCGACACGCATGCCGTCGGGCTTCTCCGCGACAAAGGCCGCGAAGGATTGCATCACGCAGGCATCCTCAGGCCGCCAAGCCGGGTGGTAGTCGCCAACGTTGATGCCGCTCACCAGGAACATGTACTGCAGGAAGCTCCCGGGAAGCTGCGCGCCCACGATGCCGAGCTTCTGCAGCGCATGGCCGTTGCGCAGGAGCGTATTGACCACCAGCATAGGCCGCTTCACGCACTGCGCGAGCGCCGCTTTCTGTGCCGGCGGCAGGTCCGGCACGAGATGCGGCACGATCGCGTTGTAGCAGGCGAGCACCGCCTGCCGCGCAGGAAGGCGCAGCAGTCGCCCGCCCGTCACGTAGTCGACGGCGACACCCGCACCATCAGAGGCATTGGTGATGTGGACCGCCGTGGAATTGAGCCGCAGCCGGACTGCGGATCCGGGGCGGTCGAGCGCGGCGTAGTCCAGCCGCTCGGTCACGACGCGGAATGGGTCCGCGTCGGCTGCCATCGCCGGAAAGGATCCCGGGATCAGCGAGCGCACGAGCAGCCGCGCGATCGAACTGTTGCCGTCCGGGAACATCGCCGCGGGCCTTTCCTGTTCCTCCGCTTCTGGCTCACTCGCCTTGCCCAGCACGTGCGCGCCGGGCAGCCCCATCTGCAGGCATTCCGCGACCGAGAGACTTTCGGCCGGCAGGCCAAAGAAACCGGACGGCGTGTTGCTGAAGATCTGCGTCGCCGTCTCCGGCAGATCAAAGTGTTCGCGGAGAAAATCGCGATAGCTGGTGCCGTGCAGGTAGGCTTCCCGTTCCGCTGGCGACAATCCTGCGAGCACGTCGCCACTCGTGAGCAGAAAGGCCTTGAGTTTCGCGCGCGCGGCCTCCGGCAGCGGAAACGCGTCAACGTGTGCGGCGAGTTCGCCCGGTCCCGTGCCATCCAGCGTCACGCCGCGCAGCAGCACGTCAAGGCCGTAGCGGGCCTGGTCAAACAGGAGCGCCGGCTGTAGGCCGCTGCGCATCCCGAGCCAGTTGAATTCGAAGTCCTCCTGCAGGCGCGCGATGTCAATGCCGAGCTCGCGTATCAATCCGCTCGCCACCTCGCTGTACAGCGGGTATTCCATGTTTACAGTGCCACCCCAGGCGAGACGCATCGGCCCGCCCTGGTGGAACTCGTTGCGCTTGGCGTGGCCGCCGAAGTCGTCGTGGTTGTCGAGAATGAGAATCCGCGACTGCGCGCCGTGCAGCTTGCGATGGAAATACGCGGCCGCGAGACCGCTGATCCCGCCACCGACCACGACCAGGTCGTATTGCTCGTCGAGCGCTAGCGGGTTGTCGAAGCGCTTGCCCTCGCGCGCCAGCGCGTGCGCGATCTCGAAGGAACCCGGGTGCGAGCCGCGCAGGCCCGTGAGCGTGGGCGGGTAGTAAAGCGGACCGTCGCCCTGCGCCAGCGCGAGTCCCGGCAGCGGCAGTGACATGCCGAGCGCGGTGATGCCGACGTCGTGAATGAAGTCGCGCCGGGTGATCGGGCACGACATGCCGAGTTCACGATCGGTGGGTTGCAACGTACTACCTCTCGCGCTTGCCGAGCAATCGTCATGTGTTCGTCCCCCCAGGAACGACTGTATCAGTATGCGCCAGAAGGCGTAAAAGCAGAGAATCGGAAGATCGATGCGGACAGTACTCATCACCGGTGCAAACCGCGGCCTCGGTCTCGAGTTCGCGCGCCAGTACGCCGCCGAAGGCTGGCAGATCTTCGCAGCCTGTCGGGCGCCGAAGGCCGCCAAGGAACTGCAGCAGATCGCCGCCGAAAGCGGTGGGCGTATTCGTGTCCTCGAAATAGACGTCACGGACACGGCGAGCGTGCGGGCGGCCGCCGCCGGGCTGAAGGGCGACGCCATCGATGTCCTGCTGAACAACGCAGGAGTCGGCGGGCCACCCAGACAGCGGATCGGCAGCCTCGACTACGCGGCCTGGGCGAAGGTGCTCGACACCAACGCGCTGGGTCCGATGCGCGTCGTCGAGGCCTTCCTCGAGAATGTCGCGAAGAGCCACCTCAAGCAGGTCGTCACGATCACGAGCGGCATGGGATCGATCGAGGACAACACCTCCGGTGGTCGCTACGCCTATCGCAGCTCCAAAGCGGCAGTGAACATGGTGATGAAGAGCCTTTCGGTCGATCTCGCGCCGCGCGGCATCACTTGCGTCGTGATGAATCCCGGATGGGTGCGCACGGACATGGGCGGGTCCGGCGGCAAGCTCTCGCCGCCCGAGAGCATCAAGGCCATGCGATCGGTGATCGCGACGCTGCGGCCGGAAGATTCCGGCAAGTTCCTGCACTACACCGGCAAGCTCTATCCCTGGTAGGGGGGCGGGGTATACGCCCGGCGGGAAAGCCGCGAAACAGCGGATCTCAACAGGATCCACGAGTACAGCTTGTGAAATCCGAGCAAGGCCGCGAAGGCGAATCCCAGGCTGGTTCGGCTCTCGCTGGCGCCATGCACCGGCAAGACGGCTGAGCCGAAGAATAGCCGCGTACCCGAGAGTCCGGCATTCTGCGGCGCGGCCACCATGAGCCAGGATTTCGTGCGGCCCGTGAAGTCGGAAAGAAGTAGCTGATCGGTTGCGCGCGCCTCGACCGACCAGGCCGCGAACGAATCCCGTTTCCGGCGCGCGAGCTGTCGGGCCTCTGCGTCCGTGGAAGGGCGCGAGACCAGCAGCCGCAAGATCAGTCGCTCGAGCTTGAACACCGCCGTGGTGTAGAAGGCCTCGACGAATTCGGCATGGGAAACGGCTCCGGCGATCTCGGCAACGTAGCAGTCCGTAAAAGCACCGGATCCCGCATACCGGTTCAGCAGTGCATCTGCCGGCAATTCGCAGGAGTGAATGGCTGGCACGGGCTTGCAGTGCGAAACCCAGGGCGGCTGAGCCCGCCCAGGTTTGTCGATCGATCCGGCGGCACCCTATGAGCCGGAACTACCGCCCGCGGCCTCACTCATCGTCGCCTGCATCAGGATGCCTTTCCATGTAAGTTCGAGGCCATTGCGCTTGCCTTTCGGCACGAGCTTCAGCCCCTCCGGCGAGATGGTGAGCATGTAGGGCGCGTCGTTTAGGACGATTTCGCGCTTCAGCGGTTTTTCGAGCTTTGTTGCCATGGATCCCCCTGCTTGGTTGATTTCCCAAGTATGCGCAGTTGCGATCCAGAGCGAAATAGCCTTCTGTCATGGAGAGGGCGGATCGAGGGTACCTGCCAGCTCCAAAATTACGCTCGGCTGCTTCGACCCCTGTTTCGTTTGTTCTCTCTCCGCCGTACCTGCTCGCGCTTCTTCCCGTACATGGCGTGATCAGCTTGCGAAAGCAGGGCTTCGAGGGTGGTGTTGCCCGAGGCCGGTAAGTCTTCAACGCCAACACTCATGGACAGTTGATATGCCTGCCCGGCGTGTTCGTTGAACTCATCGATGGCGGCCTGTAGCCGCTGGCTGCCGTTACCCGGCGTTCCGGACTTATCCAACAGTTCGAGCACGGCAAACTCGTCGCCGCCGATGCGGCCGATCACGTCGGTCTCGCGGAAAACTCCCGTCATCACCCGCGCCGCGTCGACCAGGAGTGCATCGCCCGCCTGGTGTCCCTGGGCGTCATTCACAAGCTTTACGCCGTCCAGGTCGATGAATAACAACCGGCATTTGACATGTGTGCGACGCGCGAGTCGCCACGCTTGATCCGCAAGCAGCAGGAATCCGCGTCGATTACGAAGGCCGGTCAATTCATCGGTGAGCACAAGTTGTTCGAGCTCGGCACTTAGCCTGCGCAGCGACCTGGCCGCAGCCCTTTGCCCGGTGACGACCGCTGCGAGGGTCAACGCCATCAGGGTCGTCAGACCGGTGAAGGTCTGCAGGAACAGTAGCGACTGATTCGCCGTGTCGCGGGCGAATGGCCCGGCGCTACTGCAGGTCGCTACAACCGCGATTGCGGAGACGACGACGGTCGCCAATGCCACGCCGCCGGAACTCGTGCGGCACGCGATCCAGACAAGGAAGGGCAATGGCAGGAATGTCAGCGGATACGCGCCTTCGCCAAACGGCGGTTCTTGGTAAAAAACGAGTGCCGTCACCGCCGCGAGTAGTGCGAGCGATCCGGTGAATTCAATCAGGCGCCAGGGTTTACCGTTGATCGGCAACAGCCTGCGCCAGTTGAGCAGTGCTGGCGTGATGACGAGCACACCGGTCACATCGCCGAGCCACCACGTCTGCCAGGATTCAAAGAAGGCCGAATAGTCCACGACGCTGGTAAATGCCAGTGTCGTCACACCCCAGGTTGCCGCCACCAGGCAACAGAGCGCGACGATCGCAGCGAAAGCGAGTGTCGCCGGGCCGGATGTGAAGAGCCTGCCGGTTCCCACCCATCGTTTCAGCAGCCGGGCCGTCAGCAATGCCTGCAGCGTGGAACCAATACCGATGCTCGCCGCGACCGCGAAGCTCGAGAAACCGGGATTCGTGTGCGTCGCCGCGGTCGAGACCCAGACGTTGACCAGAAACGAACCCAGCCAGACGCCGGGCCACACACGCTGGCCCCACAGCAGGAGTCCGGCAAGCGCGATGCCCGAAGGCGGCCAGACAGCGGTCGCGTAACCAGGCGGAACGGCGAGTAACAGCCCGAGGATGCCGGTGCCGAAGTAGCCAATGGCGAGAGCGCCAATCTTGCGCAGAAGGTCAACCGAGAGACCCTTCTTGCGCGCTGGGAGCCGCTGCGTGTCGCCGGCCAGCAGTTCGGAGACTATGCGATTGTCAATCATTAACCATCACGCATGGGATTCGAACACAGGGCTGAATCAGGTCGATCCAGCCTGCCACAGGCGTCGTGAAACAGCATGCGATCGCGGGCGCGGAATGACATATTTTGGCGCCAGATCATCAGGAAAATGCGCGGCGCGTGAACTCCATCACTGTTTCAAACGCCACAGTAGATGGCGTTGCACCTCCGGCCATTCGGACAGCAGGATGCTGTACATGACGGAGTCACGCACGCTGCCATCCACTCGCGCCTGGTGATGACGCAACACGCCATCCTTCTTGGCGCCGAGTGCTTCGATGGCCCGTTGCGAGCGGAAATTGAAATTATCGGTCCGGAAACCCACGATCTGGCAACCGAGCGTGTCGAAGGCATGCGAGAGAAGCAGGAGCTTGCAGGCCGAGTTGACATGGCTGCGCTGCCGGCTTGCTGCGTACCAGGTGTAACCGATTTCGACGCGCTCCACCGCCAGCACGATGTCGTGATAGCGCGTCGAGCCGACGATCGTGCCGGTGGAAAGATCCCGCACCGCCCACGGCAACATGTGTCCCAGCCGCTGCCCGTTCAGCGCATCCTCGATGTAGGCGGCGGCCAGTGCAGGCGCAGGGACGGACGTGAACCAGAGCTCCCAGAGCTTTCCGTCCGAGGCCGCGGCAATCAGGTCTTCCAGGTGGCCGACGTCAAGCGGCTGGAGTTGGACTCCGTGGCCTTGGAGCGTGACCGATTCCGGCGATTTCATGGTTGTGCTCCGTCGATTTGACCGGGACAGCGGGTGCGCCGCAAGATCGGCGTGATGCTATTTCCTGAAGCCGGGGCGCGCCACCACGCTGTGCTGTTCGGCAGAAATACCCAGCAGCAGCGCATTGCGAAGCAATGTGACGAAGAAGAGCAGATAGCAGGCAATTCCGTACAGGCAGGCGAGAAAGTGGGCCATGGAGATCCTCCTTCATGCGGTCAGGAGCAAGGGGAGACTAACCCACTACTCGTCCAAATCGAAAGTAGTTGAACCGTTGCTCCGCACTCCCCGGGGTGACATGCGTCTCACGGCGAACTTCGTGAAGCTGAAACCCTGCGCCCAGTTCAGCGACGATCGAATGCTCGTCGTAGCGCACGACATCGAGGCCGCTGCACTTTGGCGGCCCATCCGGCGCAAACGTCGCAATGATGACCGTGCCGTCCGGCTGCAAGGCCTTGCTAAGCGTCGCGACATACCGGGCACGGTCGCCGGCATCCATCAGGAAATGAAAGAACGCACGGTCGTGCCACAGCGCGTAGCGGCGCGGCGGCTCGAAGGAGGTCACGTCTGCTTCGAACCACTCGACTGCAGCAGCCCTGGATCCGAGGCGCGAGCGGCTGACACTCAATGCCGCTTCAGACACATCCAGCACCGCCAGGTTCGTGTAACCGAGACCGAGGAGGTGATCGACGAGGACGGACGCGCCGCCGCCGACATCGATGATGCCTGCGTCCTTGCCGACGCCGGATGCAGCGATCAATTCGAGCGATTTGACCGGGCGCTGCTGATACCAGCTGACGCTATCTGACGACTTGGTTTGGTAGACGTGATTCCAGTGATGCCGGCGGTTCATGGAAGGAATCTAGCCGCCCGGTTTTCCGAGCTGGTGGTTGTAGTCGGTGGCATCGAAATGGCCCAGTGACGCGGCGATCAAGCCATCCGCGCCGATCGTCCATTCCTCATAGCCACTGATTCGGACGTTATTGCCTGTGCCGCCGGGTCCGGCATTCGTGCCGATCGGGGTCCAGCGATAGATATAACCGTCACCCTTGCGGTCCAGCCCATCCATCTCGACGATCAAGTCCGGGAAGTCCTTCATGAATCCGCGCGCCGCTTCGGTGATGGCTACCCGTCCGACGGAAGGAACGCCGTCATTAATCTTGAGCGCTCCGGTCTCGGCGAAAAAGGCTGCGACACTCGCCGGATCCTGGCTGCACCAGGCGGCCGTATAGCGGGTGGCGAATGCATTCATGTCCTGTGCTCCAGCAGGCGTGGAGATTCTTGTGGAATGAAGCAGCGCCATCCGCCATGCGCCTTCCGAACGGCTGAGGATCGCGCTCTCGAGCCATTCGCGTTGGCGTGTGCCCATGTTGTCGTAATGGATTGCTGACTTCAGGAAATACACGGCGTAGGCGAAGTCGCCATCGATCTTCACCGGACGGAAATTGAACTCGTCGGTGCGCCGATAACCAGTGCCCGGTTTGGCCATGCTGGCGACATCGCCTTCGCGGTCGATCAATTCTCCGTTCTCGAGCAGGAGGTAATCATCGGCGAGCATTGCGCGGTACTTCTGCTCGTCGAAGCCGCTATAGGCGGCGTAATTGTCCTTGATCGTCTGCTGGACGGCCGCGGCGTCATCCGAGGGCTTGCCGTTCGGCACGCAGGCGGTTGCGACCAGCGCTACGGCGCAGGCAAGAAACTCAAGTCGCTTCATATTGCCCTCTCAATCACTCGTTCCCAGGATTCAATCGGCCCTGGGATGCGCCTGAATAATGGGTGACAGTCCGGAACCGTAATGCCGCACCCGCGACTTGAAGAACTGGATTTCCCGTTCATGCTTCAAGGCTGCAGCCCGGGTAGTGAACGTCCCCAGGATCCTCCGCTTTCTGGTCTTCGGATTCTTCTTCCGCGCGTACAACCGGTACCGGCCTGACTTGAGCTTCCTGATCATCGACGCGGCGCCTGCCTTTCAGTTGGCACAACTTGCCATAAATGACTGTCGCAGCGAAGTTGAGTCTGGAGGTACAGCGTCGCCATGACGGTCTCCGGTACAATCCCCCGCAATGCCCCTTTCCGTCGTCATCCTGGCCGCCGGCCAGGGCAAGCGCATGGCAAGCGACCTGCCGAAGGTCCTGCAGCCGCTTGCGGGCCGGCCACTGCTGGCCCATGTCATCGACACCGCACGGTTGCTGAATCCGGCCGCAATACATGTCATCTACGGCCATGGCGGTGAGCGCGTGCGCGAAGCATTCCCGGATGCGGGAATTCACTGGACGCTGCAGGCCGAGCAGCTCGGCACAGGCCATGCCGTGTTGCAGGCCATGCCGGCGATTCCCGACGACCACACCGTGCTCGTGCTCTACGGCGACGTGCCGCTGGTGCGGGCCGCGACGCTTATCGATCTCACCAGCCGTGCCGGGGTGTCATCGCTCGCGCTGCTGAGCGCAGTTTTGCCGGATCCGGCTGGTTACGGTCGCGTGATCCGTGATACCACCGGGCGCGTGGCGCGCGTCGTCGAGCACAAGGACGCGAACCACAAGGAGCGGGCCATAGCGGAGGTCAATACCGGCCTGCTGGCGGCACCGGCTGGCAAACTTCGGCGCTGGCTTTCCGCGCTCGGGCGCGACAACGCCCAGGGCGAGTACTATCTGCCTGATTGCATCGTCGCCGCGGTGCGGGACGGTGTTGCGGTCGAAGCCGTCGTCGCGGCGTCGGCCACGGAGGTGCTGGGCGTGAATGACAAGCTGCAGCTTGCGGAGGTGGAAGCGGCGCGCCGACACGCGCGTGCGACCGAGCTGATGCGCGCGGGCGTGACGATCGTCGATCCAGCCCGCGTGGATATCCGCGGCGAGGTTCATTGCGGGCGCGATGTCGTGCTCGAGATCAACGTGATCCTCGAGGGCAAGGTGCGGCTAGGCGATCGCGCGCGCATCGGTCCGGGAAGCGTGTTGCGCGATTGCGAGATCGGCGCCGACACGGAAGTCCGAGCGCACTGCGTGATTGAAGGCGCGACCACGGGATCACGCTGCGTTATCGGCCCGTTCGCCAGACTGCGACCCGGCACCAAGTTGGCCGATGAGGTGCATGTTGGCAACTTCGTCGAGGTCAAGAACACCGAGCTCGGACCTGGCAGCAAGGCGAATCACCTGACGTACCTCGGTGACGCAACGATCGGTGCCAAGGTCAATGTCGGTGCCGGCACCGTGACCTGCAATTACGACGGCGCGGACAAGCATCGCACCACCATCGGGGACGGCGCCTTCATCGGCTCGGGCACGATGCTCGTGGCGCCCGTGACGGTCGGCGCGGATGCAACCATTGGCGCCGGTTCGACCATCACGAAGCCGGCCCCGGCGGGCGCATTGACTCTGGAGCGCAGCCGGCAGCAGACTCTGGCCGGCTGGAAACGCCCGTCAAAGAAACCCGCTTAACCGCCACCGCATGACATCCGAAGCGGGTCAGTCACCCCCGGACACGGAAGCCGCACTGGAATTGCGCGATGGCTACCTGTACGCACGGCTCGTGCCGGGCTTCGAGATCACGCCAGAACGCATGAATCGGCTCTGGAAGCAGCTCGGCGAGGCCTGCGAGAAACACCAGGTCAGGCACGTGTTGACCGAGGGCGCGGTCTCCGGACGGCGCATGACGACGATGGATTCATGCGAGAATGCAGCCGCGGCCGCACGTCTCGCGCCGGGCCTCGCGATGGCCTGCTTTGTGCAGTGGCATGTTCCCGATCAGCAGACCGATTTCTTCAAGATCGCTGCCATGAGTCACGGCGTGCGCGTCGATTTCTTTGCGAAGCTGGAAGAGGCGCTGCGCTGGCTCGGCATCCGCCCGACAGCGACCTGAACCAGGCTGACGCCGGCTTCCTGTGCCGGATTTTGTGAAATGAGCCCGCGCTACGGCGGGACCCCTTTGGACTAGAATGTCACGATGTGCGGAATCGTCGGAGCTGTCGCCGGACGTGATGTCGTCCCGATCCTGATCGAAGGCCTGAAGCGCCTCGAATACCGCGGCTACGACTCGGCCGGCATCGCCGTGTTGAATGGCAGCGCCGAGGTCGCGCGGCTACGCGCCGTCGGCAAGGTCGCGAAACTCTCCGAGGTGCTGCTCGCGACGCCGACTGCGGGGCATCTCGGCATCGCTCACACACGCTGGGCAACCCATGGCGTGCCGAACGAGCGCAATGCGCACCCGCACATCTCGCGCGACGGCATCGTGATCGTTCACAACGGCATCATTGAGAATCACGAAGAGCTGCGTGAGGATCTCACGCGGCTCGGCTATGAGTTCACATCGGAAACTGACACCGAGGTCATCGCGCACCGCATTCATCATCATCTCGCCGGATACAAGGACCTGTTTGCCGCGGTGCGCAAGACTGTCGCCGAACTGCACGGCGCTTATTCGCTCGCCGTCATGTGGGGTCAGGATCCGGATTGCATCGTGATGGCGCGCGCGGGTTGCCCGGCGGTCATTGGCATCGGCAAGGACGAGAATTTCGTTGCCTCCGACGTGGCAGCGCTGTTGCCGGTCACGCGCCGATTCATCATCCTGGAGGAGGGCGACGTTGCCTGCATCCGCAGGCGCCGCATCCAGATCGTGGATAGCGCTGGCCGCGCCGTCGAGCGCCGGGCGTATGAATCAGAGCTTTCGGCAGATGCGGCCGAAAAGGGCGACTACGCCCATTACATGCTGAAGGAAATCCACGAACAGCCGCGCGCCGTCGCGCAGACGCTTGCGGAGCGCGTCGCGGGCGGACGCCTGCTGGCGCAGGCTTTCGGGCCGGCCGCGATGGAAGTATTCAGGCGCGCCGCCTCGGTGCACATCGTCGCCTGCGGCACGAGTTACCACGCCGGCGTCGTCGCTGGCTATTTCATCGAGCAGATCTGCCGCATGCCCTGTCGCGTCGAGATCGCGAGCGAATTCCGCTATCGCGAGCCGGTCGTCCCGCAAAATTCGCTGTTCGTTTCGATCTCGCAGTCGGGCGAGACGGCCGACACGCTCGCAGCGCTGCGGCTCGCGCGCAAGATCGGATTCCTGTCGACACTGGCAATTTGCAATGTGCCGGAGAGTTCGCTGGTGCGCGAATCCGAGCTCGTGCTGCTGACCCGCGCGGGGCCCGAGATCGGCGTGGCGTCCACCAAGGCATTCACGACACAGCTCGCGGCGCTCGGCATGCTGGTCATCGCGATCGGCAAGCACCACGGCATCGAGGCCGAGCGCGAAAGAGGACTGGTCCAGCGCCTGCTGGAACTGCCGCACATGATCGAGCAGACGCTCGCGCTCGAGCCAGTGATCGCGAAGCTCGCGAAGGAAATTGCGGGCAAGCACCATGCCATGTTCCTCGGCCGCGGCGCCATGTTCCCGATCGCGATGGAAGGCGCGCTGAAGCTGAAGGAAATTTCGTACATCCACGCGGAAGCCTACGCGGCCGGCGAGCTGAAGCACGGTCCGCTTGCGCTGGTGGACGCCGATATGCCCGTGATCGCTGTGGCACCGAACAACGACCTGCTCGAGAAAGTGAAGTCGAACCTGCAGGAGGTGCGCGCGCGTGGCGGCATGCTCTACGTGTTCGCGGACCCGGAATCTGGCATTGAGCCATCGGACGGCGTGCAGGTGTTCACGATGCCGCGACACGTCAGTTACTTCCAGGCGCCGGCGGTCTACACGATCCCGATGCAGCTGCTGGCGTATCACACCGCGCTGCTGAAAGGCACCGACGTCGACCAGCCGCGCAATCTCGCCAAGAGCGTCACGGTCGAATAAAGTCCGGTGAAGTTCGACGCCGGATTCTACCAACGTTATTACCGCGATCCGGAGACGCGTGTCGCTTCGCGCGAGGACGCGCTGCGGCTCGGCCGCTTCATCTGCGCATTCACGTCCTACCTGGGATTCAGCGTCCGACGCGTGCTGGATGCCGGCTGCGGTCTCGGCCATATGCAGAAAGCAGTGCGCGAGTACTTCCCGCGCGCCCGCTACGTCGGCCTGGACCCCAGCGAGTACCTGAGCAGGCGTCATGGCTGGGTGCGGACCAGCATCGCCGAATATGCGCCGCGTGCGCCATTCGACCTGGTCATCTGCCATGACGTGCTGCAATACCTGCCCGACCGGGAGGCCGCGCGGGCGCTAAGGAACCTCTCCCGGCTCTGCCAGGGAGCCATGTATTGCAGCGTGTTGACCGCGGAAGACTGGCGGCGCAATGCCGACCGCGGGCGCACCGATTCGGGTGTCTGGCTGCGGCCCGCTGCCTGGTACCGCAGCCGCCTGGGGCGCCATTTCCGCCCCCTGGGCACCGGCATGCTGGCGCGGCGCGGGTATGCCCCGCTCCTATGGGACCTGGAACGGCCCTGGCCGTAGCGGACCCCCCGGCAGCGCGAATTGATCTAGAATTGCCGCCTGAAACCAAAGTCCGGCCGCGGACAACAACCACGGGGAGTGTTCGACGATGTTTTTTCTGAAGCATTCGGGCATCAATGCCCTCGGTTTCGCCGCGCTTGCGGCAATCGTGCTCGGAGCCTGCAGTGGCGGCAGCGCCAATGACGACCTGCCGCTACTCCGTGCGACGTTGACGATCAAGACCGTGTCGCAGGGCGGAATCTGCGAAAGCGTGCCCGTGCGCCTGACGCCGAAGGAACTCATCGGAACGGCGAACAAATACGCCAACAACAAGATGATGGTCACCGAAGTGAACACGACCGGCCCCACGGACGAGAATGGCGCGCCGATGTGCAATGGCACCGGTGAGACCTTGCCGATGGCGCCGGGCAACTGGGAGTTCAGTGCACCGCTGGCCTCCGGTTCGGCGACCTGCGTGCGAAACATCCAGGCTGACGGCGACCTTTCGATCCAGTTGATTGACGGCGTCGACGGCTGCAGCGGTCCGCCTGCAGAAAGCGCAACGCCTGCTGACGGCGCGGCACCGGCGGAAGGCGAGGCGCCTGCCGACCCCGCAGCGCCCGCCGCGGGCTGAAACGCCGCATCCGGCATGACACAGAGCCGGCACGGGTAACCGTGCCGGCTTTTTTTCCACTTGGCAGACCCCGTACCTTTTTATCTTCCGTGGCTGTTCGGTCTCGCCGGCCGCATCTCGCCGCACCGCGCTGCCCGCGTGATGGCGGCAATGGTGTCGCGTCCGCGCGGCCGCAATCCGACTCAAGCATGGGAACTCGTGCCGGGACTGGAGTCACCCGAGATTGAGTTGCGCCCCGGGCTTTTCGCGCGAAGCTGGGGTGAGAGCGGGCCGCTGGTGATCGCGCTGCATGGCTGGCGCGGCCGGCCGACGCAATTCGGCCCGCTTGCAGTCGCGCTCGTCGGGCGCGGCTTCCGCACGATCGCACTCGACCTGCCGGGGTGACCGGCCTGTCTTAACTGGTCCAGATTTCAAGTTCGTTTACGCCGCCCTCTGAGCCTCTGCGAGCAGGGGTCGGCCGCAGGCGGTTGCCGGTGCCGGCGGCCGGTAGCCGAGCGAGCCGTGGGGTCGGCGGGTGTTGTAGAAGATCCGCCAGCGCTCGATCAGCACCTGGGCTTCGC
>SHZN01000041.1 GCA_009692245.1 Gammaproteobacteria bacterium
AAGGGCACCTGCCTTGTCAGCAGGGAATTCACGCCGCTGAGTCCAGGTGCTGAGGAAAACAAGTACTTCAAGCCAGGCGTTGGCATGATTCTGGCGGTCAACCTTGAAACCGGCGAGCGGACAAAGCTGGTGCAGATCATCGACAATCCCTGATCCCTGCCGCGTACCGGCACAGACACGCGCCGAAGAAGAAGAGGCCCCACGAGGGGCCTTTTCCTTTCTGCGCGCCGGACGAGGCATCCGGCCGCATATTTCGCACGAGTGCACGAATCGCGAGTGGTTCTGTAGTCAGATCGATGCGAAGATCGTCATTGAAGGCTGGCGCTACGCGTAATCGAGAAATAGTGATCCATAATTTGCCCAGTCCAGGACGCCGCGCTACGAGAGCGACTTGCGCCGGGCCATCGCGCCATTCATGGTGAATATCGCCGATGGCGCAGTTGCTGCGGATTCTCACGTGGACGAACCGATCCGCGTCGAGCTTTTTGGTGTCGAGCGTCTGGAACAGCACGCCGAGAGCATCGCGGCTGCCGATCGCGTTACAGAGAAGCCCAGCCGTGGACGGGACCTCCTTCCGAGGGTCCGCGATAACGGTCGCGTTCTACTCAACGCCTATCACAGCATCGTCGAGGCAGTAGGCGAGAAGCGCGATATCACGCTGGCCGAGGAATGGCTCCTCGACAACTTTCACGTCGTCGACGAACAGGTCCGGGAAATCCTGGACCACCTTCCGAGAAGCTACTACCGCCGGCTGCCGAAAATCGCGGCGGGCCACCTCGCAGGATGCCCACACGTTTATGGCATTGCCTGGGCCTACGTGGCCCATACCGACACTCGGTTCGAGGTTGAATCGCTCGCTCGTTTCATCCGAGCCTAGCAACGCGTCCAGTTGCTAGGCATCGGCGAAATTTGGGCCGTGCCAATCCATCTGCGCATGGCACTGGTGGCGAATCTGCGGCGGTTGTCGGACCAAGTGAATCGTGCCCGTCGTGCGCGGGCCGGGGCCGATGGAAAACACCGAAGATGTTCTCCGCCGGCTGGACGACACTTCGTTGGCGGGCGCATTCGCAGTCCAACTGCTGCAGCGGCTCCGGGACCAGGACGAATCGATCACTGAGCCGGTGGACTTCATGGCCCGGCTGGCGGCGCTGGTGGCGCCGCCGCGGGTGCATCTGACGCGCTTTCACGGGGTGTTCGCCCCGTATGCGGCGTTGCGCGCCGGCTGAAGCGGGTATTCAATATCGAGATCGAGCGCTGCGCGCGCTGCGGCGGTCGACTTAAGGTGCTCGCCAGCATCGAAGACCCCGAGGTCATCGCGCGCATTCTGGCTCACCTGCGGGAGCGGGAAGACGAGGATCCCCCGGTTGCGTCGCTCGGGCCGCGGGCACCGCCGCCGTGCTCAGCCGCTACGTCGGACTGGCCAGCTAGGGCATCGCGACGCTGTAGACGAAGGTCGCCTTGGGCGTGCGCAGATAGCGCGTCGCGATCGTGTCCTTGATGCCGGCGTAGCGATCCTTCGCATCGACATAGCGCGCCTTGAGCGCCTCGGCCGGCTTGCGATCGGCTCGCGACTTGATGACCAGCACCTGCTTCTCGAGCTGCGCGACCGCAGCGGGTAGCGCATCGAAGTCGATTGTTAGGCAGCCCTTGTCCTGGCCGTTAGCCGCGGTCTCGGCGCCATGCCAGGCGAGTGCGCCCGCGTCGAGGAAGCTGCCGACCTGGATCGCCGCGAGCTGGCTGTAGTTGCGCGGCGTGCCGTCGGCCGCATACATGCCACGTGAGATGTGGCCGAAGGCCCAGGTGATGCCGTCGCGCAGGATGCGCCGATGCTCGTCGGCGGTGAACACGCCCTTCGTGACGAGGTAGCCGGTGAGCCAGAGCGCGGAGTTCTGCGCCTTTAGCTCCTCGAGCGTCGAAGCAAGCGGGCCACTGAATGCCACCGGAGCCGTGCGACCTGCCACCGCATAGTCGTGCGACGGCCCGAGGTTGTGAGCGGCTTCATGCAACAGCGAGTCGAGTACCGACTCTGTACCCGTCGGCCGGTAGGCGGCGTCGGTCGCCTCGCAGAACAGCGCCGCCGTCTGCGTCGCGCGCCGCGCGTTGCTGTCGGGATCCGTGTAAAGGTTCGTCATCGAGACGGTGCGACCTCCTGCCAGTGCGACCGGGCCCCAGTTCGGCAGCGACTGGCCGACGGTCGCACCCGATGCGTTGCGCTGGTCGCCCGCGTTGATCACGATGTCGATGAAGTCGGGCAGCGCGAAGTTCACGTCACGCGCCTTGTAGGGCGCGCCCGCCAGCTTGGCAATCTCATGTTCCATCGCGCCCTTCAAGGGTTCCAGGCGGGTCTGCCACTGGACCGAATCGGGGTTGATGCGCGCGAGCTGCAATGCGAAGCCCGCCTTCCACGCGCAGGGGTCGGCATACACCTCGTCCGGTCCGACGCGCAAATACCAGCGACTGTTGTTGGCGTTCATCGCTTTCCACGCGCGGTTCGCCGGCTCCCAGTCGTTGCTATGAAAAGAGGCTGCCGCCGCGCGCAGGTAGGCCACCAGCGCCGGTTCGGTCTCGCCGAGGGCATCGGCGGCGGCATCGAGCGCCTGCGCGGTCGCCGTCATGTCGTCCTTCCAGGCTTCGGTGTACGGCACGGCGACGAACTCGCCGGGCTTTGCGCCCGCCATGACAATACTGAAGTGATCGCGCAACGCGTCCGCATTGGGCGCCTTCTCGAGGCGCTGGCAGAAGCCCGGCGTGTCCTGGATATTGGCCGGATACAAGCCCGAGCGATTTGCAGGCTTCGGTTCGATCGCGCTGCACAGCGGATCGTTCTCGGTCTTCGGCGCTTCGCAGAACGGCGACTGGTTGCGGTGGAAGAGTGCGCGGCTCGCGGCATCGTCCTTCGGGATGCCAGCGTCGAGACCGAATGAGCCCTTCTGACGGGCGAACAGGCGCTCGACCGTCGCCGCCGCCTGCATCAGTTGGCCCACCATCGCGCGCTCGGCGGCGCTGTCGGCGCTCAGATCAGTACGCACCAGCGTCGGCGCGCTCTGCGCGAGTTCCTCACGCACCAGCTGCAGCCGGCGCGGCGTATCCCCTGCGGCCGGTGCCTGCAGCATCGCGTAGGCCGCAAGGAAACGCGGCGTGAATGCACCCGCCGCATCGACCCACAGCGATGCGGCGTCATCCGGTAATCCCCACAGCACAGCGAACTCGGCAGGCTGAAGGGCGCCGTCGACGTTAGCATCCTCGCGCCAGAAGAACGGCAGGAAGTGCTCGGCCGCACGCGTGTTGAACTCGACGCGCGGCATGACGTTCAGCGCGGCGGCGACCGTGGGATGCTGCGGCTTTGCGCAGGCGGTCAGCAGTCCAAGCGCGAGGGCCGCCGGAACGAGGATGCGGGAGAACGACGACATACGGGTAACTCCAGGAAGCTGAAGATCAGGATCGCCAGTATATCGCCCGCCCGCTGTCTCAGAATTCCTTGCGCACCGTCAGGCCATAAGCCCGCCGCTGGTTCGGGTAACCCGAAAAGCTGCCTGCCTGCGCCACCGATGGGAATGCGCTCAAAAGGTAGTGGCCGTCATTGAAGTTGCGGCCCCAGACCATGAACTGCCAGCCATTGCGCATCAAGCCGACGCTGGCATTGAGAGTTTTCACTTCGCGCGAGGCAATGCTCGGCGATACGTTCTCGACCAGCTGGACATTGTCCGTAACGAGGTAGTCCGCGCGCGCAAAGCCATCGAAGCTGCCAACCGACCAGTTGCAGGTTAACGCCGTCGATACGCTGTAGTCGTTGACACCGGCCGGCTTGAGCGGCGTCGCGGTTCCATCACGATTAAAGCCCCTGCATGTCGAGGTACTCGTCGTAGGAGCCGCGGAAGTCGGCGACGCTGCCGCCGGACTGCATCTCGATCACACGAGTGGCGAGGCTGCCGACGAACTCGCGGTCGTGCGAGACGAAAATCAACGTGCCGGGATACTTCTCGAGGCCGATCTGCAGTGACTCGATCGTCTCCATGTCCATGTGATTGGTGGGCTCGTCCATCAACATGACGTTTGGGCGCGTCAGGATCAGCTTGCCGTAGATCATGCGGCCCTTCTCGCCGCCTGAGAGCACGGTGACAGGCTTCTTGGTTTCGTCGCCGGAGAACAGCAGGCGGCCGAGCGTCGCGCGCACGATCTGATCATCGTCCGCCTTGCCTGACCACTGCGACATCCAGCTGAACAGGTCGATTCGCTCGGCGAACTCCGCCTGCGGATCCTGCGGCATGTAGCCGGGAAGGGCGTTTTCGACCCAGGCGATTCGGCCTCTGGTCGGGCGCAGCTCGCCGGCCAGCACGCGCATCAGCGTCGTCTTGCCGATGCCATTCGGACCAATGACGGCAACGCGCTGCCCGGCTTCGATGGTGAAATTCAGATTGGCAAAGATGTCGGCATCCGTCCCGGGATAGCGGTAGCTGAGCCCTTCAACCGTGACCGCCGAGTGATGCAATTTCACTTTCTGCTCGAAGCGGATGTACGGATTCTGCCGCGACGAAGGCCGGATTTCCTCGATCTTGATCTTCTCGAGCTGCCGCTTGCGCGAGGTGGCCTGGCGGGCCTTGGAAGCATTGGCCGAGAAGCGGCGGACGAATTCCTGCAGGTCCGAGATCTTGTCTTTGGCCTTGGCGTTCGCGGCCTCGACGCGCTGGCGCGCCTGCACCGAGGCGAGCATGAAATCGTCGTAGTTGCCCGGGTAGACCTTCAGCTGCTGGAAATCCAGGTCCGCGATGTGCGTGCACACCTGGTTCAGGAAGTGACGATCGTGACTGATAATGATCATCGTCGCGTCGTAGGCGTTCAGCGTGCGCTCGAGCCAGCCGATCGAGTGGATGTCGAGGTTGTTGGTGGGCTCATCGAGCAGCAGCACGTCGGGAGTCGAGAACAGCGCCTGCGCGAGCAGCACGCGCAACTTGAGGCCGGGTGGCAGTTCGCGCATCGGCCCGTCATGCTTCAATTCATCGATGCCGGCGTCGATCAGGACGCTGCCGGCACGCGCTTCGGCGGTGTAGCCGCCGTACTCCGCGAACTTGCCCTCGAGTTCGGCCGCTTGCATGTAGTCGGCGTCGCTCGCGTCCGCGTCGGCATAGATTCGGTCGCGCTTCTGCATCGCGCGCCACATCTCGACGTGGCCCTGCATCACAACATCGAGCACGCGCTCGTCTTCGTAGCCGAACTGATCCTGGTTCAGCTTGCCGAGTCGCATGCCGGGCTGCAGCACCACCTCGCCTGAACCCTGTTCGAGCTCGCCGCCGAGGATCTTCATCAGCGTTGACTTGCCGCAGCCGTTCGCGCCGATCAGGCCATAGCGGTTGCCATTGGAGAACTTGACCGTGACGTGCTCAAACAGCGGCTTGGCTTCGAACTGGATCGAGAGGTTGGTGGTTGAGAGCATGGCTGTCCGATCGGTGCGAGCAACGTAGACGGCCGGGCCGCACTCGCTGAGCGGTCGAATCCCCGGGTGATGGTTGTGTGCCGCGCCGACGATCAGGTCGGTGGCCGGCAAGGGGCGGGATTCTAGCCGAGTGCGGGCGGCGTGGTCGCGTTTTCCCCGGCGTGGCGCGTAGCCCGCGCCACTCGGATCAAGAGGGGACAGTCCCCTAGAACGCGACTCCGTGCATGGCGCCCGCCATGCACATCAACATCGGGATCGACAGCACGAAATTCGTGCGCGAGGCCAGCATCGCAACCTTGCGCGCCTTCGCTTTCTGCTCGTCAGTCGCCGCCACGATGCCCAGCACCTTCTTCTGGTTCGGCCAGATCAGCCCCCAGACATTCCACAGCATGATCGTGCCAAGCCAGGCGCCGACGCCGATGACGAACTGATAGGCGCTGAACTCGTCGCCGGTCATGCCGAGCGTGAATGCCCCGGCAAAATTACCAGCGCGCAGCAGGTACCATGCGCCGGTAAGCCAGGTCGCAACGGCCGACCAGCGGAACCACAGCAGCGCACGCGGCGCGACATATTTTGCGATGCCCGCGCCACCGGGGCCACCCTTGTCGGCCGCCGCATCGGCGAGCGCAGGAATCTGCACCGCATTAAAGTAGTACAGCAGCCCGATCCACGTTATGCCGGAGATGATGTGCAGCCATCGCGCCAGCCCCAGTTCATTCCAGCCCCCGTCCACGGCGAGCACGGCGAACGCGATCGCAAGCACGAAACCGGTGATAAGGGAGCCCTTGACGCTCGTGAGTGGATTCATGGTGTGTCCCCCTGGATTCATTGAAGAATAGGGCAGCCTACCCCATAATTCAATGATCGATCGTGCTCCCAACTCGCCCTGCCTGAATATCTGCTCGCTGGACGAGCGCGGTCTCTGCCGCGGCTGCTTCCGGATCATCACGGAGATCGCCGGCTGGACAAGGATGAACCCGGGCGAGCAGTGGGCGGTCATACAAAGGGCGGAAGAGCGGCGCAATGCGGTCGCATCCAATCGGAGCAAATGATGAGTGAAACCGACATCACGCAGCGCATCAGGGAACAGCTGGACGCGGCACCGGTCGTGCTGTTCATGAAAGGCACGCCGGACTTCCCACAGTGCGGCTTCTCGGCGCAGACGGCCGCGGCGCTTCGTGCGCTGAAGGCCCAGTACCGGCACGTGAACATTTTCGAGGAACCGGAATTGCGCGAAGCGCTCAAGTCCTACTCGAACTGGCCAACCTATCCCCAGCTTTACGTCAAGGGAGAACTCGTGGGGGGCTGCGACATCGTCGTCGAGATGTACCGCAACGGTGAATTGCAGTCTTTGTTGCAGGAAGCCGGCGCGATCGGTTGAATCCCGCTCTCCCGCGTCACTCCGGGGCAGGCTCCAGCATAGGATTCTGCGGTTCCTCGTCTGCTGTGCTCCTCAGGCGCAGTTCGGCGGCTTCGTAGAGCGGCCTGAACTGATTGCAGACGGCGCAAAAGAGCTCCGCGGTCCGCTCCGCGTCATAGGCCGCCGAGTGCGCGTCCTCCGAGTTCCATTCGAGCCCCGCGGCCAGCAGCGCGCGCGACAGCACGGTCTGCCCGTACGCAACGCCTGCCAGCGTGGCCGTATCGAAGCACGAGAATGGATGAAACGGATTGCGCTTGATGCCGACGCGGGCCGCAGCTGCGTTCAGGAAACCGAGGTCGAATGAAGCATTGTGGCCGACCAGGATCGCGCGCGTACATTCCTGCTCGCGGATGACGCGGCGCACTTCCCTGAAAATCACGCCAAGCGCATCGCCTTCGGCGGCCGCAATGCGCAATGGATGGAAGGGGTCGATGCCATTGACCGCAAGGGACGCCGGATCGAGGCGGCCTCCCTCGAATGGCCGGACATGCTCGCGGATCGTCACTTCGCGGACCAGGCAACCGTCCGCGTCGATTCGCAACAGCACGGCCGCAATCTCGAGCAGCGCATCGGTTGCCGAGTTGAAGCCGCCGGTTTCCACGTCGACCACGACCGGCAGAAATCCGCGGAAGCGATCGCGCATCATGACCGGAGGTTCTTTCATGTCCGGCCGTCCGCAGGTACCAGCCTCCAGGACAACAATTCGCCGGCGAACAACGGCACCAACTCGCCGGCCCCGAATGGGTAGCTCGCAGGGACTGTCCAGGCCTCGCGCCTGAGCGTGATCTTGCCGTTGTTGCGCGGCAGCCCGTAATAGTCCGCACCATTGTGGCTCGCGAATGCCTCGAGCCTGTCGAGGGCACCGGCGACCTCGAATACATGCGCATAGATCTCGATCGCGGCATGCGCGGAGAAGACACCCGCGCAGCCACCGGCGGATTCCTTGGCTGCGCGCGCGTGCGGCGCGCTGTCGGTACCGAGGAAGAATCGCGGGTCCATGCCCGTCGCGGCAGCGACGAGGGCCTCGCGATCGCGCTCGCGCTTCAGCAGCGGCAGGCAATACAGATGAGGCTGCAGGCCACCCTTGAACATTGCGCCGCGATTCAGCAGCAGGTGCTGTGGCGTCAGCGTCGCGGCGACTCGCGGGCCCTGCGCACGCACGAAATCGATGCCAACAGCAGTCGAAACGTGTTCAAGGATAATGCGCAGCCGTGGAAATCGCCGCACCAGCGGGGCCAGGTCGCGCTCGATGAACACGGCTTCGCGGTCAAAGGGATCGACCGTGGTGCCTGTCGCCTCGCCGTGCACCTGCAGCACGACATCGAGTTCTTCCATGCGTGCGAGTGCGGCATGGCAGCGCGCGAGCGAGGTGACGCCGGCATCGGAAAGAGTCGTGGCGCCTGCCGGATAGTACTTGACGCCGCAGACGAAGCCGCTCGCTCGTGCCCGGTCGATCTCGGCGGGCTCGGTGTCGTCGGTCAGGTACAGCGTCATCAGCGGCTCGAAGCTGCTCCCGGCCGGCAATGCTCCCCGGATGCAATCCCGATAGCGCCGCGCGGACTCCACCGTCGTGACGGGTGGCTTGAGATTGGGCATTACGACCGCGCGGCCGAATTGCCTCGCGCTGAACCCGACCACGGCCGCAAGCGCCTCGCCGTCCCGCAGGTGCAGGTGCCAGTCGTCTGGCCGAGTGATCGTCAGTGTGTTCGTCTGGCTCGGCACCGGAATGCAACCTTGACCCGCAGGCACTGCAACTAGGATCATATCGGGCCGGCCGCCGGCATGGGAGTAGCGCTGATGTCTGACGGCCCGCAGTCCGACGACCTCGACCCGCTCGAGACCCAGGAGTGGCTCGAATCGATCGACTCGGTGCTCAAGGTCCACGGGCCAGTCCGCGCGCATTTCCTGCTCGACAGGCTCATCGACCACGCGCGCCGCTCGGGCGCCTACATGCCATTCAAGGCGAATACCGCCTACCTGAATACGATCCCGGTTTCGCGCGAAAAGCTGTATCCAGGCGACCGTGCGCTAGAACGCCGCATCGAGGCGCTGATCCGCTGGAATGCCATGGCGATGGTCGTGCACGCGAATCGCGTCAGCTCCGAGTATGGTGGCCATATCGCGACCTATGCGTCGTCGGCGACGCTTTATGAGGTCGGTTTCAATTATTTCTGGCGCGCACCCTCGGAGCATCACCGCGGCGACATGATCTTCTTCCAGGGTCATTCAAGCCCGGGGATATATGCGCGCGCCTATCTCGAAGGGCGGTTGAGCGAGGAGCAGCTGCGACGTTTCCGCCAGGAAGTTGCCGGCGACGGCCTTTCTTCGTACCCGCATCCCTGGCTGATGCCGGACTTCTGGCAGTTCCCGACAGTATCGATGGGGCTCGGACCGCTACAGGCGATCATGCAGGCCCGCTTTATCCGTTACCTCGAGCATCGCGAGCTGGTCGAGCCTTCCGACCAGAAGGTCTGGTGCTTCCTGGGCGACGGCGAAATGGACGAGCCGGAATCGATGGGCGCGCTCACGATGCCGGTGCGCGAGAAGCTCGACAACCTGGTGTTCGTAATCAACTGCAACCTGCAGCGCCTGGACGGGCCGGTTCGCGGCAATGGGAAGATCATCCAGGAGCTCGAGGCCGCATTCCTGGGCGCCGGCTGGAATGTCGTCAAGGTCATCTGGGGCTACCGCTGGGACCCGTTGCTGGCGCGGGACACGTCGGGCCTGCTTCGCAAGCGCATGGAAGAGGCCGTCGACGGCGAATACCAGAATTTCAAGGCCAAGGGCGGCGCTTACACGCGCGAGCATTTCTTCGGCAAGTACCCGGAATTGCAGGAACTCGTCGCAAACATCTCAGACGAGGAGATTTCGCTGCTGAATCGCGGCGGCCATGACACGCGCAAGGTCTGGAACGCCTATGCCGCAGCCGCAGCCCACAAGGGCCGGCCGACGGTGATCCTTGCCAAGACCGTCAAGGGTTATGGCATGGGCAAGGCCGGCGAGGCGATGAATGTCACGCACCAGCAGAAGAAACTCGACGATGAGGCACTGAAGGCATTCCGGGACCGCTTCAACATCCCGATTGCGGACGAGGAGATTGCGCGACTGCCGTTTTTCAGGCCGGCTGACGCCAGCCCGGAGATGCAGTACCTCCGGAGTCATCGCAAGTCCCTCGGCGGTCACCTGCCGGTGCGGCGCGCCATTGCGCCGCCGCTCGCCATCCCGCCACTCGCCGCATTCAAGTCGCTGCTTGATGGCAGCGAGGGTCGCGAGATTTCGACGACCATGGCCTTCGTCAGGATCCTGACCCAGCTGTTGAAGGACAAGAACATCGGTTCGCATGTCGTGCCGATCGTCCCTGACGAGGCGCGCACCTTCGGCATGGAGGGCCTGTTCCGCCAGGTCGGGATCTATTCGTCGGTCGGCCAGCTGTACACGCCGCAGGACGCGGACCAGCTGATGTATTACCGCGAGGACCGCAAGGGGCAGATCCTCGAGGAGGGCATCAACGAGGCTGGCGCATTCTGCTCATGGATGGCGGCCGGGACCGCCTACGCCAATCACGGGATCAACATGATCCCGATGTACATCTTCTATTCGATGTTCGGATTCCAGCGCATCGGCGATTTCGCCTGGGCGGCCGGCGACATGCAGGCACGCGGGTTCCTGATGGGCGCGACCGCGGGGCGCACGACGCTGGCGGGCGAGGGCCTGCAGCACCAGGATGGGCATAGCCATCTGTTGGCCTCGACGATCCCGAACTGCGTCGCCTACGACCCCTGCTATGCGTACGAGCTGGCGGTCATTATGCAGGACGGGTTGCGGAGAATGTACGCGGAGCAGGAAAGCGTTTTCTATTACGTGACCTGCATGAACGAGAACTACGCCCAGCCGCCGATGCCGAAGGGCGTCGAGCAAGGCGTGCTGCGCGGCATGTACCTGCTGCACATCGGCGGGCGCGGCCCGGTCAGGGCGACATTGCTGGGCTCCGGCACGATCCTGCGCGAGGCGCTGGCCGCGGCGCAGATCCTGGAGTCGGAATTCCAGGTCCCCGCCGACGTCTTCAGCGTCACCAGTTTCTCGGAACTTCGGCGCGAGGCGCTCGCCGCGGAGCGCGATGCGATGTTGCATCCAGGCGCGAAGCCCGCAGTGCCGTATGTGCGCGAATGCCTGAGCGGGCGTGACGGCCCGTTCATCGCAGCGACCGATTACATGAAAATCGTCGCGGACCAGATCCGCCAGTGGGTGCCGGGCCGCTATGTCACGCTCGGCACCGATGGCTTTGGCCGCAGCGACTCGCGCGCGGCACTGCGCGGATTCTTCGAGGTCGACAGGCACTGGATCGTCGTGGCCACGTTGAAAGCGCTGGCGGACGAGGGAAAAACTGAAATGGCCACGGTGAGCGCGGCGATGAAGAAGTTCGGCATAGACCCCTCGAAACCGAACCCGCTGGTCTCCTGACAAGACCCGTGGCCAGGCGCATCACCATCAACGTGCCGGATCTCGGCGACTTCAAGGATGTCGAGGTCATCGACGTGCTGGTCGCTGCCGGCGCCGAGATTGCCGTCGAGAGCCCATTGATCACGCTCGAGACCGACAAGGCCACGATGGACGTCCCGTCCACGGCCGCCGGGCGCGTTGCCGAGTTGTGTGTGAAGAAGGGCGACCGGGTCTCGAAGGATGACCCGATTCTAGTGCTGGAGGTGGCAGGCGCTTCTGCCGGCCCAAGCGCGGAACCTGCGCCTGCAGCCCAGGCTGCGCCGACAGCGGCCGCCGCCGTCGACAGCCGGCCAGCCGTGCCTGCGCCCACGCCGGCGGTCGAAACTGGTTCTTCGCGGTCCCATGCGGGCCCCGCGGTGCGGCAGCTCGCGCGCGAGCTCGGTGTGGACCTCACGAAAGTGAAAGGTTCGGGCGTCAAGGGGCGCATCACGCAGGACGACGTCAAGGCCTTCGTCAAGCGCGTGCTGACGGCTGCGCCGGCGACACCGGGAGTTGCGACGCTGCCCAGGGTTCCGGAAGTCGATTTCGGGGCGTTCGGGCCGATCGAGGTCCGCCCGCTGGGCCGGATCCAGAAAATTTCCGGTGCGCGAATCCAGGCCAGCTGGGTGAACATCCCGCATGTCACGCAGCATGACGAGGCCGACATTACGGAGCTTGAGGCGCTGCGCGCGTCATTGAAGGAACGTGCCGCCAGCCTCGGCATCAAGCTGACACCACTCGCTTTCATCGCACGGGCCTGCGTCCGCGTCATCGCGCAGTTTCCGAATTTCAACAGCTCGCTCGATGCCAGCGGGCAGAACCTCGTTTTCAAGCAGTATTTGCATCTGGGCTTTGCGGCGGAGACGCCAAATGGCCTGGTCGTACCGGTGATCCGCGATGCGAACCGCAAGGACATCTACGAACTGGCGCGCGATCTGGCGGAATTCGCCGCGCGCGCGCGCGCCGGCAAGCTGACGGTCGCCGAGATGCAGGGTGGTTGCTTCACGATTTCGAGTCTCGGTGGCATTGGCGGCACGGCATTCACGCCGATTATCAATGCGCCCGAGGTCGCGATTCTGGGTGTCTCGCGCTCGCAGACGCGACCGGTCTGGCGGGACGGTCAATGCCGGCCACGGCTGCTGCTGCCGCTCTCGCTTTCCTACGATCATCGGGTCATCGATGGAGCCGAGGCCGTGCGTTTTGTGGTCGCGCTTGCCGAGGCGCTCACCCATCCGGACACCCTCGTCGAGGCAGTCACGTGAGCCGCGTCATCGAGCAGCGCGTGCCGGATCTGGGCGAGTTCCGGGACGTCGAGGTCATCGAGGTGCTGGTGAAACCCGGCGACATTGTTGAGCCGGAATCGCCACTGATCACACTTGAAACGGACAAGGCGACCATGGACGTACCTGCGACGGCGGTCGGCGTCGTCCAGGAGGTCCGGGTCGTGAAAGGCAATCGGGTGTCGAAGGGCAGCCTGATCGCCGTGGTCGCCGCCGCCAGCGGTGACACCGTGCGGCTGCCGGCTCTGACAGAAACGGTCGTCATGCCGGGCCACGGTCAGACTGTCGTGCTTCCTGGCAAGCGCACCGCGACAGCGCAGGCGCCGGATCCTGCCATCGCCGCCGGCGAGCCGGCGGCCGACCTGACGACACCGCTCCTTGTAATCGGCGCCGGACCCGGTGGTTACACGGCGGCTTTTCGTGCGGCGGACCTGGGACTCGGCGTGATCCTTGTTGATCGCTGGCCCCAGCTCGGCGGTGTCTGCCTGAATGTCGGCTGCATTCCGTCGAAGGCCCTGCTGCACGCGGCGCGCGTGATCGAGGAGGCGGAGGCGATGTCCGCGCACGGCATCCGCTTTGGGAAGCCTGCGATCGACACCGAGGCGCTGAAGCAATGGAAGAACAAAATCATCGGCAAGTTGACCGCC
>SHZN01000042.1 GCA_009692245.1 Gammaproteobacteria bacterium
TCGGCTACCGGCCGCCGGCACCGGCAACCGCCTGCGGCCGACCCCTGCTCGCAGAGGCTCAGAGGGCGGCGTAAACTAACTTGAAATCTGGACCAGTTAAGACAGGCCGGTCACTTCCATCGGGAAGGGCGCGCTCGCGAGCACCATCGGCGGCACCTCGCCCAGCGTGGAGTCCGGTAGCCGGAACTCGAAACGCCGGGTCATGTGCTGATTTTCGGAATCGGGTGGAAAGCGCCAGGAGCGGATCGCCGCAAGCGCCGCTGCCTCGAATTCGCCGCGCGGCATCGCCGTGATCACGCGCGGCCACAGGACGCTGCCGTCCGCCGCAAGTTCGAACTGCAGTTCGGCATAGCCCTCGATGCGATCCGCGAGCAGCCGTGCCGGATAGACGGGATCGGGCCTGTCGTGGGCCAAGGACAGTCCGGCCGCACCCACCGTATCCACCAGCGTGAATCGCACGCGCGTCAGCATGCGGCATTCGATGGGCGCGCCATCCTCGCGCGCCGGTTCAAAGTTCCAGCCGCGCACGCCGTCCACAGCAGTCTGTTCAAAATAGCCGGGCGGATCGGCACGCACAATGTCTACCCAGCCCACCCTGCCGTCACGCAGGATCGTCAAGGCAACTTCGACCGTGCCCTCGATGCCGATAGCGCGCACCGCCGCGGGATAAGTCGGCGCCTCGTGCGCGAGCGCGACCGGCGGCGAAAGACCCGCCTGGTCGCAGGGTGGCCAGGCGAGCGCCACCGGTGCGACGAGCGCAAGCATCGCGGGCAACAGGCGTTTCATTCCGCGGTCGTCAGCAGGAGTTGTGTGCCTTCCGGCGCGACCAGGAGGGCGTGTTGCGATGGGTCGAGCTTGCCAGGCGGACGCACAAATTCGACGCCCTTGTCAGCGAGCGCGCGAATGCGTGCAGGCATCGCGGAGTCCGTGAACAGGAGCGCGGGGCGAGTGAGCGTGCCAGTGGCGACCAGCGCGACATCGAATGAATCGCTGGTCAGCCCGATGTGCGGAAAGGGTTCCTTGCTTTCTTCGGCCGGCACGAAGCCGAGCCGCTCCCAGAATCTTTCGGCCGCCTTGACGTCGGTGACCGGAAGCATGAATTCCTCGAACCAGCCGAGGCGGGAAGTTTCACCGGGCCCGCGATCAGACGGAGAAAATGTGCGCGCCTCCAGCAGGCGGACCAGTTGGCCACCCGGAGTCGCAAGAGTCGCTTCATTGAAGACGTCGCTGCCGAGCCTGCGATCCAGGATCTCGATACCGAGGCCTTCGAGCGCGTCGAGGTGTTCGTGGAGATCCGGCAATACGAAAGACAGCAGGGGCGATTGCTGAAGTTCACGCTGATGCAGGCCGATACTAAGGCGCCCGTCGCTGACGACCGCGTAGGGATAAGACCCGGCTTCGCCGGTCGAGGCCTGCGAGAAACCGAGCTGTTCATAGAATTCCAGGGACGCCAGCACCTCAGGTGCATGCACGCTGATTTCGAGGAAGCGCCCGATCATGGCGCGGCTCGCAAGGCGCCTGGCGCGAGCGCGCTGGCGGCAATCTGCGTAAGGCATTCGACATGGACCGGGACGTCGTTGAGCGCCGGGACGTAATCGAAAGATGCGCCGCCCGCCGCAAGGAAGCTTGCGCGCCCGCGGATCGCGATTTCCTCGAGCGTCTCCAGGCAGTCCACCGCGAAACCCGGGCAGCAGACGACGATGCGCCGCGGGTCCCGGGTCGCCAGCGCGCGCAACCGGTCTTCGGTGTAGGGCTTGAGCCAGGCCGCGCCGCCGACGCGTGACTGGTACGCGACCGACCAGGCATCCGCGGGCAGCGCGAGCCGAGTCGCCACGAGTCGCGCGGTTGCCTGGCATTGCTCCTGGTAGGGGTCGCCCGCATCGACGTAGCGCTGCGGCAGACCGTGGAACGAAAACAGCAAGTGTGCGCCCGCCCCGAAATCAGCGATCCGGCCGGCGAGGGATTCCGCGAGCGCTGCGACGTAGCCCGTATCGGCGTGGTAATCGTCGATGCGAAGGACTTCGGGCCGCCAGCCGAGGCCGCTGAGCGCGACCTCGACGCGATCGAGGACCGATGCCGTCGTCGTCGCCGAGTACTGCGGGTACAGCGGTAGCACCAGGAGTCTCTGCACGTCGCGCGCGCGCAATTCTTCGAGCGCCGCGGCAATCGACGGATTGCCATAGGTCATTCCGGTGGCGACCGGCACTGGCGTGGACAGCAGGGACGCGAGCCGGATCTGCAGCGCATCTGCGAGCGCCAAGGTATTGACGAGCAGTGGCGAGCCCGAATCGGTCCAGATCTCGCGATAGGCGCGGGCGCTCCGCTTCGGGCGGATGCGGAGTATCACGCCGTAGAGCACCGGCAACCACAGTGCAGGTGGCAGGTCGACGACGCGCCGGTCCGCCAGGAACTCGGCGAGGAAGCGCTTCACGGCCTCCGGCGTCGGTGCATCCGGCGTGCCGAGATTGGCGACGAGCACACCTGTCTTGGCGGTCATGGCCGGACAATACCGCATGCCCGCCTACCCGCGAAGCTCAATGCATAGCGCAAAAAAAGCGGCCGGGAATCCAGTTCCCGGCCGCCTGCATCGATAGATAATGCCGTCTTAGAAGCTGGCGCGTACACCAACAATGTAGCTCGAGAAATCACCCATGTCCTGGTACTCCGCAGACAGCGCCCAGCGTTTGTTGAACTTGTAACGGGCGAGCAGCTCGCCACCGGTATCGTCGCCAAAATCGTTGGCACCGCTACCGAAGTCCTGGTAGATCACGCCGCCCTCGAGTTCGAAGTGATCGCCGATCGCGCCACGCAAGCCGGCAGCAACGAGGTAGCCGGTGTCGTCGACACTTAGAGACCCGCCCAGCGCCGAACCCTTGATTTTGACCTTGGACTAGCCGGCCCGGCCGACGAGGTCGAGGTTGTCCGACAGCGGGAAATGGCCGCCGAGTCCGAGAGTGATCTGATCGACGTCCACATCGACTGGGACAATACCGCCTTCGCCAAGGTCAGCGTCGAAGTCGAACGCCTGCTTGGACAATTCCGTAAACACGAAAAAGTTGTTGGCGAAGCCGATCGAGCCGCGCGATGCGAATCCATCGCCGGTTTCGTCGCCGGCAGCCACGATTTTCAGAGGATGCATGATTAATTTTCTATGTGAATTAACAGGTTACAAACACATCGGATCGCGCCAAAGGGGTGGGCAATCACGCGCCCCGCAGGGGGTCAAGTTCATTTTTTCGCATCGCAAAAAACGCCAAAGTGGCGTTATAAAACAACGACCTGCCGGCGCCGGCCGTGAAATAGGTCCGAAGCTACTGCACCCCACCCACGCAGATGTACTTGAGCTCCGTGTACTCGAGGATCCCGTACTTCGAGCCTTCGCGGCCCGTGCCCGATTCCTTGATGCCGCCGAATGGGGCGACTTCCGTTGATATGATCCCGGTGTTGAGCCCGACGATGCCGTACTCGAGCGCCTCGGAAACCCGCCAGGAGCGCGCAAGATCGCGCGTGTACAGGTAGGCCGCGAGCCCGAACTCCGTGTCGTTGGCCATCTGGATCGCTTCCTGTTCCGTATTGAAACTAAACAAGGGGGCGACCGGGCCGAAAGTCTCTTCCCTCGCGACCATCATCGCGGGCGTGACACCCGTCAGCACCGTCGGCTCGTAGAAGGTGCCGCCCAGTGCGTGGCGGTGCCCGCCGGTCGCGACCTTGGCGCCCTTCGCGAGCGCATCGGCGACATGTTCCTCGACTTTAGTCAACGCGGTGGCATCGATCAGCGGTCCCTGGTCGGTTTCGCCGGCGAGACCGTCGCCGATTCGCAGTTTCTTCACGGTCGCGACGAGTTTCGCGGCGAATGCATCGTAGACACCCGCCTGCACCAGAAACCGGTTGGCGCAGACGCAGGTCTGGCCGGTATTGCGGTACTTGCTAGCAATCGCGCCGAGAACAGCCGCATCGAGGTCCGCGTCGTCGAACACGATGAATGGCGCATTGCCGCCGAGTTCCAGCGAAACCTTTTTCATCGTGCGCGAGCACTGCGCCATCAATAGCTTGCCGATCTCCGTGGAACCCGTGAATGAAAGCTTGCGCACCCGCGCATCGCCCGTGAGCACACCGCCGATCTCGCGCGCGGCGCCGGTGACGACGTTGAAGGCACCTGCCGGCAATCCGGCGCGCTGGCCGAGTTCCGCGAGTGCGAGTGCCGAGTAGGGTGTCTGGGTCGCAGGCTTGCACACCACTGTGCAGCCGGCCGCGAGCGCGGGCGCGACCTTGCGCGTGATCATCGCGGCCGGGAAATTCCAGGGTGTGATCGCCGCGACCACGCCGACCGGCTGGCGCAATACGAGGATGCGTTTGTCAGCCTGGTGGCCAGGGATCACGTCGCCGTAAAGACGCTTCGCTTCTTCGCCGAACCATTCGACGAATGAAGCGGCATACGCAATCTCACCGCGCGACTCGGCCAGCGGCTTGCCCTGCTCGGCGGTCATCAGCATCGCAAGATCGTCGGCGTTTGCCATGATGAGGTCGTACCAGCGCCGCAGGATCGTGGTTCGTTCCTTTGCGACCTTCGCGGCCCAGGCCGGGAAAGCCGCATGCGCGGCGGCAACGGCGGCTTCGGTTCCGGCCGCCGTGATCGATGGTACGGTGCCTAGCTTTTCGCCGGTCGCTGGATTAGTCACTGGAATCGTCGCGCCGCCTGCGGCGTCGATCCAGGCGCCATTGACGTGGCACTGCTGGCGGAACAGCGCAGAGTCTTTCAGTTTCATCATGCTGCCTTCACGACGCGTTGATCGATCGCGCCAAATATTGAATGACCGGCGGCATCGAACATCTCGACGCGCACCCGGTCGCCAAAAGAAAGAAAAGGTGTCACGGGCCGTCCCTGCTCGATGGTCTCGAGCATGCGCCGCTCGGCGAGGCAGGTGGAGCCCAGCGATCGGTCGCGATTCGATACCGTGCCGGATCCGACGATGCTGCCTGCGCCAAGCTTGCGGGTCTTCGTCGCATGCGCGATGAGCTGGCCGAAATCGAAGGTCATGTCTTTGCCGGCATTTGGCCGGCCAAGCAGTGCGTCATTCAGGTGCACGACGAGCGGAAGCTGTACTTTTGCGCCGTCCCAGGCCTTACCCAGTTCATCGGGCGTGACTGCGACCGGCGAAAATGCGGTCGCAGGCTTCGACTGGTAGAAGCCAAAACCCTTGGCGAGCTCGTCGGGAATCAGGTTCCTCAATGACCAGTCGTTGACCAGCATCAGCAGGATGATATGCGTCCGCGCGGCTTGCGCATCCGTGCCCATCGGCACGTCGTCGGTGATGACCGCAACCTCGCCCTCGAGATCGATGCCCCAATCTTCGCTCGCGAATACCGCATCTCCCATCGGCGGCAGCAGGTCGTCCGACCCGCCCTGGTAGACGAGCGGATCGGTCCAGAATGACTCGGGCATCGTCGCACCGCGCGCCTTGCGCACGAGCTCGACGTGATTGACGTAGGCGCTGCCGTCCACCCAGTGATGAGCGCGCGGCAACGGCGACAAGGCACGCGCCGGATCGAATGCGAAGGACTCCGTGCGGCCTGCTTCGAGCGCCCGCGCAAGTGTTACGAGGCCCGGCGCCGCGCGCTTCCAGTCATCGAGCGCTGCCTGCAAGGTCGGCGCGATGCCGGCGGCATATGCCGCGCGCGACAGGTCGCGACTGACGACCAGGAGCCTGCCGTCGCGGCTGCCGTCTGCGAGCGTCGCCAGTTTCATTTTGGACTGCCTTTCCAGCTGTCCACGTAGCCCGGCCATTCGACCGATGCGGCGGCCGCACCGACCTCGAGCGCGTCGCGGGTGTCCACCATCACGGCGTACTCGTCGGTCGCCGGCTTGGTCTGCACCAGCATGCGTTCGAGCGCCTTCGGATGCGGGCCGTGCGTGAAGCCACCGGGATGCAGCGTCATCATGCCCGGGTGGATGTTGTCGCGGCTGAAGAAATCGCCCGCGTGATAGAAGATGACCTCGTCGTAATCATCGTTGTTGTGGAAGAACGGAATCTTGATCGCGCCGGGATCGGTTTCGAAGGGCCGCGGGGCGAAGGTGCAGACCACGAAGCGGTTGCCGAGGAAGGTCGTGTGCGCCGACGGCGGCAGGTGATAGCGGTGGCTCATCAGCGGGCGGATGTCGCGCACATTGATGCGGCAGACGGAAAGATCGCCGTGCCAGCCGACTGCATCCAGCGGGTTGTAGGGAAATGTCGCGGTCGAGACGCGGCCATGGCGCTTGATCGCGACCCGCCAGGGTTTCTCGTCTTGCTGCGCGCGAAACGCATCGTCGATTCGCGGCGTATCGAGCATGGCCGGGTCGAAGATCGCATGCGAGCCGAGCAGGCCCTTGTCCGGCAGCAGATAAGAGGAGTTGGTTGCCTCGATCATCAGGGCCACAACCGGCTCGGCACAGTCGAGACGCCACATTGTGCCGCGCGGCACGACGATGTAATCACCGGCCTCGAAGGCCAGGCGCCCGAAATCGCAGAACAACTGGCCACGCCCGCGGTGCACGAACAGGAGTTCATCGCCGTCGGCATTGCGCGCCAGATGGTCCATGGCGCCGCTCGCGCGCCACTGGCGGATGCGGCAATTCGCATTGTGCAGAACGTCATGCGCGGACCACGGGCTTGCTGCGACGGCATCGAGCTTGGTGAGGTCGAAGGCATGCGGTCGCAGCGGGCCTTCGAAGGACGACCAGGCGGTCGGCGGATGACGGTGGTGGAAGAATGCCGCCGGGCCGAAGAATCCTTCCTTGCCCATCTCGCGCTCGTAGGTTCCATGCGGCAGGTCGCAATGCGCCTGCCGCGAGGCCTTGCCCTCGACATGGGGAAAACTGATGTAACGCTTCATTTCGTCAATTTAGTTTCAAATGCAACTAATGGCAAGCAATTGCCTCAGCGCTCCATGATGGCCGTCACGCCCATGCCGCCGGCGGTGCAGACCGAAATCAGCCCGCGCCCCGAACCGCGCTCCGTCAGGAGCTTCGCAAGGGTCGCGATGATGCGCGCACCGGTCGCCGCAAAGGGATGTCCAACCGCCACCGAGCTGCCCTTGACGTTGAGTTTCGCGCGGTCGATGGAGCCCAGTGGCTCCGCGAGACCGAGCCGGTCGCGGCAGAACTCCGGCGACTCCCACGCTTTCAGCGTGCACAGCACCTGCGCCGCAAAGGCTTCGTGGATTTCGTAGCAGTCGAAGTCCTGCAGGCGGATGCCGGCATCGGCCAGCATGCGCGGCACCGCGTAGGCGGGAGCCATCAACAGGCCCTCGCCACCGATGAAATCGACCGCCGCGACCTTGCCGTAAGTCAGCCTGGCCTGCACTGGCAGATTGCGCGCGCGGGCCCAGTCCTCGCTCGCCAGCAGCACGGCGGCCGAACCGTCGGTCATCGGCGTGCTGTTGCCTGCGGTCAAGGTGCCGTCCGCCGCGAACGCGGGCCTGAGCTTCGCGAGTTTCTCGAGGCTCGTATCGCCGCGGACGTTGTTGTCGGTCTTGAGGCCGAGATAGGGCACGACCAGGTCCGACATGAAGCCGTCGGCCCAGGCCTTGCTCGCATTGCGGTGGCTCGAGAGCGCGAGTTCGTCCTGCTCGCCGCGATCGATCCGCCAGCTGCGCGCCATCTTTTCGCAGTGCTGGCCCATGGACATGCCGGTGCGTGGCTCATTGACGCCCGGCAGCACCGGCTTGAAGTGCCTCGGCCGCAGACCGAACCAGGGCCTGATGCGTTCGCCGAAGCTGCGTGCGCGAAAGCTCCGGAGCATCAGTTGCTGGTATTCGCGCGAAAACACGACTGGCGGGTCACTGGCCATGTCCACGCCGGCCGCAATGCCGGCGTCGATCTGGCCAAGCGCGATCTTGTTGCCGATCAGGATCGCGGCCTCGAGACTCGTGCCGCAGGCGCGCTGCAGGTCCATGCCGGGAGTCTCCGGTGCCAGGCCCGAGCCGAGCACGGATTCGCGCGCCAGATTCCACTGGCTGGAATGCTTGGTCACGGCGCCGGCGATGACATCGCCAAGGCGCTCCCCGCGCAGCGCGAAGCGATCGACGACAGCCGCGAGCGATGCGGTGAGCAATTCCTGGTTGCCAACCGTGGCGTATGCGCCATGCGCCCTGGCGAAGGGGATGCGAGCGCCGCCGACGACGGCGACCTGCCTCAATTTCGATCCGACCAGCATGGGGGCTCTCCGGTAGGCGCTTGCGCGCAGCGTGATCCGGTAGAATGCCAGCATCCACACCAGCCCGCCACGGCGCGGCTTCCCTCGCGCCATGCCCGACCCCGGCAGATTCAGCAACTCATTTCGCCACCACGCGCGTGCAATCCTGCGATTAGCGGGGCCGCTTGCAGTCAACAACCTGGTGCTGGCTGGCATGCTGCTGACCAACACGATCATGGCAGGGCGACTTGGCTCCGAACCCCTCGCAGGGGTCGCGGTCGGTGGCAGCTACTACCAGATCTTCTGGCTGTTCGGACTCGGCATCCTGATGTCGATCTCGCCGCTCGCCGCGCATGCCTACGGCGCCGGCCGCGACAAGGAAGTGGGCCAGCATTTTCGCCAGGGCTTGTGGCTGTCGCAGATGCTGGCCGTGCCGCTGGTCGGCGGACTCCTGTGCGTCGTGCCGGTGCTAACCTGGTTCGGCACCGATCCGCGCGCGATTCCGCACGCGGCCGGTTACGTCTACGCGATGTGCTTCGGCATGCCGGCGATGCTCGCTTTCCTCGCGCACCGCTACACGAGCGAAGGCATTGGCTGGACACGGCCCGTGATGTACACCGCGCTGATTGGCCTGTCGGTCAATTTCACGGGCAACTGGCTGTTCACGCGCGGCAGCTTCGGCATGCCGTCGCTCGGCGCGACCGGCTGCGGCATTGCGACCGCGCTCGCCTACTGGTCGATGCTCGCGACGATGCACCTCTATCAGCGGCGGCATGCGATCTACGCGCGCTTCGCGCTGTTCAAACGCTTCGAACGACCGAACCCGGCTTCATTGCGCGAGATTCTTGCGCTTGGCCTGCCGATCGCGGGATCGGTGGTGTCCGAAGGCGGCCTGTTCGCGGTCGCGGCGCTGTTGATGAGCACGCTCGGCACCGAGATTGTCGCGGCGCACCAGATCGCGATCAACTACGCCACGGCGATGTTCATGATCCCGCTGTCGCTGCACTCGGCCACGACGATCCATGTCGGGCACCAAGCCGGGCGCGGCGACGCTGCCGCGGCACGACTCGCGGGCTGGGCCGGTATTGCGATGTGCGGCATCATCATGGCGCTGTCATCGCTCGTGATCCTGACGGCCCGGCACGGCATCGCTGCTGCTTACACATCGGATGCAGAAGTGCGCACGCTGGCGGCGGGTCTCCTGTTGTTCGTCGCGATATTCCAGATTCCGGATGGCCTGCAGGTCGGCACTGCCGGGGCGCTGCGCGGATTCAAGGATGCGAAAGTGTCGATGGCACTCAATTTCGCGTCCTACTGGATGATCGGCTTCCCGGCGGCCTGGTGGTTCGGCATCCACATGCGCGTGGGTCCTTCTGGCATCTGGACGGGCCTGAGCGTCGGGCTATTCACCTGCGCCGTGTTGCTGATCTGGCGCTACGAACGCACCTCGCGGCGCGCGCTCGCCGCTCAGAGTTCCAGCAGGTAGTGCCGGTTGCAGCTGCTGTGGCCGGTCGCGCCGAGCGGCCCGTGTAAGGGCGTGAATCCCGTCTTCGCGTAGAGCCGCTGTGCGGCGTCCATGTGGGTCAGCGTTTCGAGATAGCAACGCCGGTAGCCGCGAACGCGCGCAGCATCGAGGCAACGCCGCAGCATTTTTTCGCCGAGGCCGCGACCCCGCAATTCCGGCAGAAAGTACATCTTGCGCAGCTCGCAGACATCCGCCTCGGCGCCCGCAAGCGGGCCGATGCCGCCGCCGCCCAGCACGCATCCGCCGACTTCAACGATGAAAAAAGCCGCGCGTAGTTCGGGGTAGTGCGCGCTCATCGCATCCACTTCGGGGTCGTTGATGGAATAGCCGGGCCCGTACGCGCCAACGCTCCTCATGACCTCGCGGATGATCGCGGCCATCGCCGGGTCATCGGCCGGCCGGATCGGCCGGATCTGTGGATCAGTCGTCACGCTCGGTGTAATAGCCATGGCTCAGCGTTTCGACGTCGACCAGCAGGCCGTCCTCGAACTTGAGTCGCCGCATGAGCTTGTTGGGCCCCAGGTTGTAGACCCAATACTCGATCGGAATCGGCACTGGTTCATAAGACGTGTAATACGGGCGGCCGCTGTACCAGCTGATCGGCCGCTGCAGCACCTCGCGGTGCTGGACGCTGGAGGGCGGCCCGCAAAGCGCGGCGACCTTGTCGGTGCTGTCGCCGTCGCTGACGAGGCGCGTGCCGCATCGGAAGGAGTCAGCATCCGCGCCCTGGGCCCAGAGTGCGGCAATGGCCATCGCAAAGATCGCAGTCGATTTCTTCATGACCCCAACATGCCCCCGGGCGGGTGAACACGGGCTGAAGGCGGCCCTTCCTGCCCAATGTAGCGCCTGTCCGGTCCTGGACCAAGCCTGCCTGGTGGACCAACCCTGCCAATTGGACCAAGCGTGCCTCGCTTCGTTGCCGGCTGACTTGCGTTCGGCACCGCTGGCCGCAGAATGGCCCGGCTTATGCCCGTCAGACGCTCAGATTCCCAGTTCGAACGCCGGCTCGCCGGTCTCATCAATGCCCGCGAACGCGGCGTGCTGAAAGGCGGCCTGAAGGGCATCGAGCGCGAGGCGCTCCGGGTCACCCCGGAGGGGCGCATCTCGCAGGCCCCGCACGCACAGGCCCTGGGCTCGGCACTGACGCATCCGCACATCACGACCGATTATTCCGAGGCGCTGATCGAGCTCGTCACGCCGCCGTTCGCGGAAACCTGGGAATTGCAGCAGTACCTCTGCGACGTCCACCAGTTCGTCTACCGGCACATCGGCGAGGAACTGCTGTGGGTCACCAGCATGCCCTGCGTGCTGGGTGGCGACGCCGAGATTCCAATCGCGAATTACGGCAGCTCGAATATCGGGCGCATGAAGCACGTTTACCGGGTCGGCCTGGGGCTGCGCTACGGGCGCGTGATGCAGGCGATCTCGGGTGTGCACTTCAATTATTCGTTCCCGGAGCAGCTCTGGCCCGTGCTGCAGGATGTTTGCCAATCGAAGCGCGCAGCTCAGGCATTCATCGATGACTCCTATTTTGCGCTGTTGCGCAACTACCGGCGCTTCGGCTGGCTGATTCTCTATCTGTTTGGCGTCTCACCGGCCGTCTGCCATTCTTTCTTTGCGGGCCGTGAACCGCCCGCGGAACTCGAGCCACGCGGTCGCGGCACGCTGATTGCGCCATATGCGACGTCACTTCGCATGAGCGACCTTGGCTACCGCAACAAGAACCAGGCCGGCGTGCATGTCTCGGTCAACTCGCTCGAGGAGTATGTCCGGGACCTGTCGCGCCTGATCTCGACGCCAAATCCAGAGTACGAGGCCCACGGCGTCGAGGTCGACGGCGAGTGGCGCCAGCTGAATGCCAACATGTTGCAGATCGAGAATGAGTACTACAGCGTCATCCGGCCCAAGCGCGTCGCCCACTCCGGCGAGCGGCCAACAAAGGCGCTGATGCGTGCCGGTGTCCAGTACGTGGAGATGCGCTCGCTTGATGTGGGCGCCTTCGACCCGGTCGGTGTCAACCAGCGCAAGCTGTATTTCCTCGAAGCCTTTGCGGCCCTTTGCCTGTTGCGCGACAGCCCACCGCTGTCGGCGGAGGAGTCCGCGCGCTACGAGGATAATCACGTGCAGGTCGCGAGCCGCGGCCGCGAGCCGGGCCTCATGTTGTGGTCGGGCGAGCGTACGCTTGCACTCACCGACTGGGCCGCCGAGATACTCGACCAGATGCAGGGGATCTGCGAGCTGCTGGACGCCGGAGACGATGCGAAACCGTTTGCCAATGCGCTTGCGCTCCAGCGCACCAAGCTTGCCGACCCGGCGCAGTTGCCGTCGGTGCGGCTGCTCGATGAGCTGAACAGCCAGGGCGTGTCATTTTTCGAGCTGGCGCTTGGCATGTCGCGGCTGCACCGGGACTATTTCCGGGACCTTTACCCACCGAACGAACGGCGATTGGCCGAATTACACACCGAGGCCCAGGACTCGCTGGCGCAGCAACAGGCGATCGAGGCGGCCGACAGGCTGCCTTTCCAGGCTTTCGTGGACAGTTATCTGGCCGGCACACTGGTTTGATATATTCCGGACAAATGGAACAGGCAATGGATCGTCTCGATGCGTTCCCTGCGTGCGCAGAGCAGGGATGCCCGCCCACAACACCCCAAGGACGGGGACTCAATCCTGGGTTGACCGGCTAGCAATGCCGCAGGAGGTGCTGACCGCGTCACCAATGGCCGAGCAGTTGCGGCGTGGTTTCCGCTGGCTGCGCTTTCGGTCGGGGCTCGAAGCTGTCTACCGCCTGGACCAGTTCCGCCTGGGCCTGCCATATCTCCGGGCGAGTCTCGGTTTTGGCGCGCTGATGGTCGCGGTGTTCGCGCTGCTCGATCAATACGTCCTCCACGTCGCCCATGAACCGTTGATTGAGTTCGTGCGCTATGCCGTGCTTCTGCCGGCGATCGTGCTGGGTCTGACGGTGACCTTCCTGAAGGACGGCAGCCGGATTTATCGCCCGGTCGTGTCCTTCCTTGCGCCGATCGGAATGGTAGCCATCGTCGCACTGGTGCTGAGCACCTGGAAACATGGCGAGAGCCAGCCGTTCACGGAGCTGATCCTGGCCACGATGTTCGTATATTTCCTGATTGGGCTTCCGTTCCTGGCGGCTCTTGTGGCCAATTTGATCGCAGCTGTCGCATACCTGGGCGGTGCGCTCATGCTGGCCATGCCCGGTCAGGAACTGACCTACAACATATTGATGCTCCTGCTCGCGATCGCAGTCGGCGCGATCGTCGCCTATAACGTGGAACATGCGCGACGCACGGTCTGGCTCGAATCAAAAATGCTGGACGAAGCAGCGCAACGTGACGGCTTGACCGGCATCTACAACC
>SHZN01000043.1 GCA_009692245.1 Gammaproteobacteria bacterium
AGATCAAGCGGGACTGGCCGAATCGCGCAGTGGTCGTCTCGGTCATGCTGCCGATGAATCGCGAAAGCTGGGCCAGGTACGTGCCCATGATCGAGGACACGGGCGCCGATGGGCTCGAGCTCAATTTTGGCTGCCCGCACGGCATGTCCGAGCGCGGCATGGGCTCGGCGGTCGGCCAGGTGCCGGAGTACATCAAGCCGGCGACCGAGTGGTGCAAGGAGTTTGCACGCGTACCGGTCATCATCAAGTTGACGCCGAACGTGACCAATATCCTCGGGCCGGCGCAAGCGGCGAAGGAGGGCGGTGCCGATGCGGTGTCCCTGATCAACACGCTCCATTCGATCATGCGCGTCGACTACGACAGCCTGACGATGTACCCGAGTACGGACGGCATGGGCTCGCACGGTGGCTATTGCGGACCTGCGGTCAAGCCGATTGCGCTCCACATGGTCGCGGAAATCGCGCGAAACAAGGCGATGCGCGGACTGCCGATCTCGGGTATCGGCGGGGTCACGGACTGGCGCGACGCCGTGGACTTCCTGGCGCTTGGCGCCAGCAATGTCCAGGTCTGCACAGCGGCGATGGTCTACGGATTCAGGATCATCGATGACCTGGTGAGTGGCCTCGGCCATTTCCTGCGCGACAAGGGCATGACGGCGGTTTCGGACCTGGTCGGGCGCGCGGTGCCCTCGGTGACCGACTGGCAGTACCTGAACCTGAACTACGTGGTGAAGGCTCGCATCGATCAGGATCTTTGCATCAAATGCGGCCGCTGCCACATCGTCTGCGAGGACGCCGCGCATCAGGCGATCACCCACACGGTTAATGGCGGCGTAAATTCGAGGTCATCGACCAGGAATGTGTCGGCTGCAACCTGTGTGTCAGCGTCTGCCCGGTGCCGGACTGCATCACGATGGAGAGGCTGACCTCTGGCATGGACACCCGTACCGGCCAGGCCATCGATAACAGGAAATCAAACTGGACGACGCACCCGAACAATCCGATGCGCCGGTAGTCAGCGTGACGCCTGACTACCTGGCCATGCTGCTGGTCGCAATCGAGGAAGCCCGGCTGGGCCTGGCCGAGGGAGGCATCCCGATCGGCGCCGCATTATTCGACGGCAACGGCAGGCTGATCGGGCGCGGCCACAACCGGCGGGTGCAGGAGGGCGATCCTTCCGTCCACGGGGAGACGGATGCCTTTCGCAAAGCCGGCCGGCAGCGTTCCTACCGCGACAAGATCATGGTGACGACGCTCGCGCCTTGCTGGTATTGCAGCGGCCTGGTGCGCCAGTTCAACATAGGGACCGTCGTGGTAGGCGAGTCGGTCAATTTCGGCGGCGGCCTGGCCTGGTTGCGCGAGAACGGCATCAACGTGGTTGACCTGCAATCAGCCGAGTGCAATGCGATGCTCGGCGAGTATATCCGCGCCAACCCGGATGTCTGGAACGAGGACATCGGATGGGAGTAACCAATCTGCCGGCAAGTGGATCATGATCGGCCGCATCATTCATGCGGCCACAATGTCACGGATGAGCGTTACGACAACGCCCGGCTGAATACCGGCGACTATGTGCTGGTCATCCTCAGCAACGATGCCAGCGAGTTCGGGGTCCGTTTCACCAAGGACTTCTGATCTAGGACTCGACGATCGAAAAACAGGGGCCAGGAGTTTTCTCCTGGCCCCATTTGTTATCGCTTGGCGCTTTGAGAGCCGGTCAGATGCAAGAACAGGCCCATCACCGCCATCGCCCAGACAATTACGGCACTCGTAGGCAGGTCCGTGACGACGGAGACGGCGAGGCCCACGACGTAGCTCCCGATCGCAAGCGCATAGCCTAAGGCAAGTTGTCGGCTGCCGGAATGACGATAGGTGGCGACCGCCGGCACGATCAGCGTCGTGAACACGAGATAGACGCCGACGAGTTGCACCGACGCAGTGACCACCATGGCGAACAGCACGTAGAAACCGACACGACCGATTCTCTCCCACCACAAGAACCACACGGCAGCGAACAACGCGGTGAGCATGGCCGTTCGGATCAGGTGATCCGTGGACACCCAGAGAATCTGGCCAGCGAGCAGGTCCTTCAGATTCTCGCCACCGTGGGGATCATTTGCGAGCAGAAGGATCTGCGCCGTCGATGCCAGCACGAACAGGATGCCGATCAGCGCTTCCTGGGCTTCTGGTCGCTTGCGCTCGGTCCAGGTCAGCAGCAATGCGCCCGCGAGCGCCGCGGCGCCTGCCGCGGCCTGCGCGCACCAACCATCGATCGGCAGGCCAAAGTGACTTGCTGCGATCACGCTGAGCCCGGCGACCTGGGCTATCGCCAGGTCGATGAACACGATGCCGCGCGCCAGCACCTGCTGGCCCAGCGGCACATGTGATATTGCGACCAGCAGGCCGGCAATCAGCGCCGGCGACAGGATGCTGAGATCGATGGAGAAAAGACTCATTGGCTTGCCGCCTGTAAGCGATTGACAGTGTCGTCGAAGAGGCCAAAGAGGTCTTTCGCTTCGGGTGTGCCGCCGACCGAGAATGGCAAGGTCGTGACCGGCACATGGACCCGCTCGGAGAGCCATTTGGCCGCCTTGGCGTCGTTGTAGGCATTGAGGAGGATCAACTTCGGTGGCGACGCCGAGAGTTTCGACACCAGTTGACCTAGGTAGCCGGCGCTCGGCGGTACGCCTGGTTTCGGCTCGATCGCGGCGACTTCCCGCAACCCGAGCCAATGACAGAGATATACCTGGTCGCGGTGCATGACGACCACCGGAACCCCCTTGAGCGATGCGGCCTTGATCTCCCATCGCGCCATTGCCTGCGTCCATCTGGTATCGAAATCGCTGCCGCGCTTCTGGTAGTACTCCGCGTTGCCGGCGTCGAGCACGACGAGCCTTGAGGTAAACGCTTTCGCAACCGCCGCGATGTTGCGTGGGTCGAGTTGCAGGTGTGGATTGCCCTGCGGATGGATGTCACCCAGGGAGCGATCGAGCCGCGTGGGAACCTCCAGTAGGTTGAGCTGCGCTGCCGCCTCGAAGTATCCCGGTGCCCCCGGCTGGATCCTGGGATTTCCAGACTCCTGCACGAGCACCGGCAGCCACCCGATTTCGAGTTCTGCGCCGGTTGCAACGACGAGGTCGGCTGCGCGCGCGCGAGCGACGAGGCTCGGCTTGGCGTCGACACGATGCACGTCTTGCAAGGCGTTGGTGGCAACATAGACATTGACGCGATCTCCGCCGAGCTCGGTCGCGAGTGCGCCCCAGTCGGCCGTGGTCGCCAGTATCTTTACTGTCGCCTGTGCGGGCCCGCCGGCCAGAAGAATCAGCAGCGCAACGGCGACGCGAATGAAATTGGTCATGACTGCAACTCCTAATACTTGTGGGCGCCGTGCGCGCCAATGCCGTAGAGGTACTGCAGCCGGAATTGCCTGTCATTCTGGCCGTCAGCGCGGGCTTCATCCCAGGCGTATTGCGCCCGGAGTCTCGAGAATGCGCTCGGGCTCCAGTCGAACATCACGCTGATCCGGTCCGGATCGGCGGACAGCAATACCGGAAACGCCTCGGGCGGCTGGCCGCCATCGTCCACGAGGGCGATTTGCGGTGAGCCCGAGTCGAGCGAGTCATAGCGCAGGCCGACACGCCAGCGTGGCCTGAACTGGAATACGCTTTGCAGATACCAGCCGGATTGCTCGCTTCGATAGGAATCGCTCAGGCCAAGGCTCTCCGCATCGAATGTGAGTTCACCGCCCTCGCGACGGCTCATATATTCCGCCTGCACTTTCAATTGCTGATAAGCAGAATTACCGGTTGGCGCCCACTTGAGAATTGCATCCAGGCCCCAGGTCCGGGACTTGCCGGTGAAGGCATTCGTAACAGGTTCGTCGAACTCATTGACGTCCCCGTAGGAACGATCCTCGGCTTGCTGTTCGAGCCAGAAGGCTCCTACGCGCCAGCTCGCGGCGTCGCCAAGATCGCCGCCAACATGCGCGAATAGCGTCTCGCCGTTCAGGCCGTTGCGACTCTGGCGCGTGCCCGGAAACGCCTGGCCATTGCCGATCTCTGCGCTAACCTCCACGAAAATATCGGTTGGGGCGATCCACTTGAGCTGCAGGCCGTCCTGCTTCTGTTGATTGCCGAAAAACGCCTGGTAGACGAGTGGCTGGTCGGCGAAATCCCAGGCGTGCGCATGCACGTCATTCAGGTAGCCCAAGCCGGAGAAGAAACGCCCGCCCTTGGCTGTGAAGCCGGATGGCAAGGCGAGTGTTCTGAAATAGGCCTCCTCGATCTCTATTTCATCGTCACCTGTGATTGCGGCGATCATCGTCGCGGAGAAATACGGATCTACGCTTGCGCTGAGCGTGAGTTCTGACTCCCCGAGATTGAAGCTTTGCTTGCCCGGGCCGACTTCGCCGCCGCTCGGCATGAAGCCGGCGATGCGCCAGGTTTCCGGGTCCTGTGATACGTCGGTGTAGTTGCCGGCCAGAATCAGCGAAATTGCCGGATTGAAGGCCGACGCCGAAGAACGCGAGTCCGCAGCAGGGGGCTGCTGCTGGGCGACTTCAGTCGCAATCGGCGCTGGGGTGGACTCGAGCTGCTCGATTCGTGCTTCAAGCGACCCGACACGGGTCGCGTATTCACTCTTCAGCGCCTGCAGTTCGGCGCGCAAATCTGTGACGTCGTCTGTGGCTTCTGCAATCGACGGCAGCACTGCGCAAGCAAGCGCTAGAAGCGCCGCCACGCGCATGAACCTCGTCATGGAATGATCCTCCTCTCAAGTCAAAGGGCACGGCCGCGCAAGCGCGCGCCGTGTGGTCATTTGCCTAGAGGAGTTGGGGCGGTGCCCTGGGCTGAAATGCGGGCAATGGAGAGGAGTCGGGGATCGATACCGTGGCTGTGGGAACGGCGGCCTCTGCTGCACAGACGTCGGTCAATACTGCGTGCGGAGTGCCGCCCACGGCCATCGTGACTGGCGCAAAAGACAGGCAGGTCGCACAGCTCTGTCTCGAGCTCGGCACGCCCTGGTTCCTCGCCAGATGCGAATAGGCGTGGGCCTCCGCGCCGAACTGCGCGAAAAGGAGCGCGAGCGTCAGCGCGCATGCAATCAGCCGATGTCGTTGTCTGGACAGAGTCGCAACCTCTAGTCGACGGACAAGTATCCGCCAACCCGGTTCTGTGGGCAAATTGCCCGGGTCAGATCGATTACGCGCTGGGCACAACGTTTGCATTCAGCCGGAACAGGTTGCCCGGGTCGTACTTCCTTTTAAGTGTGCGCAGGCGACCGATATTGCCCTGGTAGTTCGTGTCGACGATGCCCTGTGCCTCGTCGCCGACCTCGTTCGTGTAGTAGCCGTCGGTGTAGGGCTCGAGCGTCGCCCAGTAATCCTTGATGAAGCCCACATGCGGCGCAGCAGGTCCGTCCAGGTTCCACGCGACGACCGAGAACATGTTGTTCTTCGAATGCCGGTGCGGAAATGCCGTGGCGTCGGGTGCCACGCGGCCGATGGCGCCGCCGGAATGCTGGAAGAACACGATTGTGGCGCGCGCGGGATCCGGCCGGAAGCCATTGATCAAGGCGTCCATCATGCTGCCCTTGAAGTCGCTGATGAAGCCTGATTTGAGATACGTGCCTATATTGCGTGGATCGCTCCGGTCCGAGCTGCGCTGGATCGCAACGTATTCCTGCGCCTTGATCGTGTCAGCAACTGGAGTACCGAGTTTGCGCAATGGTGCGAGCAGCTTTTCGGCCCGGTCCGCGGGACCGGAGTAGCAGACCTCGATGCCGCATTCGCCTGGCTTCCCGCCGGGCGGAAGCGACATGAAGAAATCGGCATACATCTCGTCCGGCGCATTACTGCTGTAGTCGGCATAGGCCTCGAGAATCTCGCGTGCCCTTTCGAACGGGAACACGAGATCGCCACCGATGATCTGGCGCTGCATCGGATGCAGCCCGAATTCAAATCCGGTGACGATGCCGAAGTTGCCACCGCCACCGCGCACACCCCAGTAGAGGTCAGGATTTTCGTCCGCACTTGCGTGCAGCAGGCGGCCGTCGGCGGTCACGCTGTCCACGCTCCGGACATTGTCGAGCGCGAGACCGAAGCGCCGCGCCAGACGGCCGAAGCCGCCGCCCAGGGTCAAGCCGCCGATACCCGTGTGCGATACGGTTCCCGCCGTCGTGACCAGATCGAATGCCATCGCTTCGTGGTCCAGCTCACCGAGCAGGCTGCCACCGGCTACGTAGGCGCGGCGCGCGACCGGGTCAACGCGCGCACTGCGGAAATGCAAAAGGTCAATCTGCATGCCGCCATCGCAGGTCGACTTGCCCGAAGGGCTGTGGCCACCGCACTTGACGGCGAGCAACAGGTTCCGCTCACGCGCGAAGGTGACGGCATTGCGGATATCCGCGACACCCGTGGGCTGCACGATCAGTGCCGGATGCTTGTTGATGGATTCATTGAGCACACGCCGTGCCTGGTCGTAGCCGTCATCGCCGGCAAGCAGCAATGCGCCGCGCAGGTTGTCCCGCAGCTCCTGCAGTGCGGCGCGTTCGAGCGTGGTCGCTGCGCCACTGCCGGTCAGTGCAGCGATATCGCCTGCGACCGGTACTCAGCGACCCGCGGCCAGTAATCGGCCGATGGGCAGCGACACCGCCAGAGCTGCCGCCACCGATGACGCCAGGAAATGCCTTCTGTCCGTGGTCTCTCCCCGAATCAGATTATTGTTGCGCCGACGGCTTCATCGCTGAGCGCAGCAGCAACACGGCCGCGTACAGCACGACGACCACGACTCCCCAGCGCAGGGTCACGAGCGACAATGATTTAACAAGGAAGGCGGCGACCAGAACGAGTGGAATGCCACCGAGCGCCAGTCCGATGACGACGCGCAGGTTGATGCGCTCGGCGCGAACAAAGCGCATGCCGCAGACCGGCATCAGGAATGCGCAGGCGCCCATCATGATCGGGAATACCGCGATCGGATTCAGGCCCAGCAGCGACAGCAGGATCAGTGACGGCGCATACAGGCCGATGCCGAATGTCATCAGCGTGCCCATCACAAAGTGTCCGACCACGGCAATGGCCAATGGCCCGGCTGCCAGCGCAAGCGCGTCGCCGCCGGCCGGCATCATCCCCAGATTGGACAGAGCGTACAGCGAAGAGGCTATGAGCAGCGCGATGCCGACCACCCCCTGCATGACGCGCACCGGCAGGCGCACGACGATCGGCGCGCCGACGATCGCACCTGCAACTGCCGCGGCAATGCAGGATGCCAGCAGCACCGGGGCGACGCTGACCAGCTGGATGAAGATGTAGGCCTGCGCAACGGTCGGCAAGGCATGCCCGACATTCAGCGTCCCCGGGATAAAGCTGTCCGGCACGAGCTTGCGCAGCTTGATCCACGCGGTCGTCGTGGCGAAGGAGCCGATGCCGAGGGTGTCGAAGAAGTTGGTGACGGCGCCGAGCCCGATCGATTCCAGTGTCGGGCGAAGCTCGTTGCGGCGCCAGGCGGTCTGGATCAGCACGGTGGTGAATGCCACCGCCAGCACGCCAAGGGCGGTTAGCAGGACGGTGACAATCATGCGGCTGGAGACCTGCGTATGGTGGATACTATAACCCAGCTTGATGTGCCATGCTTGCAGCAGATAGGGCCGCCTTGGCACACTGCACGGACCTTTGAAAAAGGAATCCCCGATGAATCCGATTCGGACCAGAATTGGCCTCGGAGTTACGGCTCTGTGCCTCGTCATGACGAGCGCCATGGCTGCGGGCAAAGTCCCGCCGACTGTCCCTGCCGATGTCTCGGCCCGCGCGCTCGAGATCCTGCAGCGCTCGGTTTCATTCATAACATTTGTGGGCCAGGACAAGGTTCCGGCCTACGCGGCCTATCTGGCCGAGGTGCTGGAAGCAGGTGGCTTCGCCCGCGAGGACATCACGATCACGCCATTCGAGGACACGGCGTTTCTGGTCGCGCGCTATCGCGGCACCAATCCTGATGCGAAGCCGATCGTACTCGGCGGACACATGGACGTCGTGCCGGCGCTCAAGGCGCATTGGCAGCGCGATCCATTCACACCAATCATCGAAAATGGGTTTCTCTTCGGTCGCGGCTCATCCGACAACAAGTTTGGTGTCTCGACAATGGTGGCCACGCTCCTGTGGCTGAAGGCAGAAGGATTCAAGCCTTCGCGCGACATCCTGCTCGCATTGAGCGGCGATGAAGAAACGCTGCAGGCAACGACCGCAGTCCTGTCGGAGCAGCTGAAAAATGCGGAGATGTACCTGAACAGCGATGCCGGCGGCGCCAATCTCGGCGATGACGGCAAGCCGATCGTGTATGGCCTGCAGGCTGCGGAGAAGACCTACGCCGATTTTGAGGTGAGCTTCACGAGCGCCGGCGGGCACAGCAGCCGCCCGAGCGCAGACAATGCGATTTATCATCTCGCGCGGGCGATTGATCGCATCGCCGCGTACCACTTTCCGCCGCAGACCAGCGAGCTGACAATTGCGTATTTCCGCGAGGCCGGCAAGTTGACCGCAGGCGAGGAAGGCGTGGTGATGCGCCGCTACGCGGAGAATCCTGCGGATCCGGACGCCATCGCCTACCTGACATCGAAACCGGAGTACGTCGGGCAGCTCGGCACCACCTGTGTCGCGACGATGCTGTATGGCGGACATGCGAAGAACGCCCTGCCGCAGAGTGCGACAGTCAACATCAATTGCCGCGTGTTTCCGGGTGTTACGATCGATAACGTCAAGGAAACCCTGGTACAGGTGATCGAGGACCCGACGGCACAGGTCACGGTTCTCCGGAAGCCGGTGCCGAGCGATGCCTCACCGCTTCGTGATGACGTCATGAAAGCGCTGCGCAAGGCCATCGACCTGGATGCCCCGGGCCTGCCGATCATCCCCTCGATGTCGGCTGGTGCGACCGACAGCCTGTATTTCCGCAACATCGGTGTGCCGAGCTATGGGGTCTCAGGCCTCAACATGCACCCACGTGACAACTTTGCCCACGGGCTCAACGAGCGCATCCCCCTCGCAGCCATCGAAGTCGCGCTGCTGCAGTGGCACAGCCTGGTGAAAGACCTGGCGCGCTAGCGGACTTGCACGCCGATATTCGTGGAACCGGACTCCAGGGTCGATGGTCATAGCCTTGAGGGTCAAAACCATGACACAGCTCGTCATGCTGGTCCTGACCGCCTTGCTCGCTGCCGGATGCGCCAGTGGGCCGCGCCGCAATATGGACGAAGAGTCCGTCTCCTACCTCGACTACGCTGGCGAACCGATCCGGGGTTTCACCTCGTTCCGGCTGCAGTCATGGCGGCCCCTCTCCCGCAACCGGCTGGTCCTGTGGGCCGGCGTCAACGAGGCTTACCTGGTGACGATCTGGGACGGATGTCCCGACCTGCAATTCGCGAATGCGATCAAAGTGAATGCGACGGGCAACCAGATCACGACCTTCGATCGCGTCGAAGTCGGGCGCGATCGCTGCCCGATCAGCGAGATACGGCCGATCAATATCCGCCAGATGAAGGCCGACCGCGCGGCGGACAAGGAGCCACGTAAGCAACCTTGATCCTGGCGCGCGACAGATAGCGCGAACCGCTCAGGCTCGCTTCCGCTCGCGATTCAGCAGGTACAGGCCCGCCCCGATGACTGTGGCTGCACCGACTAGCATCCGCGGACCCGGAAGGACCTGCCAGACGACCCAGTCGATGCCGACGGCCCACACCATGGCCGTGTATTCATAGGGCGCCACCAGCGAGGCGGGCGCGAGCCGAAAGGCCTCGGTGATCAGGTGCTGGGCGGCCCAGCCTGTCAGGCCAACCGCGGCGATCCAGGGCCAGTCTTCGCCACGTATGGAAACCCATCCGGGTGCCGCCAGCGCACCGGCACCGATCGACAACATCAGCAGATACCAGAACACCATCGACGCCGTGGTGTCGGTGCGTGACAGGATCCGGATCAGGACGACCACCACGGCATAGGCGAGCGCCGACAGCAGCGTCGCGAGCCCGGCCAGGCTTGCGATGCCCGCAACGGATGGCTTCAGCATAACAAGAACGCCCGCAAGCCCCGCGAGGATTGCAAACCAGAGCTGCCGATCTACCTTTTCGCGGAGCATCACGGATGCCGCAAGTACAACCAGAAGCGGCGCGGACATGAATACTGCATAAGTATCGGCCATGCTGGCGCGCGCGAGCGCCCAGAGGAATCCCCACAGCATCACGATTGCGAGCGCCGCTCGCAGGATGTGCAGGCCGAAGCGTACGGGCCGCAGCAGATGCAGCTTGCCCGTCAGCAGGTATGGCATAACTACGAATGGCAGCGAACTCGCGCCCCGCAGGCAGGCGACCTGCAGCGTCGGGTAGCTGCCAGTCAATTGCTTCATCAGGGCGTCCAAGATCGCGAAGACGCCGACGGCGGCCAGCATCAGCAGTACGCCGCGTAGTCGCCTGGCAGTTTCAGTCATTGCTTGCCGCCATGCTCAGTGCCTCCCGGTACAATCCATGTTTACAGTAGCGCCCCGCGCGCGGAGCGACAACCATGATGGTCTACGACAATGTCCTCGACATGGTCGGCAGGACACCGATGCTGAAAGTCCGTCGGCTCGACACCGGCCGCTGCGAGTTGTACCTGAAGCTCTAACTGATGAATCCCGCGGGATCCATCAAGGATCGCATCGGTCTGTCGATGATCACGGAGGCGGAACGGCGCGGCGATATCAAGCCCGGCGGCACGATCGTCGAGGCGACCGCCGGCAATACCGGACTCGGGCTCGCGCTGGTGGCTGCGCAAAAAGGCTACCGCGTGATACTTGTGCTGCCCGACAAGATGAGCCAGGAAAAAATATTCAACCTGCGCGCCATGGGCGCGGAGGTCGTGCTGACTCGCTCGGACGTGGTGAAAGGTCATCCTGAGTACTACCAGGACGTCGGCGCCCGGATTGCGCGCGAGCAGGGCGCCTACTACATTAACCAATTCGCCAATCCGGACAACCCGAAAGCCCACGCGATGACCACCGGGCCGGAAATCCTCGAGCAGATGCAGGGGCGCGTGGACGCGGTTGTCGTCGGTGTCGGATCGAGTGGCACGATCGCCGGGCTCACCAATTGCTTCAAGGCACATGCGCCGGGCATCGAGATCGTGCTGGCGGACCCGGAAGGTTCCGTTCTTGCACGCCAGGTCAATGAGGGGTGCATGGGCAAGGCTGGTTCCTGGCTGGTCGAGGGCATCGGTGAGGATTTCATTCCGGACATCTGCGACTTCTCGATGTGCCACAGGGCCTACAGCATGCCGGATAGCGAATCATTTGCGACCGCCCGTGAAATCCTGCGCCAGGAAGGCCTGCTGGTCGGCTCGTCCACCGGCACATTGGTGTCAGCGGCGCTGCGCTGGTGCCGCGAGCAAGAAAAGCCGAGGCGCGTGGTGACATTAGCCTGCGATACCGGGAACAAGTACTTGTCGAAGCTCTTCAACGATTTCTGGATGGAAGACCAGGGATTCATCCACCGGCCGCAGCACGGCGACCTGCGCGACCTGATCGGCAGGCTGCACGGCGAGCGCGCCACCATCACGGTCGGGCCGGAAGACGTGCTGACGACGGCGCACAACCGTCTGCGCAATGCCGGCTTCAGCCAGCTTCCGGTGATGGAGGCTGACCGGCTGGTCGGCTTCATCGATGAGGACGACATCATGCGGCATGCGTTCGGCGATCCCGAGCGTTTCAACGAACCGGTGCGCAAGTCAATGCACACGAATTTCCTGGTCGTTGACCCGGCCATGTCGCTCAGGAACCTCGTTGCGATGCTCGATGTGCAGCCTTATGCAGCTGTCATGGAGGGTGAGCAGTTCCACGGGCTGATCACGCGCGCCGACGTGCTCAATTACCTTCGCCGCCAGATGGCTGCGGCCGTTACAAACTGAGTGCCATTACCCACTAAGGCAGCACATGAGCGACGACAAGAAACCCCTGGGCTTTTCGACCCGCGCCATCCACGCGGGCCAGTCACCCGACCCGACAACGGGGGCAGTGATGCCGCCGATCTATGCCGTATCCACCTACGCCCAGGAAAGCCCCGGTGTGCACAAAGGCTACGAATATTCGCGTACCCAGAACCCCACGCGCATGGCTTGGGAACGCTGCATCGCGGATCTGGAGGGTGGCACGAATGGTTTTGCGTTCGCGTCCGGCATGGCGGCGGCCTCGACCCTGATGGACCTGCTCGAGAGCGGCAGGCATGTGCTTGCGATGGACGATCTCTATGGCGGCACATTCCGCCTGTTCGAACGCGTGCGGCGGCGCTCGGCCGCGCTCGACTTCACGTTCGCCGACATGACGGACCCGAAGGTCGCGCTCGCGGCGATCCGGGCGGGGACCAGGATGATCTGGATCGAATCACCGACCAATCCGCTGTTGCGCCTCGTGGACATCGCGGCCATCGCGGAAATTGGGCGCAAGCGTGGCATCCTGACGGTCGTGGACAACACCTTTGCGACGCCGTGGATCCAGCGGCCGCTGGAGCTGGGCGCCGACATCGTCGTGCACTCGGCGACCAAGTACCTGAATGGCCACTCGGACATGGTCGGCGGCATCGCAGTCGTCGCGGATGCGGCACTGGCCGAGCGCATCGGTTTCCTGCAGAACGCGGTGGGCGCGGTCGGCGGCCCCTTTGACAGCTTTCTGGCGCTACGGGGACTCAAGACATTGCCGCTGCGCATGCGTCAGTGCAGCGAGAGCGCGCTCGCCATAGCCCGCTGGCTCGAGCGGCAAAGTCGCGTCGAGCGGGTGCTATACCCGGGCCTGCCGTCGCATCCGCAGCACGCGCTTGCCCTGCGCCAGATGAAAAACGGCCACAGCGGCATTGTGACCTTCTTCCTGAAAGACGGCCTGCCCGAGGCCCGGCGCTTCCTG
>SHZN01000044.1 GCA_009692245.1 Gammaproteobacteria bacterium
CGGATCTCCGCCCTGGAGACTGCGATCGCGCAGGCGCAGGCAGCGATCGGCGGCCGTGGTGAGCGCATCGAATGGGCGGCGCTGCCCGAAGAGTTTTGCGGAGCGCTCGAAGCCGCGCGGGAGGCACTCGCGGGCATCGCAGAGGACATTGCAGGCACCGAATCCGAGGACCCCGGGCTGCGCCAATGCCGCCGGCGCGCGCTCAAGCTGGGGCAAACCGTGCAGCGACTGCTGGAAGCGGAAGCGGACAGCGGCCTGCGCTGGGTCGAGCTTGGAAACCGCGGATTCACCTTGGCATTCACGCCATTCGAGGTGGCTACTCGGCTGGGTGAGTTGATGCGTGCCCAGGGCGGCGCGTGGATTTTCACCTCGGCGACACTGGCCGTTGGCGACGACTTCTCGCATTTCCTCGGGCGCATCGGCGCCACCGGCGCTGCCTCCGTGCGAATCGACAGCCCCTTCGACTTCGAGCGCCAGGTCCTCCTGCATCTGCCGACCGACATGCCGGAGCCGGCAAGTCCCGGTTACACCGGGCGCGTGCTCGATGTGGCGCTGCCGCTCATCGAGGCGGCCGGTGGCCGCAGCTTTCTGCTGTTCACGAGTCATCGGGCGCTGCGCGAAGCCGCACGCCGGCTCGAGGCCCTGCCGATGTTCCGGAATGGCTTCCCGTTGCTGGTCCAGGGAGAGGCGCCACGCGAGACACTGCTCGCGCGATTTCGCGAACTGGGCAACGCCGTGCTGCTGGGAACCGCGAGCTTCTGGGAGGGCGTGGACGTGCGCGGTCATGCACTTGCACTCGTGGTCATCGACAAGCTGCCATTTGCTGCGCCTGAGGATCCACTTTTGAAGGCGAGGCTCGAAGGCATCCGTCGGCGCGGCGGCAATCCGTTTCACGATTTCCAGTTGCCGCAGGCGGTGCTGGCATTGAAGCAGGGCTTCGGCCGACTGATCCGGGATCGCGAGGACTTCGGCGTTGTCGTCATCTGCGATCCGCGCCTCAGGAGTCGCGGCTATGGTTCCCTGTTCCTCGCGTCCCTGCCGCCGGCAAGGATCGCGGCCGATGGCGCCGAAGCAGCCGCATTCCTGCGCCGCCGCCTCGCGGAAGTCGGGCTCCAGGTTCCGGAGGCGCGCCAGGCATGAAAGTGCTTGCGCTTGATTCGGCGACCGAAGCCTGTTCAGCGGCACTTTTGCATGAAGGTGGCCTGATCGAGCGCTACGAACTGCTCGGCCGCGGCCATGCCGAGCGCCTGCTGCCGATGGTGGATGAATTGCTGACGGAAGCGGGCATCGGCCTCCCTGCACTCGATGCGATCGCCTTCGGGCGTGGTCCCGGCAGCTTCACCGGGCTTCGTGTTGCGGCGGGCATCACGCAGGGGCTCGCGGCCGGCGCGCAGTTGCCGGTGTTGCCGGTCAGCGATCTCGCCGCCGTCGCGTCGGCGGCAGCGCGCCTCTCGGTCAAGGACTGGATCCTGGTCTGCATGGATGCGCGCATGGGGCAGGTGTACTGGGCTGCCTTCGACTGCAGCGCCAGTCCGCCACTCGCGCTGACCGAGGAAACCGTTGCGAATCCGGCCGAGGTCGTGCCGCCGGGCGAAGGGCCCTGGTTCGGCGCGGGCCATGGATTCAAGGCCTATCCGGCGCTCGCTGCAAGCCTGGGGGTAAGGCTGGTCGGCATCGCACCGGAACTATTGCCGCGCGCGAGTGACATTGCGCGCCTCGCAGCTGTCGACTTCGCTGCGGGCCGTGGCCTCCCGGCCGAGCAAGCGCTCCCGGTTTACCTGCGGAACGAAGTGGTGCATCGCCGCTAGAGTTGTTTGAAACTGGAATCGATCCACAGACTGGAAACACTGGAAGCCAAACTATGCGAAACATCATGACAGCGTGTGTGCTTGGTCTGCTCCTGACTGCTTCGGGCCTGGCTCTCGCGGGCACATCGGAACAGGATCGCGCCGAAATCGAGGAACTGAAGCGACAGGTCACCATGTTGCCCATGCTACTGGCCCGCATCGAGCAACTGGAGAAGTCGAACGCGGCAAGGCAAGGGCAGGCGCCAACCGTGGTTGCGGCACTCGAAACGCGGGTCACGGCGGTCGAGGAGTCCAATGACAAGCAGTCGGACCAACTCGCGCAGGGGCTCGCGTCCTCGAATGCGATGGACCGGGCACGCAACATCAAGTGGAAAGGCGATTTTCGTTTCCGCACCGAGGGATTCGACATCGAAGGTGTCCCTTCGGATCGCTGGCGCCAACGCATCCGTGCCAGGCTCGGCCTGGAAGCCAGGATCAGCAGCACAGTATTGGCAGGACTCGAAATCGCGACGGCCGATGTCCTCGATCCGCGCTCGACCAACTCGACCCTGGATGATGGAAACCAGCGCAAGGCGGTTGGCCTGAACCTCGCATATATCGACTGGAAGCCGCGCGAAGGGATGCTGGTGACCATCGGCAAGCAGAAACAGCCCTGGATCAAGGCCGGCAACAGCCTGCTCTTCGACGTTGATGTCAATCCCGAGGGCGTCGCGATCCAGTACGGCGGCAAGATTGGACCCTTCGCGAAAATATGGGGCTACTGGCTGGACGAGGCTTCATCCGAGGCCGACGGAAATCTGATGGGTGCGCAACTGGGCTATATCTTTGAAGGGGGCCTGACGCTGGCGGCGGGGTACTGGGATTACGGCGCGATCAAGGACGAACCCGTCCTTCCGTTCACCGGATCGCCGGCCGGCAACAGCAGCTACACGGCGGATGCAAGCTGCATCACACAGAGCCCCATTGGAGCAACGCGGTGTTACACCTACGACTACAACATCGCAGCGGCTGATGTGCAGTGGTCCGGCACGGTCGGAGCCATGCCGCTCATGTTGTTCGGCACGTACATCGAAAACATGGACCCGAGCGATCGGAACGCGGCCTACAACCTGGGCTTCCTGCTGGGCAGGGCCGCCAATCCGCGCACCTGGGAATTCGGCGCCCTGTATGGGGAGGTCGAAAGCGACGCGCAGTTTTCGGCATTCGTCGATTCAGACTTTGCCGATGGCCTGACGCAGGGCAGGGGCTACGCGGTGCAGGGCTCCTGGGCCCCGATCAAGAACATGACGATGAAGGCGACGTATTTCATCAACGACCGGAACTACGACACGCCGACCGAAGTCGCATACAAGCGCCTGGAACTCGATCTCAACTACAGGTTCTGACAATGCCTTCCCGACGATTTGGAAACTGGCTCGGATTCCTGGCTTGCATAGTGGCGCTCAGCGCCGCTTTCTACTCCCAGTACGTACTCGAGATGCAGCCCTGCCACCTGTGCATCTTCCAGCGTGTCACTGTCGCGGCGATGGGTGTCGCGTTCTTGTTTGCGGCCCTGCATTCCAATGGCAGGCTGCGCGGCGCGATCTACGCGGGGCTGATCGCCATGACCGGGCTTGCGACACTCGTCACATCAGGACGCCATGTCTGGATTCAGATGCAGCCGCCGGGCTCGATTGCGTCTTGCGGGGCGGATCTCGATTTCATGCTAGAACTTTTTCCGGTGACCGAAGTGATCATGAAAGTGTTCAAGGCCGGCGGCGAATGCGCGAAAGTGGATTTCACGCTGCTGGGGCTGTCAATGCCCGCGTGGGTATTTGTCTTCGCGCTGGTTGTGACCGTCGGCGGGGTCTGGATCAACCTGCGAACACGCGCCTGAGTACTCCCACGTAAGCGCGGTGCAGGAGGTCGATGTCCTCGACCCTGCAGCATTCATTGACCATGTGTATCGTCTGGTTGCGGACGCCAAGCTCGACAATTTCGGCGCCCAGCGGTGCGATGAAGCGGCCATCCGAGGTGCCGCCACCGGTCGACAACACCGGACTGCGTCCCGTGATCTCCTGCAGTGCTTCCACGGCAATCCCGGCAAGGGTGCGCGGCGGGCTGTAAAACGGCAGGCCCGACACAAACCACTCGAGCGTGTAACGCAGTTTGTGGCGATCGAATATGGCCGTAACGGTTTCCTTGAGCCCTTCCACGGTTTGCGCGGGTGACCAGCGCAGGTTGAAGCGTGCCTTCAGCTCTCCCGGAATTACATTGGGCGCGCCGGTGCCGGCGTTGAGATTGCTGACCTGGAAAGTCGTCGGTTGAAAGTGTTCGCTGCCATGGTCCCAGGTTCGTGCCGCCAGTTCCGCGAGCGCTGGTGCCAGGCTGTGGATCGGGTTGTCGGCCAGTTCCGGGTAGGCGACATGGCCCTGGACGCCATGCACGGTCAGCCTTCCCGACAGTGAGCCGCGCCGGCCGATGCGGATCGTGTCGCCGAATTCCTGATGGCTCGACGGTTCGCCGACGAGGCAAAAATCGATGTGCTGGCCGCGCTCTCGAAGGGCCTCGACCACTCGGCGCGTGCCGTCGACCGACGGTCCTTCCTCATCGCTCGTGATCAGAAACGCGATCGTACCGTTGAAACGCGCGTGAGCGGCGACGAACTCTTCCGTGGCCGTGACCATCGCCGCGACCCCGCTCTTCATGTCGGCAGCGCCACGTCCGAACAGGTGACCGTCGCGGATGACCGGCTCGAACGGGTTGGAGTGCCAGTGTTCAAGGGGACCCGGCGGGACGACATCGGTGTGGCCGGCGAAACAAAATGTCGGACCGGGGTCGGCGCGGAGCACCGCCCAGAAATTGTCGACATCGCCGAATCGCATCCGCTCGACGACGAAGCCGTGCGCTTCAAGTCGCGCAATCAGGAGCTCCTGGCAGCCACCGTCAGTTGGACTAACCGAAGCGCGGGACAGCAGCTGCCGGGTGAGGTCGAGGGCGGAGGACATCGGTGCGGGAACTCCAGGGCGCGCGGCCCTTTATACCAGTAGATTGGTGCCGGGTCGCAAGTTAGGACTTGCGACCCGGCACCAAGTGTTCTTACATACGTAGCAGCTCGTTGATGGAGGTCTTGGCGCGAGTCTGTGCGTCGACCTTCTTGACGATCACTGCGCAGTAAAGTGAGTGAGAGCCGTCTGCGGCCGGGATATTGCCGGGAACCACGACAGAACCTGCGGGCACACGGCCGTAAGTGGTGGTGCGGGTTTCGCGATCGTAAATGCGGGTGCTCGCGCCGAGAAAGACACCCATCGAGAGCACGGAGCCGCGCTCGACGATGACGCCTTCGACGACCTCGGAGCGGGCGCCGATGAAACAGTCATCCTCGATGATCGTCGGTTGTGCCTGCAGCGGTTCGAGCACGCCGCCGATGCCGACACCGCCCGAGAGGTGCACATTGCTCCCGATCTGAGCGCAGGAGCCGACGGTCGCCCAGGTGTCCACCATCGTGCCGGAGCCGACGAATGCGCCGACATTGACGAAGCAGGGCATCAGCACGGCATCTCCGGCGACATGTGCGCCCGCGCGCACGATCGCGCCCGGCACCACGCGCACGCCATCGGCGCGGAATCTGGCCGCGTCATACGCGTCGTACTTCAATGGCAGCTTGTCGTAAAAACGCAGGGCGCCGGCGTCCTGCACCGCGTTGTCATGGGTGCGGAAGTAAAGCAGCACGGCTTTCTTGAGCCATTCGTTGACGTGCCATCCGTCGGCTGCGGGTTCGGCGACGCGGGCTGTGCCGTTCCCCAGCAGCGCAAGGCAATGGTCGAGGGCGTCCAGCAGTTCCTGCGACGCATTTGCGGATGAAATGCCGGCCCGCCGTTCGAATGCCTGCTCGATGATTGCGCGAAGCTTGTCCATGGACTGATGGCGTTCAGGCCGCGGCATCGCGCGCATCCAGAGCGTGCTGCAGTGCCTCGGCGAGCGCGGTGCGCCGGGCTTCTTCGAGCGGGCGGCTCATTTTATCGGTCACGTAGAAAACGTCCTCCGCGCGCTCACCCACCGTCATGATCTTGGCACCGTGCAATTCGACGCGCTGGTCCCACAGCAGCTTGCCGATTTCGGACAAGAGGCCCGGCCGGTCCCCCGCGACAACCTCGAGGATCGTACGCGCATTCTTCGCGTCATCGCTGAATGTCACCTGTGTCGGTGTCGTAAACATGCGCGCCTGGCGTGCCATGCGCCGGGTCACGGCCGGTGTCGACGCAGTTTTTTCGGACAGCGCCTGGGCGAGCCGGTGCTCGATGCCGGCCATGCGTTGGCGATCGGTGATCGGCATGCCGGTGTCCTCGAGCACCAGATAACTGTCGAGACTTGCGCCATCGGTGGTCGGCGTGATGCGCGCATCCTGGATGCTGAGACCCATCTGGTCGAGCGCGGCAGTCGTACGGGCGAAGCTGTGGTGACGGCCGCGGGTATGGACCAGCACGACGGTCGCGCCGCCGCGGCCTGGTTGTTCGGCGACCGCGACCAGCGGACTCGTGTCGGCGGAGTCGCGCGCGGCGAGCCGTTTGGTATGCCAGGCGATTTCCGCAGCTGAATGCCGAAGAAAATAGGTATCGGTGTGGACCGACCAGATGGGATCGACGGTCGCGGCATCGACTCCTGCGGTGGCCAGCAGCTCGCGCGCCTGCGACTGGGTCTCGGCGACCAGTTGTTCTCGGTCGATCGGGCTCTCGAGGCCGCGGCGCAGCGCCCGCTTGACGCGCTCGTAGAATTCGTCGAACAGCGTGGCTTTCCAGGAATTCCACAGCTTGGGATTGGTGCCACGCACATCGGCGACGGTCAGCAGGTAGAGGTAGTCGAGACGGGCCTGGTCGCCGACTTCGCGCGCGAAGGCGTTGACGACCTGCGGATCGGCGATGTCCTGTTTCTGCGAGGTCACCGACAGCATCAGATGATTGCGCACCAGCCACGCGACCAGCCGGGCGTCGTAGCGCGACAGGCCCTGTTCGAGGCAGAAGGCCTCGGCGTCCACGGCGCCTAGCTCGGAATGGTCGCCACCGCGACCCTTGGCGATGTCGTGGAATATCGCGGCGAGATAAGCGAGCTGGGGTTTCGGCAGTGAGCGGAATATCTCCGCCAGCTTCGGGAATTCGTGGTCATAGCGCTCGAGCGCGAAGCGGCGCAGGTTGCTGACCACGAACAAGGTGTGCGCATCCACCGTGTAAGCGTGGAACAGGTCGTACTGCATGCGCCCGACGATGCGCCCGAAGGCGGGGATATAACGGCCCAGCACGCCGTAGAGATTCATGCGGCGCAGTTCATGCGTCACGCCCGCGGGAGCTTCGAGGATCTCGAGGAACAGGCGGTGATTGCGCGGGTTCTGCCGGAACTCCTCGTCGATCAGCCACAGGTTCTGGGTGACGAGGCGGATCGTGTTCGCGCGCACGCCCTTGAGCGCCGGATTCTGCTGCAACACGAGAAACAACTCGAGGAGCGCTGAGGGATTGCGGACGAACACGTCTTCGCCCGTCACTTCGAGATATTCGTCGCGCTCCTGAAAATAGCGGGAGAGCGGCACGGCCAGCGCGTCCCGGTCGGCCAGGATCTCCTCGCGGAAATGCTGCAGCAGCAGTTCGTTCAGCCAGCTCACGAACATCGCCGTGCGGTAGTAACGCTGCATGAACTGCTCGACCGCGAGCGTGTAACTCGCATCCTCATAACCGAACATGCGCGCGAGGCGGATCTGGTGATCGAACAGCAGGCGGTCCTCGCGGCGTTGCGTAACCACATGCAGCGCAAATCTGATCCGCCACAGGTAGGACTGGGCTGACTGGAGCTGTGCGAGTTCACGCACGGTCAGGAATCCATGGTTCGCGAGTTCCTGCAGGGTGTCGGCGCCGAAATGGCGCTTGGCAACCCAGCCGATGGTCTGCAGATCGCGCAAGCCCCCGGGACTCTGCTTCACATTCGGCTCGAGGTTGTAGGCGGTGTCGTGGTAGCGGTGATGGCGCTCGGTCTGCTCGCGGACCTTGCCATCGAAAAAATCGCGAGCCGACCACAATCGGTCCGGTGCCAGCGCGCGGCGCATTGCGGAGAACAGCGGCTCCGGGCCGGCAAGCAATCGAGCTTCGATCAGTGTGGTCGCGACACTGATGTCAGCCAGCGCCTCACGCTGACAGTCGTCGATCGTGCGAACGCTGTGGCCAATCTCGAGGCCGATGTCCCATAGGAATGTCAGGAAATTTTCGAGCGCCGTGGTCCAGCCCGGCTGCTCGCCCTGCGGCAACAACACCATGACGTCGATGTCGGAGCAGGGCAATAACTCGCCGCGACCGTAGCCGCCGACCGCGACCAGGGCGAGATCGCCGGAAGTATGACCTGCATGCATCGTCCAGGCACGCAGCAACAGCGCGTCCACCAACAGGGCGCGGTCGCGCACCAATGTCTCGACGGGTTCGTCCGCGTGAAAGCGGCGCGCCAGCTCGCGATCGCCTTCCTCGAGTGCCGCGCGGAAATCGCGCAGTGGTTCACTGGCGGCGGGAAGCCGGTCCTTCAGCCCGGCGACATAAGCCCAGGGAATTGCCGCGGCTGCCGCGACTGGTGCCGGTCCCTCGCTTGCCTCAGTGAGACCTGAACGCATCGTTCAGGTACGCGCGCGGTCGGCGCTGCCCAGTGTGAGAACCTCGAATCCGTCTGTCGTGACCAGCAAGGTGTGCTCCCACTGGGCGGACAGCGAGTGATCCTTCGTGACGACAGTCCAGCCGTCGCCCAGGAGCCGCACCTGGCGTTTGCCCGCATTGACCATCGGTTCGACCGTGAAAGTCATGCCAGGCTCGATCTCCAGTCCGGTGCCCGGCTCACCATAGTGCAGCACCTGCGGATCCTCGTGGAAACCGCGGCCAATGCCATGACCGCAGTATTCGCGCACCACCGAATAGCCTTGTGACTCGACATATTGCTGGATGGTGTGGCCCAGGTCGCCGAGCCGCTGACCAGGCGCAACCTTGCGAATTCCAAGCCACATCGCCTCGAACCCGATGCTGCAAAGCCGCCGAGCCTGAACGGAGCAATCCCCGACCAGGAACATGCGGCTGGTGTCCCCATGAAAGCCGTCCTTGATGACGGTGATGTCCAGATTGACGATGTCGCCACCGCGCAACTGCCGCTCCCCGGGGATGCCATGGCAGACGACGTGGTTGATCGAGGTGCAGATCGACTTCGGAAATCCCTTGTAATTCAAGGGCGCCGGGATGGCTTTCTGCACGTCCACGATAAAGTCGTGGCAGATCCGGTCGAGTTCCCCGGTGGTTATCCCGGGCAGTACGCGGGGCGCGATCATGTCCAGCACGTCGGCGGCCAGGCGGCCGGCGACGCGCATCGCGCGCTGTTCGGCGGGCGACTTGAGCGTGACCTGAGCCTGGCGTGCCATCAACACGGGTGCGTATCGCCTATCACATTGTTTCGACGGGACAAAGATGGTATAAAGCGCGGCGTTTTTTCTCAACCAAATCCACACGCGAAATCGTCACGTGCGGCCGGGTGCCGGACCTTCGGGTCTGGTTGCCGCATGCGGATTCGCGGAGGGCTAACCCGAACAAGGAGTAATCATGGCCAGCGTGTCCATGCGGCAGATGCTGGAAGCGGGTGTCCATTTTGGACACCAGACCCGCTTCTGGAACCCGAAGATGGCCCCCTTCATCTTTGGCGAGCGTAACAAGATCCACATTATCAACCTCGAGAGGACGCTTCCGCTGTACATCGAGGCGGCGGCCTTCATCAAGGGCGTGATCGCTGACGGCGGCAAGGTGCTGTTTGTCGGCACCAAGCGCAGCGCGCGCGATGCGATCCAGGTCGAGGCCAGCCGTTGCGGCATGCCTTACGTCAATCAGCGTTGGCTGGGCGGCATGCTTACCAACTTCAAGACCATCCGGCAGTCGATCAAGCGACTGAAGGAACTCGAGGAGCTGCGTGATTCGGGCGCACTCGAGCGGCGCAACAAGAAAGAAGCGCAGAAGCTCCGGCGCGAGCTGGACAAGTTGCTGCGCAGCCTCGGCGGTATCAAGGACATGAATGGGTTGCCGGATGCGCTCTTCGTCGTCGATGTCGGGCATGAAGAGATCGCGGTTCACGAAGCGCAGAAGCTCGGCGTCCCGGTCGTCGCGGTCGTGGACAGCAATTGCTCACCGGACGGCATCGATTACGTGATCCCCGGCAATGACGATGCGATGAAGGCCATCCAGCTTTACGCAGCGGGCATCTCCGAGGCCGTGATTGACGGCAAATCTTCAGTGCCGGTCGTGCCGGCGGGCGAAGACGAGTTTGTCGAACTGGACGAGGAAGGCCAGCCGCGCCGCAAGGTCGCGGGTCGCGGACCGCGCAAGGCGGCAAATGTGCGCCGCAAGGCGCCCGCGCGGGCCCGCGTGCCGGCCGTTGCCGTACCGGTTGAAGCCGTTCCGGTTGCCGAGGCCGCTGCACCAGCGGCAGCCGATGCCGTCGAACCCGCTGACCTGGCGGATGACGATGCGATTGTCGACGAAGCGATCATCGGGGTTTTGCCGGAAGAGGAGCGCGGTAATCCTGCCGTGCGCCGCAAACCGGGATCGAGAAAGCCCGACAAGAACGGGGAATGACGATGGCTATCACGGCCGATGCGGTCAAGACGCTGCGCGAGCGTACCGGCGCCGGCATGATGGAATGCAAGAGGGCGCTGGTCGAGACCGGCGGTGATCTGGACGCGGCCGCCGAGATCATGCGCAAAGCGGGCCTTGCGAAGGCCGACAAGAAAGCCGCGCGAATCGCGGCTGAAGGCATCGTGGTCACGGCCAGGAGCGTCGACGGCACGACCGCAATCCTCGCCGAGGTGAACTGCGAGACGGATTTCGTCGCGCGCGAGCAGGAATTCCAGGCGTTCGCGGCCGCCGTGGCAGCAGCGGTAATGCAGGCTTCGGTGACGACGGTCGAGGCCGCGGCGGCGCTGCTGCTCGCGGGCGGTGCGACAGTCGAAGAAACACGCCGGGTGCTGATTGCCAGGATCGGCGAGAACATCACGATCCGGCGCCTGGGGCGCCTGGCTGCCCCGACAGTCATCGGCAGCTACGTGCATGGAACCCGTATCGGAACGCTCGTGGGCCTGAAGGGCGGTGACGCAACGCTCGCCAGGGACCTCGCGATGCACGTGGCCGCCACGAATCCGCAGTATGTCCAGCCATCCGAAGTGCCGGAATCGACGCTCGCCAAGGAGCGCGAGATCCTGGCTGCGCAGGCGGCTGCCGAGGGCAAGCCTGCTGCGATCGTCGACAAGATGGTCGAGGGGCGGCTTCGCAAGTACCTGGCGGAAATCTGCCTGACCGGCCAGCCATTCGTGAAGGACCCGGAGACCACGGTCGGCAAGCTCCTCGATGCTGCCGGCGCCACAGTCACCGGTTTCATGCGCTACGAGGTCGGCGAGGGCATCGAGAAGAAGCTGGAAAATTTCGCCGAGGAAGTCATGGCGCAGGTCAAGGCCGCAGAGGGCCGACGCTGAGGCAACTTCGACTTTGCCGACTTGGTGCCGGGTCGCAAGTTCGTAGTCTGGTTAACTACGAACTTGCGACCCGGTACCAACTCAAGAGCTCGATGGAGGGGTGAGGGCATGGCGGATCTGCAGGCCCGGAAATCGCTCTCGCGGATACTGCTGAAGGTCAGCGGCGAGGCGCTGCTCGGCGCGGAAGACTATGGCATTGATCCTGTGGTCCTCAAGCGGGTTGCCGGCGAGATCCGCGACGTCATGGCGCGTGGCGTCCAGGTCGCCGTCGTGATCGGCGGCGGCAACATCTTCCGGGGCAAGGGACTTGCACGCACCGGCATGGACCGCGTGACCGCCGACCACATGGGCATGCTGGCGACGGTCATGAATGGGCTGGCGCTGCAGGACGCGCTCGAATCACTCGGAATCTTTGCGCGGGTGATGTCCGCGGTACGCGTGCAGGAGGTCTGCGAAGACTACATCCGGCGCCGCGCGGTGCGGCACCTGGAAAAGGGCCGCTGCGTGATTTTCGCCGCCGGCACCGGCAATCCCTTCTTCACGACCGATACGGCGGCATCCCTGCGCGCAATCGAGATCGGCGCTGACCTGTTGCTGAAGGCGACCAAGGTCAATGGAATCTACGATGACGACCCGGTGCGTAACCCGGGCGCAAAGCGTTACCGGACCCTTTCATTCGACAAGGTCCTCGACGACCGCCTCGGCGTCATGGACGCGACGGCGATCGTCATGTGCCGCGACAACGGCCTGTCGCTCCGGGTTTTCAATCTGATGAATGAGGGCGACCTGATGCGCATCATCGATGGCGAGGACGTCGGAACACTGGTCGCCAACGGTCTGTAGCCGGATACAGCGAGGACGCAGTCATGAGCGAGGAGATGAGTGGGGACGCGACACAGCGCATGTCCCGATGTGTCGCAGGATTGCGTGACCACTACCGCAAGATGCGCACCGGTCGCGCCAACACCGGCCTGCTCGAAGGCATCAAGGTCGAGTACTACGGGACCCAGGTGCCGCTGAATCAGGTCGCGAATGTCACTGTGGAGGATGCGCGGACACTGGCCGTCACGCCCTGGGACAAGTCAGCGGTCGGTGCTGTCGAAAAGGCGATCCTGAAGTCTGATCTTGGCCTGACGCCCAATACGGCTGGTCAGGTCATCCGCCTGCCGCTGCCGCCGATGACTGAGGAGCGGCGACGCGAGCTAACCAAGGTTGCGCGCCACGAAGCCGAGAATGCGCGGGTTGCGGTCCGTGCCGTACGCCGTGACCTGATGAACGAACTGAAGGAAATGCTGAAGGAGAAGCTGATCTCCGCGGACGACGACCGTCGTTCCCAGGACGAGATCCA
>SHZN01000045.1 GCA_009692245.1 Gammaproteobacteria bacterium
ACAACCGGAACGGCGGCAGGTAACTCTGGTGGCGGCCTGCGATGAACTCGCGAGTCAGCTCGCCTGGTTTCAGGACCAGGAGCTTCAATGTCTGCCATACGCGGCTGTCGAAGTGCAGCAGGGAATGCGTCACATCGCCCGCCACCTCGCGCATGGACAGCACGTGCACACCGGTGGCCTGGCCGCATTTACCGCAATATGTTCCGGTGACCGGGCCGCCGCAGTTGAGACAACGCGGCGGTTCCAGGGCGGCCGGCAGGAGATCTTCGCGTGGCATGAAGACACGCCGTTCGCAACGCACCCGCCCGCCAAATCGTTCCGCGGTCTCGGTCCGGAGCTGTGTCGCCTTGTTTTCCAGGTACTGGTCGAGCGCGGCGGCGCTTTCCAGCTGGTACTGGATGCGCCGGCGCTGTCGCTGCCCCTGGGGCGTCTCGAGCGCCTGGATGGTGGCTCCCAGGAAGCCCTTGCAGGCCAGCACGTCGCGGACGTGGCCCGGCAGCCACGCGTCGTAGTCCGCGACGATGTCCGGGTCGAGTTCACACTCGACGTTGTATATGAGGTTGTCTGGCACGCGGCGGCTCTTTGCGAGCGACAGCGCTGATTTTAGCGCAGCTAAGCCGCCTGCATGCGCTCGATATGCCTCAGTTTCCCGAGGTCCGTCAGGCGGTAGAAGCGCCTCAGGTCCGCCAGCCAGCTGCCACTGTCCGTGCGGCGCAGCTCGCGCAGCCGCGGTTCGAGCTTCGCGCAGAATCGCGCCGCATAGCGGCTGGCGCGCCGGTAAAGCGAGTCGCGGCCGGCGGCGAGACGGGGGTCGATGCGCGTGCGCCGGAACAGGAGCGAATGCAGTTCCGCAGGAAAGCGATGCGGGGCGCGGCGGTGAAGCAGCAGGAAGCTCGCGATGTACTTGTCGATCTCGGCTTGCAGCTCGAGGGTCAGCAGCGACACCTGGCGGTCGTGCTCCGCGTGATGGGCGACGCACAGAAAATGGCTGACACCCTCGAGTGCTGTCCAGCAGTCGGCGACATTGCCCTGGTGCAGTTCTTCATTGGGGTCGTGCACCTGCAACCGATCGAGCATTTCGGGGTCGAGGAACAGCGACATGCAGAGTTCGTCATCGGCGGTCGTGACGAAGAGTTGTTCGTCGCCCGGCGCGTCCTGGCAGGAGCCGGGTAGTGCCTGCCGGTCCGTGACAAGGAAGTCCCGGACGCGGCAATCGATGCGGAGATCGTAGATCCCGGTCAGCAGCAGCTCTAACTTCTCAAGTGCTACGACACCCATGTCAGTGCGCGAAGGCGCTGGATGAATGCGGTTGTATGCCGAGGCCCATCAACAGGCGGTGGGCGCGCCGGCTGCCGGTCTTGTGCCAGAGTTCATAAATGCGGAGTACGTCGCGCTGGGAGCGTGTGACCGCGCTTTCGCTGATGTCATTCAGCGCATCGACCAGCGGCTGGAACTTGTCCTCGAGTTCCGCGAAGACGGTCGCGAGCACCCGCCGCGGCCCGCGCGGCGCGGACTGCGCAAGCGCGCCATAGGCACGGCCGCCCATGGCGACGTGGTAGTCGATGTCCACGAGGCGGTGCGGGAATCCATTCGCGAAAAATCCGGAGACGCATAGCGCGACATCACCCAGGCGCTGGAGCGTGCGAAAACGGCGCTCGTCATCCCGGGTCTCGAGGGCTTCCGCTAGCAGCAGCGCGAGCGGCTTCAGGTGCGCACCATCGGGGCCTGGTTCGAAGAGCGCCTCAGTGCGGGCGAACATCGCAAGCATATTCACGACGTAGTGTTCGGTGTGATCCTTGACCCGAAGGTGCTGCTGCTCGAGCGCGGTCGAGAGCGCCGCGCGAAAGAATTCGCGAACGTCGGAGACCGTCAGAAGCTAGGCATCACTGGGAGGCATCGCTTACCCCGTATCGACAGGGCCAGTTGTACCCTGATTACGGGATAATTCTGTAGAGCGCGTCGCAGCTTGTCGTGGCAGTCAATGCTGCCGAGTGCTGACGAGGCCGGTAATTGTGATCGGGTACCCGGTCGCGCAGAAGTTCAGGCCACCTGCGCGCTGCCGCCGTCGAGCTGGATTTCGTAGGTCGAGCCCGCGACGAGTTCGCGTGCATTGAAATCATCGACATTGATGATGTCCATGACCTTGCGGTCGTACTCGCGCAGCTGTGCGGCCTCGTCCTCGTTGATGATGCCAGCGGCCTGTGCCTCACGGATCTGTCCCGGCAGGTCGAGTGCCGTCACGCGTCCGGTCTTGACTCCCTCGACACGTATCCGTTTCTCGATCGGTTCAGCGGCGATCGCGAGTTCCATCGCCTGTTGCACGAGGCCTAGATGATTAGTCGGCTCGAGCGTGCGATAAACGTACTGGCATAGCCGTTCGCGTGCCTCGCCGGGGTTCATGACGAGTTCCGCGATCTGCGGATTGAGGCGGTCGCTCGGCGCGGAATAGGTCAGTCCACGCGGGAAAATAAACACCCGCATCAGGCCCGCGAGCCAGCGGATCGGGAAGTTGCGCAGGAAGCTGTGCAGTTGCTCCTGGGCCTGATACAGCAGCAGACGGCAGCCGTATTCGACCAATGGCAGGTCGGCGGGCGGCCGGCTCTGATTCTCGTAATGCTTCAGCACCATCGAGGCGAGGTACATGGACGAAAGGACATCGGCCAGCCGCGCGGAAAGGCTCTCCTTTTTCTTCAGGTAGCCGCCGAGCGAAAGCATTGCAACATCGGCCGCAAAGGCGAAGGATGCGCTGAAGCGGTTGATGTGCTCGAAATAGCGCATGGTCGGGCCCTTGATCGGCGCCTTGACGATGCGCGAGAGTGTGATCGCGGCAAAAAACGAGCGCACGGCATTCGAGATCGTGAAACCGAAGTGGCCAAAGAGCGCTGCATCGAAATCGCGTACGCCCTGCTGGTGGTCCGGATTTTTCGCGGCATTCATCTCCTTCAACACCCACGGGTGGCAGCGTACGGCGCCCTGCCCAAAGATGATCAGGCTGCGCGTCAGGATATTCGCGCCCTCGACCGTGATGCCGACCGGGACGGCCTGATAGCCCCGCCCCAGGTAATTCTTCGGGCCCAGCATGATGGCCTTGCCACCCTGTACGTCCATCGCGTCGTTGCAGATCATCCGGCTCATTTCGGTCGCGTGATACTTCAGGATACCGGCAGGCACGGATGGCTTTTCGCCACCGTCGATCGCGCCGGCCGTCACCGAGCGCGCCGCATCCATGATGTAAGTGCGTGCCGCCATGCGCGCGATGGCGGCCTCGACGCCTTCGAAACGCCCGATGGGCATGTTGAACTGCCGGCGGATGCGCGCGTAGGCGCCGGTCGAGTACACGGCGCCTTTTCCGCCACCGGTCGAGATGGAGGGCAGCGAGATGCAGCGCCCGACCGAGAGCTGTTCGACCAGCATGCGCCAGCCCTGGCCGGCCATCTTCGGCCCGCCGACGATGGCGTCGAGCGGCACGAACACGTCCTTGCCATGAATTGGCCCATTCTGGAATGGCACGTTGAGCGGCAGGTGCCGGCGTCCGATCGTGACGCCCGGCGTATTGCGCGGCACCAGAGCCACGGTAATGCCGTAATCCGTCTCAACGCCGCCCATCAGCTTGTCCGGATCGAACAGGCGGAATGCGAGGCCGATGATCGTCGCGATCGGCGCGAGCGTGATGTAGCGTTTGGAGAAATTCAGGCGGATGCCCAGCACTTCACGGCCCTGGTACATACCCTTACAGACGACGCCGGTATCGGGGATCGAACCCGCATCGGAGCCGGCACGCGGGCCGGTCAGGCCGAAGCAGGGGATTTCCTCGCTGCGCGCGAGCCGCGGAAGGTAGTAGCTCTTCTGTTCCTCGGTGCCGTAATGCAGCAGGAGTTCCGCCGGCCCGAGCGAATTTGGCACGACCACGGTCGAAGACACGGTGCTCGAACGGCTCGCGATCTTCACGACCACGGTGGAGTGGGCGTAGGCCGAGAATTCCAGCCCGCCGTATTTCTTCGGGATGATCATCGCCCAGAAGCCCTTCTTCTTGATGAAGTCGAAGACTTCGGGCGGCAGGTCGGCGCGCCGGTGCGTGATATCCCAATCGTCGATCATCCGGCAGAGTTCTTCGCAGGGTCCGTCGATGAACGCCTGCTCCTCGGCTGTCAGCTTCGGCGCCTTCGCGGAGAGCAGCTTGTTCCAGTCAGGCCCGCCGGTGAACAACTCACCGTCCCACCAGACTGTACCGGCCTCGAGCGCTTCGCGTTCGGTCGTGGACATCGGCGGCAACATGCGCTTGTAGACGCGCAGGAAGCGGCGCGATATCAACGAGCGCCGCAATGGGCGGATGTTCAGCAGCAGTTGCGGCGTGAAGAACGCCCACAACACGGCTTTCCACCAGATCGGTCCGGCGCCGAACACCGTATAACCGGCGAGCAACACGCCGAGCACGAAGGTCGCCTTCACGAAGCCCGCGCGCTGGTAGGCGAGCCACAGCACCAGACTGACGAACAACAGCAACCAGAGGGCTGACACCATCATGGCCTCCTTATACAACGATCAGGATGGGATGCGGGATTAGGGCATGCACCCTAGGCCGCAGGCCGCATTGCGGGTTGTTTGCAGTGCAAAAAAGGAAGCCGGCACGAACGCCGGCTTCCTGATCGAAGGTCGAATATCAGATTACGGCATCGGCTTCAGCGTTACCTCGCGGACGTAGGCGGTGCCGAGAAACTTGCGCATCTCGAGCCGGGGGCTCGTCAGTTGCGCCTGCTTGTCGCTGTCGGCGGTCGCCCAGTGCTTGGCCGAAATCGCCTCAAACTTGCCATCGTCGCCCTGGTTGAAGTCGAGCGCCTTGCCGTAGCTTGCATACAGCGTGCAAAACAGGACGTCGTAGTCGTTCGCATCGCGCGGTGCCTGGACAAAGGTCTTGTAGTCCAGGATCAGGCCCTGGTTCTTTGCTTCGGCATTGATCGGCTCCGAGTGGGCGCGGATCCACTTGATATAGGTATCGAACATGCCAGGAGCTGTCCGGTAGGAACTGCATTCCCAGACCGGGCCCTCGTTCCAGTGTTCCTGCGCCTGCGAGATCGCAGGAGTCAACAGCGCGCACGCGGCCAGAAGGCCGAATATTCTCGATTTCCTGGATATCCCTCGGTATTTTTTGAGCCTGCCGATGCGGCAGGTGTTGGCGGCATCTTACGCTACTACCAGGCGATGCCGTAGTCCTCGCCGTGATTGCTGGACCCGCCCCAGAGGGTGCCATGCTCCTGGTCGAGCTGGATCGCATTGATCGGCCCGGAGGTGCGCGAGCCGTATTCGGGCTTGTAACCGCGGGCGCGCAATTCGCGCCGCACCCAGTCCGGAATCGAATTGTTGAGCAGGATGCGGCCCGGGAAGATCTCGTGCTGGTCGAAGGAGTCGTGCAGCTGCCAGCTGTTGAAATGCGGCGCCTCGGCCGCCTGCTGCGGCGTCATGCCGAACTCGACGACATCCAGGAAGAACTGCAACAGATTCTGGTCCTGCGTGTCGCCGCCCTGCACGGCGAATGCCATCCATGGCTTGCCGTCCTTGAAGGCGAGCGAGGGCGTCAGCGTCGCGCGCGGCCGCTTGCCGGGCTCGAGCAGGTTGAACGGATTTGCAGCCGCGTCCAGCACGAAAGCCTGCATGCGCTGACTCATGCCGATGCCGGTGTGTCCGGCGATGACGGCCGGCAGCCAGCCACCGCTCGGGGTCATCGAAACAATCCAGCCTTCCTTGTCTGCGGCGACGACGCTGGTCGTGCCGCGATAGAAGGAACCCGTGTCGGGATCGGTCGCAGCGGCGAAACTCGAGGCGTCAAAGACATTTGCGACTGCCGCAGGCGGCGGCGGCGCCTTTAGCCAGGGGTTTATCTCGCCCTGGTACGGATAGGGATCGCCCGGCCCGACGGCCGGATCGTTGGCATCGGCGTTGACGAGCGCCGCACGCGCCTTGGCGTATTCCTTGGACAGCAATCCCTTGATCGGTTCCTCGGGCGGGAAATAAGGATCGCCGTAATAGAAATCGCGATCGGCGAAGGCGAGATTCATTGCCTGATAGATCGTGTGGATGTAGCGCGCGCTGTTGTAGCCCATCGACTTGAGATCGAAGTTCTCGAGGATGTTGAGCATCTGCAGCATCACCGGTCCCTGTACCCAGCGGTCGAGCTTGTAGACGTCGATGCCGCGGTAATTCGTTTGCACCGGCTCCTCGAATTCGACGCGCCAGTTGGCGAGGTCATTTTTTGTTATCAGGCCACCCTGTTCCTGCACGCCGCGCACGAACTCGTCCGCGATGTCGCCGCGGTAAAAGCGTTCATAGGCTGCCATGATGGCTTCCTTGCGCGACTTGCCGGCGGCCAGCGCCTTCGTCTCGGCTTCAATCAATTTGCGCAGTGTCGCCGCGAGCTCCGGCTGGCGGAATATCTCGCCTGCCTGCGGTGCCTCGCGCGCGGAGCCGAGGTGCGGCAGCATCACGGCCTTCGCATAAGGCCACTGCTTGATCTTTTCCTTCTCGGCCTCGATGCGATCGGCAGTTTCGGCTTCAATCGGATAGCCATCGGCGAGCGTAATCGCGGGGGCCAGAACCTGGGCCAGCGACAGCCGCCCGTATTCGGCGAGCATCATGAGCAGGCCCCCCGGGGTACCCGGCGTCACCGCGGCGAGCGCGCCTTCCTCGGGCGGATACTTGAAGTCTTTCTTGCGGAAGAAATCGACGGTCGCGCCGGTGGGCGCAACGCCCAGGCCATTGATCGCGATGATGCGGCCGGTTCCCGGGTTGTAGACCAGCGCCTGCGTCTCGCCGCCCCATGAAAGCGTGTCCCACATGGTCGCGGTTGCGGCGAGCATCGCGCAGGCCGCATCCACCGCGTTACCGCCGCGCTCGAACATGCTGGCGCCCGCGGTTGCGGCGAGCGGCTTGCCGGTGATCGCCATCCAGTGCGATCCGTGCAATGGCGGCTTCTGCGTCTTCTCCTGCGCCACCGTGCTCGCAGACAGCAGGCCGATCGAAAGGAGGCCCGCAGCGGTGATCGATACAGTATTTTTCAGGTGGATCATCGCTTAGTTTGCGGAGAGCAATTCCTGCACGCCTTCGCGTTCCTCGAGCAGTTCCTTGTGTGTCGCGTCCATGCGGCCGCGGCTGAACTCGTCGACCGCCAGGCCCTGCACGATTGCGTAACGGCCGCCCTTGCAGGTCACTGGGTATGAATACATCACGCCCTCGGGAATGCCGTAACTGCCGTCGGATGGAATCGCCATGCTGACCCAGTCAGCGGCCGCCGTACCGAGCGTCCAGTCGCGCATGTGGTCGATGGCGGCCGATGCCGCGGAAGCCGCCGACGAGGCGCCACGCGCCTTGATGATCGCAGCGCCGCGCTGCTGGATGGTCGGGATGAACTGTTCGCGGTACCACTGCTGGTCCACCAGCGCGCGCGCCGGTTTGCCGGTCACCGTGCAGTGGCTGATGTCTGGGTATTGCGTCGCGCTGTGGTTGCCCCAGACGATCATGCGGCGGATCGCAGTCGTGTGCGTGCCGGTCTTCTCGGCGAGCTGCGCAAGGGAGCGATTGTGATCGAGGCGCATCATCGCGGTGAAATTCTGCCGCTCGATGTCGGGTGCGTTCGCTGCCGCGATCAGGGCATTGGTGTTCGCGGGATTGCCGACGACCAGCACGTGAACGCCGCGGCTTGCGGCTTCATTGATGGCCTTGCCCTGCGCCGAGAAGATCTGCGCATTCGCAAGCAGCAGGTCCTTGCGCTCCATGCCCGGTCCGCGCGGCCGCGCGCCGACCAGCATCGCGTAGTCGCAGTCGCGAAATGCGGCACGGGCATCGTCTGTCGCGACCAGGCGATTGAGCGTCGGGAGGGCGCAGTCGGACAACTCCATGACGACACCACCGAGCGCTGGCAGCGCGGGCGTGATATCGAGCAGGTTCAGGTTGACCGGTTGGTCCGTGCCGAGCATCTGTCCGGAGGCCACGCGAAAGGCGAGCGCATAGCCAATGTGGCCCGCGGCTCCGGTGATGGTGACGGTAACGGGTTTTTTCATCCGGGACTCCAAGTGTGCATTGTGCTCTATGCCATGACGGCCGAAAATAGCGGCCTGCGGTTGTTTTGGGGGACGATGTCGTCGTCACAGACGCCGATGTGCTCGATCTTCGAAAACCCCGCCTGCTGCAGCTTCGCCAGTACATCGTCCGGGGGCGTCGAAGCGTTCGCCTCGAAGTAGAGGTTCCCACGGGTGATTGCCGCCAGCAATTCGTAGAGATGCGCGGGGTCCTTGACGTGCGCCTCGATTGCAAGGCACAGGACTATGTCGAAAGGCCCGCCCACATCGGCCGCCTGCATCTGGTCGAGATCTCCGACCCGGAATTCCAGATTTTCGACGGCGGCAAACTCGGCGATGCGCCTCGCGAGCTTTACCTTTCCCGCGTCGTACTCGATTCCAAGACCGCGAGCCGGGCTGTAGTTCGACAACTGGAACAGCATCGCGCCGTTGTTGCAGCCCAAATCGAGCAGGCGCTTGCCGCGTACCTGATCCGCTACGATTCCAAAGCGTTGCAACCGCTGACCGGCATCCCGCTGCGCCTCTTCCCGGGTGACCGAGAATCGTGGCGTGTAGAACGCACAATAGATTGCATCGCGGGTTCGCAGCTGATGGCGGGCGGACTGCTTGCGGAAGGACGCCGATTCCCGGCGCAGGTCGTCCTTCAACCGAGCCGCAGCAGCCGCCTCGTTTAGCGGGGATTCCATCTGTGTCATGACGGTAGAGTATAGGCAGCGCCGCCCGGCTATTCACCTGCCGCGCCAGTGCAGCGCATCGGCTACACTCCCCCGCCGTGCGCAAGCTGAAGGAAGCCATCTCGGAATTCAAGTGGGGACCGTTGCCGGAACGTCGCGCGCGCGGTCTCTCCCACCTGTTTGATGTCCTCGCCGGGACCGGCTTTCACCGCAAGTACTGGATGGTCATGGGCCTGCTGCTCGGCTGCATGCGGGGCGGCGGCCCGATTCCCTGGGACCGGGACGCCGACTTTGGCTTTCTCGAGCGCGATCTTCCGGCTTTCATGGATGCGTTTGAAAAACTGAAAAGGAATGGCTTCAGCCCTTGCAGGCTCCAGGTCAACAACGACGGCAGGATTACCAAGTGGGCGGTGCGCCGCGAGGGACTCAAGTTCGAGTTCTACTTGTTCGAGCAGCGCGGTGAAAGGCTGCGCTGGCACTTCCACCATGGCCGCGAACCGCGCCTCGAAATCGTCAATGAGATTGCGGTTCACGGGCTGGATGAGTTTGAGCTTTACGGGCGCCGCTGGCTGAAGCCCGACAATGCCGAAGCCTGCCTGGCCGCCCTTTACGGCGACTGGCGAACCCCCGACTCGAACTACGTTTACTGGCGCGATTGCGCGGCAACTGTGGATCGCTATCCCTGGAGCGGCGAACGCCGCAGGGTCTGAGTTTGTCTGTGCGCAACACGATTGAGGATTTGTTCATCCGCATGGCTGCCAGCGGCTTCCTGCCGGCCAGCTGGTGGCTGTCGCTGCCTGATCCCGCAACGATCACCGCGCGCAGGGGCAAGCTCTCGATCGACATCGTCAGCCATTGCTGGCAGTACGGCCACCTCCTTGCCTATCAACTGAGCTCGATCGTCAATTTCCCGCCGACGCGCGCAACGGTCCGGATGACCGTGTTTCATGCCCAGCAAGACCTGCGAACCCGCGCGATACTCGATTTCTTCAGCGGCATCGAGGTGCCCAATGTGACCTGGAATTGGCAAGCGATCGAGCCGGGCCGCCTTTTTCGGCGCTCGATCGGGCGCAACCTGATCGCCCGCAACACGAAGGCTGACTGGGTGTGGTTCACTGACTGCGACATCATTTTTCACCGACTGTGCCTGGACACGCTGGCAGATCAGCTGCAGGGTCGCACTGACCGCCTTGTCTATCCGCGCGAAGAGCACGTGACGGCGATGTTGGCGGAGACCGATGGACTGCTTGTGGCTGAGCGCGACCAGCCGCGCGTCGTCGACATCGACACGAGCGAGTTCTCGCTGCTCGCGGTTCCCCAGGCGACTGGCGCCTACCAGATCGTCCACGGTGATATCGCGCGCGTCTGCGGTTATTGCGATCAGGTGTCCGTGTTTCAGCGCCCGGTCACGCGCTGGGCGAAGACCTTCGAGGACCGTACCTTGCGTTGGCTGCTGCAAACACTGGGAACGCCACTCGAAGTGCCCGGCGTGCATCGCATCCGCCACCTGCAAAAAGGCCGCTATGGCGACAACAAGGCGGAGGCCCTGCTCCGCGGCAATATCCGGCGCGTGAAGGCGGCTATCAAGGCGCGCTGGCGGGCGATGCTCAACTGAAGCGGCACTGAATCGCCGCCTCACGATCGCCTTGCCGCGAGCCAGGGCCGATCTGACGCGTGTTGCGTTGACCATACCCGTTTGTCAAAACAGTGTCCGCGCCTGGCATCAGCACTGGAAACGGAAAATGGCGAGACTGCTCCTGCTTGAGCTGCTGACTGTCCTCGTAGCCAGGAAATCCATCACCTGGTTGAGTGACGTGAAATTCTTTGCGGCAATCGTGCCGCCGATGCCGGTTCTCGGCTATGCGTATCTGCAGTTCCTGGTTACCCTGGCGCTCATTGCCTGGCTGAGGATTCGCGGCGCACGCTTTTCCGATTACGGATTCCGGAATTGCGGGCCGCTTTGGCTGTTTACCATCATCACGATCGCGGCGATTGCAACGAGCGTGATCCTGCCGGCCATGCTGGACCCGCTACTTTCGAATTACTTCGGGAAGACTCCTCGAGATCTCAGCAGGTTCGCCACGCTCGTCGGGAATTTGCCGCAATTCCTGTACGTGATGCCGCTGGTGTGGATCTTCGCTGCATTTGGAGAGGAATTTCTTTACCGGGGATTCATCCTGGAAAATGTCCACAGGATTCTGGGGGGCGGAAACGCGGCCATGGTCGCAGCAATCATCGTTCAAGCGGTGTTGTTCGGCACCGGCCATGCCTATCAGGGCCCGGTTGGAATGATCCCCATCGGTGTGGGCGGAATTGTCTATGGCCTGCTCTATTGGGCCGGTGGCAGGCGCCTGTGGCCGTTGATTCTCGGGCACGGCGTCGTCGACACCATCGGGTTCACCATCATGTTCAAGGGCGGAACGCCCTGAAAAAATCTACTGGCCGTGCGTGATGGCTTCGTGATGCCGCTGGCCGGCGCTCCGCCAGAGCATCAGCGCAAACACAAACCCGAGCGCGCTTGAGATGAAGAAGTACAGCATCATCGGCTGGTAGCCGGCCGGATTCGCGGCGCTGGCGCCGTAGGTATCGTTGAGCCAGCCAGCCACGAGATTCGCGCCGGCCATGCCGGCGTTCTGCACCACCCACATCAGTCCGAGTGCGATGCCGAGCCGCGCTTCCGGAACGAGTTTGGCCGTCAACGGCCACATCACGGCGGGCACCAGCGAGAAGCTCACGCCGATCAGCACGGTCCCGACCCATAGCGATCCATGTGAGAGCGCCATGACCGCGATCGAAATGGGCAGGAGCAGCGCACCAAATGCGAGCAACGGCGCATACCGGCCGGTGCGATCGCACAGCCAGCCAAATGCAGGCGTAGTGAACAATGCCGCGAGGAAAACCCAGGCATTGATCGCCCCGGCCGCCGCAAGGTCGAGACCATGCGCATGCTGGAAATACTTGATCGAGAAGGTGCTGCGAAACGCGAAGATCACCGAGTACCAGAGCACGCACAGCACGAGCAGGTACCAGTACGCCGGGCCAAAGCTCGATATGCCACGCAGCGAAATTGGCTTTACATCTCGACCCGCATTCGGGTCGGCGTGGCCGCGCTTGTAATCAATCCACCAATAGATTGCGGCTGCGGCCACCGAGGTTGCCGCTAGCACGGTGGCGATGACGAGGGGTGGTCGCCAGCCCTGCGCATAGGCCGCGGAGAACCAGGTCGGCGACATGTCCGCGGAATAAGCACCGGCGCGCCCGATGGCGATGCTTGCGCCCACCGCGAAGGCGAGGTTCCTGCCGGAGAAATATTTCACGACGGCCGTCATGGTCGCGATGTTGAAGGTCTCGGCGCCGATGCCGAACAGCAGCCGGCCGGCGGCCATGTTCCAGAAGTCCAGGCTGAACGCGGTGAGTGCAGTGCCCGCAAGGCAGATGATTGCGGTCCAGACCATCATGCTGGCCGCACCAAAGCGATCGACGAGCATGCCGCCCACCAGCAGCAAGACGATATTCGGCAGGCTGTAAATGGCGTTCAACATGCCGATCTGGGAATCGCTGAATCCGCGCTGCTGCTGCAGCAGGTCGGCGACCGGACCTATCGAGTCGTAGACGTAGAAGTTGCCGTAATTGGCCAGCTGTAACCCCCTCGTTTTTCCGGACCAGTTGGAAGTAGAGGGTTAAGGGGATTTTGCCATCAAGTACTGCCGGGGTGACAGGTCGCCAAGCGATTCATGGGGCCGCTGTTCGTTGTAACGAACCAGCCAGTCCCTGGTCATCCGGCGCACCTCGCCCAGGGTTTCGAACACGTAGCAGTTGAGCACCTCCTGGCGGTAAGTTCGGTTGAAGCGTTCGACGTAGCCGTTCTGCATC
>SHZN01000046.1 GCA_009692245.1 Gammaproteobacteria bacterium
GCCCATCGTCGGCACCAGGCCCAGCGTACGGTCGCCAAGCGCGTTTCGCAGCGCATGCCAATCAACAATCGAGCGGCACTGTTTCATCCGGCGTAGCGCTCCTCACGGGCGGGAAACGATCCTTCGCGGACATCATGGGCGTACTGATTGAAGGCATCCAGCCACTGCTGGTTGCCGTCCAGGTAACGCCGCACGAACTTTGGCTTGAAATCAGGATTCAGCCCGAGCAAATCGTGCATCACCAGCACCTGGCCGTCCGTGTCCGCGCCTGCGCCGATGCCAATAGTGGGTATGGTCAGCGCGGCGGTAATTTCCGCAGCCAGCGACTCCGGCACGCACTCCAGCACGAGCGCGAAGCAGCCCGCGCGCTGGCAGTCCAGCGCATCGGCCTTGAGCCGCGTCCGATCCGGCTGGCTGCTGCCTTGCACATGAAACCCGCCGAGTTGGTGCACCGACTGCGGTGTCAGGCCGACGTGGCCCATCACCGGTACGCCGGATTGCACGATGTGGCGGATCGTCTCCTCATTGCCGGCGATGCCTTCCAGCTTGACCGCCTGCGCTCCGGCGCGCATCAGTTCGGCGACCGCCTGCATGGTCTCGGACAGCGACTTGCGGTAGGAGAGGAAAGGAAGGTCGGCGACAATAAACTTGCCCGGAGCGCCGCGGCGTACGGCCGCGACGTGGTGAGCCATCATGGCCGTATCGATCGGCAGCGTCGTCTCGAATCCGTGCATCACCATCGCAGCGCTGTCGCCAACGAGGATCATGTCGACATCCGATTGGCCGATGATGCGGGCCGAGGTGTAGTCATAGCAGGTCACCATTACGATCTTTTCGTGGCCTGCCTTGCGCTCAGGAAGTTTCAGGATGTTCATGCTGCCGCCTCTGCGTGGAATTCAAGGAATGCCTGGTATAGATTCTGCAACCCGTCGCCCGCCAGTGCGGCGAGGTTGTGCTCGATGGTCGCTTTGTCGCCGCGGCTGAGCGGACCGGTCAAAGCCGATCCACGGGCAGCGATGAAATTTTCCGTCACCTGACGCAGGTAAGGATCCAGCGTCTCGGCAGGCAGACCGATGCTGCCGAAGCGTGTAACCACGCCTTGCCAAAGGATCTGGCTGAAATTGCCGGACATCACGCACAGCGCGTGGTAACGCGCCTTATGCTCGGGCTTTATTTCAAAGTGTGGGTTGGGTAAGCCGGGCAGAAGCTCGCCGAAGCGATGGCCGCTTTCCACGATGAATGGCATCTGCCGGTATCGGTCCAGTTCGTACAGATCATTGCTGAACGTCATCAGCGGATGGGCGCCCGCAATACCAGGAAAGCTCAGCGCACCGGCGCAGTGCACCAGTTTTTTGTCTTGCAGGAATTGGTAACGCCTGATGACATCCGGGACTGCTGCATCGGGCACCAGCAACAGCACATGGCTCGTGGGTTCGATGGTCGCGCGCAGGCGCGCCCGCGTATCGTCGATGCCATGAGTATTCAGCGCAGACTGCGGGTCGCGCGCCCAGCCGGAAACCGGCAGGCTCAGCTGGCACAGGTAGTGGCGAATGTGGCGCGCCAGGCGGCCGCCACCGAGCAGGGCGTAATGTGTCATCGGTACCTGTCCTGAAGGATCAAGTCCTAGATTCATCCTACCGTAATCCGCGACAATAAGATCCATGCTCACCATCACGCTTCCCGACGGCAGCCAGCGGCCCTTCGACCGCCCAGTGACCGTGGCCGAGGTTGCGGCCGCCATCGGCCAGGGCCTGGCGCGCGCGGCTCTCGCGGGCGCGGTGGACGGCAAGCTGGTAGATATGGCCCATGTGATCGACCGCGACGCCAGGATCCGGATCATCACGTCGAAGGATCCCGAGGGCCTCGAGATCATCCGTCATTCGACCGCGCACCTGCTCGCGCAGGCGGTCCAGTCAATCTACCCCGGAGTACAGGTGACGATCGGCCCGGTCATCGACGATGGTTTCTTTTACGACTTCGCCTTTGAGCGGCCATTCACGCCCGAGGATCTCGAGAAATTCGAGGCGAAGATGCATGAACTCGCCAAGGCCGACCAGCCGGTGCACCGGCGTGTGCTGTCGCGAGCAGCAGCGATCCAGCACTTCGAGTCCATCGGCGAGCATTACAAGGCCGAGATCATTGCGGCGATCCCTGCGGGCGATGAAATCTCGCTGTACGGGCAGGGCGGTTGGGAAGACCTGTGCCGCGGCCCGCACGTGCCATCGACCGGCAAGCTCGGCGCTTTCAAGCTGACAAAAGTCGCCGGTGCTTATTGGCGCGGCGATTCGAAAAACGCAATGCTGCAGCGGATCTACGGCACGGCCTGGCCGGACGACAAGCAGCTCAAGGAATACTTGCTGAGGCTCGAGGAAGCCGAGAAGCGCGATCATCGCCGCATCGGCCGCGAACTCAATCTCTTTCATTTCCAGGAAGAGGCGCCGGGGGCCGTGTTCTGGCATGCCGACGGCTGGATCATGTTCCAGCAGCTCGTCCATTACATGCGCGGGCGCCAGACGGCAGCGGGCTATCAGGAGGTTAATACGCCCGAAATCATGGACCGAGAGCTTTGGGTGCAGTCAGGCCATGTCGAGAAGTTCGGCGAGAACATGTTCCTGACACAGACACCGGACGAACGCGTCTACGCCATCAAGCCGATGAATTGCCCGGGTCACATCCAGGTATTCCGGCAGGGGCTGCATAGCTACAAGGAACTGCCGATCCGCTATGCGGAGTTCGGCAAGGTGCATCGCTACGAGCCATCGGGTGCCTTGCATGGTCTGCTGCGCGTGCGCGCATTCACGCAGGACGACGCGCACATCTTCATCACCGAAGACCAGATCACGGAAGAGACGGTGCGCGGCATCGAACTCCTGATGTCCATCTATCGCGACTTCGGCTTCGATGACGTGAAGGTGAAATTCGCGGATCGGCCGCCCAAGCGTGTCGGTGACGACGAAGTATGGACCCGCTCCGAGATTGCGCTGCAAGCGGGAGCGCGGGCTGCCGGCGTCGAGTTCACGTTGAATCCGGGCGAGGGCGCTTTCTACGGCCCCAAGCTCGAGTTCATCCTGAAGGATGCAATCGGTCGCGAATGGCAGTGCGGCACCTGGCAGGTGGACCTCAACCTGCCGGCGCGCCTCGGCGCGCAATATGTGGACGAGCACAGCCAGAAGCGCACGCCGGTCATGCTGCATCGTGCGATCTTCGGCTCGCTGGAACGCTTCCTCGGCATTCTGCTCGAGCACCATGCCGGCAAATTGCCGACCTGGCTTGCGCCGGTGCAGGCGGTCGTGCTGAATATTTCCGAAAAGCAGGCGAATTACGCGACCGAGGCAGCCGATTTCCTTAAGAATCAGGGGCTTCGGGCAGAAATCGACTTGCGGAACGAGAAAGTGGGCTATAAAATCCGCGACCACACGCTGAAGCGTGTCCCGTACCTGCTGGTGGCAGGTGATCGGGAAGTCGAGTCCAGGTCATTGGCCGTGCGCACGCGCTCCGGGAAGGATCTGGGTGCCATGCCACTGGAAGAAGTGGCCACTCGGATCGCCCAGGATGTGGCGAGCCGCGGCCGTCGTCATTTGGAGGATTGAAGTATTTCGACAACCAAACGCGTCAGGCGCAATGAGGAGATCCTTGCGCCACAGTTACGCGTGATCGGCGCCGACGGAAGTCAGGTCGGCGTCATGGCTCGCAGCGAGGCCCTCGCGAAAGCCCTTGCTGAAGAATTGGATCTCGTTGAGGTTTCGCCGACTGCAGAGCCGCCCGTCTGCCGGATCATGGACTTCGGAAAGTACCTGTTCGAGCAGAACAAGAAGGCTCACACCGCGAAGCGCAAGCAGAAGCAGATCCAGCTCAAGGAAGTGAAATTCCGGCCGGGCACGGAAACGGCGGATTACCAGGTCAAGCTGCGCAATCTGATCCGTTTCCTGACGGAAGGTGACAAGGCCAAGGTAACCATGCGGTTCCGCGGCCGGGAGATGGCGCACACGGAGATCGGGCGTAAGATCCTCGACCGCCTCGTGGTCGACCTTGCCGATTGCGGCACGGTCGAGCAGGGTGCTTCGATGGAAGGACGTCAGATCACCATGGTGATCGCTCCCAAAAAGAAGTGACCGGCGGCTATCCGCCGATACGCCTCCAGCCCGCGCAAGCGGTGTGAAGAGGTCAGAAACAGGAGAGACCGATGCCAAAGTTGAAGACCAACCGGGCTGCGGCGAAGCGTTTTCGCAAGACTGCAAAAGGCTTCAAGCGCGGCCAGGCAAATCGCCGACACATCCTCACGAAGATGACCAGGAAACGTAAGCGTCAGCTGCGTGGTTCGACCATGGTTCACGAAACCGATGTCGGCCGCGTGACGCGACTGCTTCCCAATCATTGACGCTCGCTGACCGGAGGAATGTGACATGGCAAGAGTGAAGCGTGGCGTCACCGCAGGACGCCGCCACAAGAAGGTCCTGAAGAAGGCCAAGGGTTATTACAACGCGCGCCGCAAGGTGTACCGCGTTGCGAAACAGGCGGTCATCAAGGCTGGCCAGTACGCCTATGTGGGGCGCCGGCTCAAGAAGCGTGACTATCGTGCGCTGTGGGTGCAGCGAATCAATGCCGCCGCGCGCGGCTGCGGGCTGTCCTATAGTCGGCTGATCGCGGGCCTGAAGGCCGCCGGGATCGAGATCGACCGCAAGGCACTTGCGGATATCGCGGTGCACGACATCACCGCATTCGGAGTGGTCGCGGAGAAGGCGAAGATCGCACTGGCCGCGAAGTAAAGCGCGCTCGGGCTGCAGGGGGTCGGGTGAAGGACCTGGATTCGCTGATCAAGCGCACACTCGATCAGATCGCATCGAGCAGTGACCTTGCCGCGCTCGATGCGGTGCGCGTCGGCGTGCTCGGCAAGAAGGGCAGCATCACCGAGCAGCTCAAGTTGCTTGGCCGGCTTCCCGCCGGGGAGCGCCGTGCCGCTGGTGCTGCGATCAACGAAGCGAAAGACAGGATCGCGGCCGCGCTCGACCTGCGACGTGCGGTCCTCGAAGGCGAGGCTGTCGGCCGGGACCTCGCTGCCGGCAGCATCGATGTCACCCTGCCGGGTCGCGGCGTCGCAGTCGGCGGCCTCCATCCGGTGACGCGCACCAGGTTCCGCATCGAGGCGATCTTCCGCCAGGCGGGCTTCAGCGTTGCCGAAGGCCCCGAGGTCGAAGACGATTTCCACAATTTCGAGGCGCTCAACATCCCCACCGATCATCCGGCGCGGGCCATGCACGACACCTTCTATTTTGGCGACGGGCGCCTGCTCCGCACGCACACCTCTCCGGTGCAGATCCGCGCGATGCAGAAGGATGGCGTGCCGATCCGCGTGATCGCGCCGGGGCCGGTGTACCGGCGCGACTCGGACGTGACCCACTCGCCGATGTTTCATCAGGTCGAGGGCCTGGTCATCGACGAGGACATCAGCCTTGCAAATCTGAAGGGCATGCTGGCGGGTTTCGCCGAACAGTTCTTCGAGAAACCGCGCGGGATGCGCTTCCGTCCTTCCTACTTCCCGTTCACCGAACCCTCTGCAGAGGTGGACATCCAGTGCGTGTTCTGCGACGGCGCGGGCTGCCGGCTCTGCAAGCAGACCGGCTGGCTCGAGATCCTCGGCTGCGGCATGGTGCATCCGAATGTGCTGCGCGCCTGCGGTGTCGATCCTGAACGCTGGCAGGGTTATGCCTTCGGCATGGGCATCGAGCGGCTCGCGATGCTGCGCTACTCGGTCAATGACCTGCGTCTTTTCTTCGAAAATGACCTGCGCTTCCTGGCGCAGTTCAACCGGGGCTGAACATGCGCGTCAGCCTCGCTTGGATTAACGAATGGGTGGAGACCGGCTGGGATCCGGCAACGCTCTGTAATCGCCTGACGATGGGCGGCATCGAAGTCGAATCCATCGAGCCGGCTGCCGCTGAATTCACCGGGGTCGTGGTCGGCGAAGTGCTGAGCGTCGAGCGCCATCCGGGCGCGGACAAACTGACCGTCTGCCAGATTGCGGGTGGTGGCGCACAGGCGCTCCAGATCGTCTGCGGCGCACCGAATGTGCGAGCCGGCATGAAGGCGCCGCTCGCACTCGAGGGCGCAACCCTTCCGGGTGGACTCGTGATCCGCCGTGCGAAGCTGAGAGGGGTCGAATCCGCTGGCATGTTGTGTTCGGGGCGCGAGCTGGGGCTTTCCGAGGACCAGGATGGACTGCTCGAACTGCCGGTCCAGCTTGCGACGGGCGCGCCATTTCGCGAGGCGCTGAAGCTCGACGATTCCATCCTGACCCTCAATGTGACGCCGAATCGCGGCGACGTGCTGTCCATGATCGGTGTCGCGAGGGAAGTGGCGGCGATTGCGGGCCGCAAGCTGACGCCGCCATTCGTCGAGCCGATCGCCGCGGCAAACTTTGCACGATTCGAAGTGCGACTCGAAGCGCCGGCAGGCTGCCCGCGTTTTGCGGGTCGCGTCATCAAGGGCATTGATCCAAAGGCACGGACCCCGCTATGGATGAGCGAGCGGCTGCGACGGGCGGGCTTGCGCCCGATCAGTCCGATTGTCGATGTCACGAATTACGTGATGCTGGAATTCGGCCAGCCGATGCACGCCTACGACCTGCGGCGGCTCAGCTCCCACATCGAAGTGCGCAAGGCACGACAGGGCGAGCGCCTGACATTGCTCGACGGTCGCGAGATTGGAATCGATTCCGACACGCTGGTCATCGCGGATGCCGTGGGCCCGGTCGGCCTCGCCGGCATCATGGGCGGCGAGAAAAGTGGAATTGCTGCCGATACGGCGGATGTATTTCTCGAAGTGGCGTTTTTCACGCCGGATGCGATTGCGGGCCGCGCGCGACGCTATGGGATGCTGACTGATGCCTCGCAACGCTTCGAGCGCGGCGTGGATCCGCGCCAGCAGGAGCGCGCAGTGGAACGTGCGACGCGGCTGCTGATGGACATCGCGGGCGGTCAGCCAGGTCCAACCGTGCTGACGCAGGTCGAGACGCAGCAGCCGAAGCGCCCGAGTGTCACCCTGCGACCGGAGCGTGTGGCGAGTCTGCTCGGCGTGCAGGTGCCGCGATCCGACATTGAAGACATCCTGCGCCGCCTCGGCATGCAGGTGGCAGGGGCGGGCGACAAGCTGGGAGTCATCCCGCCAAGCCACCGCTTTGATATCACGATTGAGCAGGATCTCATCGAGGAGATCGGCCGCATCTACGGCTACGACGAGATCCCGCGCAAGGACGCGAAAGTACCGCAGCGTCCGCAACCCGCAACCGAGAAACGTATTTCGCGCGAGCGGCTGATGCTGCTATTGGCAGATCGTGGCTATCAGGAAACCATCACCTACAGCTTCGTCGACACTCGCACCCAGCGCCTGCTGTTCCCGGGCCGCGAGGCGCTTGCTGTCGCCAATCCGATCTCAGCGGAGCTCGGCGAGATGCGTGTATCGCTCTGGCCCGGACTGGTTGAAGTTCTGCGTGGCAACCTGCGCCGCCAACAGGACCGCGTGCGCCTGTTCGAGGTCGGCACGCGCTTCGAGATGCAGGGCGGGAAACTGGTCGAGAGCCAGGTCATCGCGGGATTGATCACGGGTGCGGCGCTTCCCGAGCAATGGGCTGCAAAAAAGCGCGCCTCTGATTTCTTCGATCTGAAATCGGATGTCGAAGCGCTCTTCGGCCTGACCGGGCGCGCCGCGGTAATAAGTTACATCGCGGCACCGCACGAGTGCCTGCATCCAGGCAAGAGCGCAGCCGTGATGGACGGAGAAACGCGGCTCGGATGGCTGGGGCAACTGCATCCAGAGACTTCGAGAAGGCTCGAGATCCGCGAGCCGCCCTGGCTTTTTGAGCTCGGAATCGACCCGAGCTTCCAGTCGGAAGTACCTGTCTTTACAGACATTTCCCGCTTCCCCGCGATCCGGCGCGACCTGGCGGTCGTCATCGACGAAGCGACGACGCTGGACGAACTGAAGAAAGCTGTTAATTTGGCCGCGAAAGGTCTGCTGCGCGAGCTTAACGTGTTCGACGTGTACCGGGGGACGGGGGTAGAACCCGGTAGAAAAAGTGTCGCTTTAGGCTTGATTTTACAGGAAACTTCTCGCACCCTGACTGACGTTGACGCCGATGCCGTGGTGGCTGCGGTGGTGGCGCTGGTGAAGGGTGACCTGAAGGCTGCGATCCGGGGATAGTCCGAGTGGCACTGACCAAGGCAGAAATTGCCGAAGCGCTATTCAACCAGCTCGGGCTCAACAAGCGCGAAGCACGCGAACTCATTGACCTGTTCTTCGAGGAGATGCGCGCGGCACTCGCGACCGGCGAACAGGTCAAGCTCTCCGGTTTCGGCAATTTTGATCTGCGCGACAAGCACCAGCGGCCGGGACGCAATCCCAAGACCGGCGAAGAGATCCCGATTTCCGCCCGGCGCGTTGTCACATTCCGGCCCGGCCAGAAGCTGAAGGCCAGGGTTGAGGCCTATGCTGGAAGCAAGTAACAACAAAGACCTTCCGCCAATCCCCGCGAAACGCTACTTCACGATCGGTGAAGTCAGCGACCTCTGCGGTGTGAAGCCCCACGTGCTGCGCTATTGGGAACAGGAGTTCCCGCAGCTCAAGCCCGTCAAGCGCCGTGGCAACCGTCGCTACTACCAGCGCCAGGACGTCATCACGATCCGGCAGATCCGGGGCCTGCTCTATGACGAGGGTTTCACGATCGGCGGCGCGCGCAATCGCCTCGACGGTGACGTGGCACGCGAAGACAACAGCCTGAGCCAGCAGGTGATCCGCCAGATGCGCACCGAGCTCGAAGAACTGCTGCGCCAGTTGCGCCGCTGATCCCCTGCGCCGTTCAATCGGCTATCATCATCGACAGTCGGAGCGTGGCGCAGTCTGGTAGCGCACTTGCATGGGGTGCAAGGGGTCCCGGGTTCAAATCCCGGCGCTCCGACCAATCATTCAGATGGAGCCTTCGCGGCATCAGCCTGCGCGGCGCTCCAATGCATCCCGATCTGGTCGAACAGGAACGAAAGCTCGTCGGCCTGTTCCTCGATGCGCGTGGCGAGCGAGCTGCCCTGGCCGTGACCTGATTTCCTGTCGGTTCGCAACAGGATCAGCTGGCCGGAACCAGTCGCCGCTTGCAGCGCTGCCGCCATCTTGCGCGAATGCAACGGGTTGACACGACCATCGGTCGCACCCGTCATCATCAGGATTGACGGATAGGCGGTTCCCGCCTGCACATGGTGATACGGCGAATAGGCGTAGAGCGCACGGAACTGGTCGGGATCCTTCACCGTCCCGAATTCAGTGGTGTTGAACGAACCGTTGGGATCCAGCTCGACACGCACCATGTCGTAGATGCCGACCGCCGACACCACGGTGCGCGCAAGCGCGGGGTGCTGGGTGACCATCGCGCCCATCAGCAATCCGCCATTCGAGGCGCCCATCAACGCGAGCCTGTCATGCGTCGTGTAGCCGGCGTCGATCATGTGCAGTGCGGCCGCTTCGAAGTCGTCGAACACATTCTGCTTGTGGGTCAGGTTGCCCTCAACATGCCAGCGCTCGCCATATTCCGCGCCGCCGCGGATGTTGGCGACGGCGTAAATGCCGCCGGCCTCGATCCAGAGCCGGCGCATGGCCCCCAGGAACGCCGGCGTCATGTTCACGCCATATCCGCCATAACCGTAGAGCAGCACGGGATGGGTTCCATCGGGCTTTGTGCCCTTCTTCACGATGATGTTCACCGGAACGTGCGTGCCGTCTTTCGATACGGCGAATTCGCGCTGGACGACGCAGTCAACGAACGAAATCGGTGAAGTGACGGTGAGTTTCGTTTCGGATGAAACGCCGGTGTGCGCATCCCATTTCGCGTAGTAGCGCGGCCGCGTGTAGGTCGAGACGCCGTACAACATGTCTCCATTGGCGAGCGGCTCGACCTCATCGACAGCGGAAACCGGCGGCAAGTCGATGCGGCTGGAATGGCCGCCGTCATGGTCGAAGACCCGCACCTGGCTGGGGCCGCCGACGATGTCGCGCACGATCAGGTGCTGATTCGTCAGCGCCAGCGCATGCTGCTGCCCTTCCGAAACGATTGCCTTGTCGCCTTCGGGCACGATGGTCCTGGCCGCCGCGAAGCCGCCCGCATAAGGCGCGGCGAGCTTCAGCACCTTGCCATTCGGCGCTGCCTTGCGGCTGATGCCGAAAAGCGCGCCATCGGGACCCATGGTCGCTGCAACGATACGGTCGTCATACCGCGCGACCTGCAGGAATCCGCCGCCGGCCTTCAGCACCCAGTGCTGCCATTCGCCGCCGTCGCCGAGCTGGACCGACGCCAGCACGTCCCGGAGGCCATTGGTGTTATCCAGGAAGATCTCGCCGGTGCGCGGGACGCCGTCCTTGGTGCCGAGCACCATCGGATCGGCGGCTGCGTCGCTGCCGATCACGTGGAAATAGGCTTGCTGGAAGAAATGACGGTCGGCCTCGGGCGCGTCGTCACCGGGAAAACGCGTGTACCAGAATGCCTTCGAGTCAGCGGTCCACGCGACGCTGCCACCCGCGGTCGGATACTGCACACGCGGAATCGGCGCGCCGATTTCCTTGCCGGTAGCGACCTCATAAACGTGCAACGTGCCGTCCTCGCTGCCATTCAGCGACAGGGACACGGCGATGCGTGCACCGTCGGGCGAAGCGGCATACCAGTCGATCGCCGTATGACCGCTGGGGTCGAGCCGGTTGGGGTCGAGCACGGTCGTGCTGCTGGCGGGGTCGGTGGCCGAGCTCAGCACCACCAGCATCGGCTGCTGGAATATTGGATCGAAATAGAGTGCGAACATGCGCGTGCCGCGCACCTGCAGTCCAGAAAACGCTGGCGAGGTCGCTGCGATGAGCCGCATCAACTCGGCCTTGATGGCATCGCGCCCGGGCAGGGCGTCGAGGTACGCGCGCGTGCGTTCGTTCTGGGCGTCGCTCCAAGCCTGAACCCAGGGATTGTCCCAGTTCTCGAGCCAGCGTAAGGGATCGGCAACGCGCACGCCATGAATGACGTCGAATGCGTCGCCCTGTGGCGCGTCAGGTGCTGGCGGCATGTTCGCGGCAACTGCAGTGGCCGCCAGGCAAGACAGGCTTGCGCCAAGGAGCGGGCGAATTCTCGATGTCATGACGGGCACTTCCTTGCATCATTCTTGAATGGCGAACGGTTGGACCGGCACAGCCGCGCCGGATTCCATCGATCGCTACGATTGGCCGCCAGCGGGGTTGCGCGCCGTAATGAACCAGGTGGTCGATGGCGCCCAGACGCCGTCGACGCCGACGGCCTGACCCGTCGGGCGGATTTCACTGGCGATCCTCAGGGTGCTGTCGCCGAAGCCGCATCCGATATCGAGTACGCGGTTACCGGCACGAAACAGGCGCCGCGACAACAGTTCGTCGCTATGCCCGGAAAGACCCGCGGCAATCAGGTGCTTGAATCGCGAAAACTTGTCGAACAGCACCGTGTTCCAGGCTTCGACGACAACGGCATTGTCGTTCATGGGCTCGCTCTCTCCTCGGGCGGCTTGACGTGGCGGAAGGTCCACAGCAAGGCTACATCGTAGAGGATTTTCAACACGCCACAAATCACGAACGGCCAGGCCTCGAGGCCCGCCGCGAACAGCGCACCAGCCATCACAGGACTGGCGGCTGCCGCCAGGCTTCTCGGCACGGATGTGATGCTCGCGGCCGCCGGCTGTTCCGGTGGCGTGACGACCGCCATCACGTAGGAAGAACGCGTGGGCACGTCCATCTGCGACAAGGCGGCCCGCACCAGCAGTAAGGCGAGAGCGAGTTCCAGACTTGGGGCGACGGCCGCGAGGATCAGGCACAAACTCGAAGGGATGTGCGTGTAGACCATCGTGTTGATGAGTCCGATGCGACGCGACAGCCAGGCCGCAGCCGGAAACGAAAACGCGGCCAGCAGACCAGACCAGAAAAAGAAGATTCCTGCGGCCGTCAAAGACAGGCCGAACTTGTTGAAGAGCCACAGGGCAAGCAGCGACTGGACCGCGAATCCGCCGGCGAACGCATCGATACTGAACAGCGCGGCAAGACGGTAGACGATGCGGCGCGATGGTCCCAGCGCAGAGGCCGGTTTTCCTTCGCCCGGCGATGAGTCGGCGGGGATCATCCGATACAGGATGCCGCCGGCCAAACCCAACAGGGCATACAGCAGGAACATGGCCTTCAGCGCGTCGAGACGTGTCAGACCGAAAGCGACCAGGTATTCAGGGCTGGCTGCCGCCAGCGATCCAAGCGCCGCTGCGAGTGCGCCGATCAGACCATAGACGGCGAACATGTTGGTGCGCCTGGAGTCTGCAACGGAATCTGCGAGTAGCGCGTGCTCCAGTGGCACGAAGATGCTGACACTGCCGGACGTTGGGTTGATGGTTCCGATGAATGCGACCAGCAACAGCACCGCGTAACCGCTGGATGCTGCAAACGCGAGACC
>SHZN01000047.1 GCA_009692245.1 Gammaproteobacteria bacterium
ATGACAGGCGAGCCTGCAAGGCGTGCGGGCCCCGCGACGATCGCCTGGTCGTCGGCATACATGCGATCGCCGTGCAGTTCCTGGAATTCGGTGAACACCAGCGGGATGTAGTCGAGTACATAAGGTCGCTGCGGGTGGCGCGCCAGTTGCGTGATCTGCCACGGCGTCAGACTGCCAAAAATGCTGTTCGTGAGCGCGCGGCTCCTGGCGCGCAGCTTCTCGACTTCGTCGGTGATGTTGAGCCCGGAGTCGGCGCCGAGAAAGCGAAGCTCCTCGATCTTCGCCTCCAGCTCGGCGATTGGTTGCTCGAAATCGAGGAATTGCAGCGCCATATCGGCAGTATAAGGGCGTCAATCGCTCCTGGGGCCGTACATGATGCGCACGCCGTCGGGCCCGACGAGCCGCCCCAGGCCCTCCAGCAGTTCGCGTGTCGGCCGCACCGACCACTCGTCACCGAGCGCGAGTGTCGCGCGCGCACCCGATCCCATGTAATGCACGGCTACCCCGCAGCGCCCGCCTGCCCATAGCTTCAAGGTTTCCTCGAGCCGCTGGATGAAGCGGATGTCGCCGGCCCCGCCCGGCCAGCGGATGATCAGGCGGCGCGCCTCGCGCTCGCGCAGCTCCTCGATTGGCGTCAGCTTTTTCGCGTTGACACGCCAGTCCTCAATGAATTCGTCGAAGCGCAGCTGGCCCTCGACCACGAGGATTGCGTCGCGCGCGATGACGTGGCGATGCTGCTGGTAGACGTCATCGAACATGCTGACTTCGATGCGCCCACTGCGATCATCAAGGACGAGCGTCATGCGCGGTCCACGTCGCCGAATTTCGTGCACCAGGCCTGCGACTGTGACGTTCCTGCCGCCGGCACCCCAGGACGTCGAGCCTGTGGCAGGACGCGGGCCGCCGAGATCAGCGATGCGTGCTGCAACCAACTGGCGCAACTCCTGTTCATACTCCGCGATCGGGTGACCGGTCAGGTAGAGTCCCAGCGTGTCGCGCTCGCCCTGCAGGCGCTGGGATTCGCTCCACTCTGGCAACATCGCGACTTCAATCGGCGACGGTACATTGGCCGCGGTTGATTCGGCCAGGCCGCCAAACAGGTCGTCCTGACCTGCAAGAATGGCGCGCGTGCTTTGTTCCCCGAGCTGCATCGCTGCCGGCAGCAGGCTGTTGAGTGTCGCGCGATTCGGCCCGAAGCCGTCAAAGCATCCCGCCTTGACCATCGCCTCGAGCGTCCTGCGGCCGACCTGGCGCAGGTCCACGCGACTGCAGAGATCGGCGAGATCCCGGAATGCCCCGGCACGCGTGCGTTCCCCGACGATGGTGTCGACAGCGCCCTGACCGACACCCTTGACTGCGCCGAGGCCGTAGCGGATCGACCCCGGACCGGCCACGGTGAACTGGTACACCGAGTGATTGACATCGGGCGGCAATACCTCCAGGCCCATCCCGCTGCATTCATCGATGAATGAAACAACCTTGTCCGTGTGGTCCATGTCGGATGACAACACGGCCGCCATGAATGCTTCCGGGTAATGGGTCTTGAGCCAGGCGGTCTGATAGGCAAGCAGCGCATAGGCAGCGGAGTGCGATTTATTGAAGCCGTAGCCCGCGAATTTCTCGATCAGCTCGAAGATCTGCGCGGCACGCGGCGGTGAGACACCGCGCGCAATGGCGCCATCAATGAACACCGAGCGCTGCGTCGCCATCTCTTCCGGGCTCTTCTTGCCCATGGCGCGCCGCAGCAGGTCGGCGCCACCCAGCGTATAGCCCGACAGGATCTGCGCGATCTGCATGACCTGTTCCTGGTACAGGATCACGCCATAGGTCGGCTTCAGGATTTCAGTCAGGCTCGGATGCAGGTAGTCGATCGGCCCGTCGCTGCGCCCATGCTTGCGGGTCATGAAATCATCCACCATGCCGGACTGCAGCGGACCCGGGCGGAACAGCGCGACGAGAGCTACGATGTCGTCAAAACAATCCGGCTGCAATTTGCGCACCAGGTCCTTCATGCCGCGCGACTCGAGCTGGAAGATGGCCGTGGTCCGGCAGGTCTTCAGCATCTTGTAGGTGTCCGGATCATTCAGCGGCAGGCGCGCGATATCGAGCAGCGGCTCGCCGGCCGCCAGCCGGTCCGCATTCACGAGTTTCACCGTCCAGTCGATGATCGTCAGCGTCCTCAGCCCGAGGAAATCGAATTTAACGAGCCCGATCTGCTCGACGTCGTCCTTGTCAAATTGCGTGACGATGCTGCCCGCGCCCTGCTCGCGGTAGAGCGGGCTGAAATCGGTCAGCACCGAGGGCGCGATCACGACGCCGCCCGCATGCGTGCCGGCATTGCGCGCGAGCCCCTCAAGTTTCTTCGCAAGATCGATGAGGTCGTGGACTTCATCCTCGGCACGGTAGCGCCGCGCGAGCTCCGGTTCCTTTTCGAGCGCTTCGGCGAGCGTGATTCCGAGCTCGAAGGGGATCAGCTTTGCGACACCATCGACGAAGCCGTAGGGATGGCCGAGCACCCGTCCGACATCGCGCACGACCGCGCGTGCCGCCAGCGACCCGAATGTGATGATCTGTGAAACACGATCGCGCCCATAGCGTTCCGCGACATAGTCGATGACCTGGTCCCGACGCGCCATACAGAAGTCGATGTCGAAATCCGGCATCGAGACCCGTTCCGGATTCAGGAATCGCTCGAACAACAGGTCGTGCTGCAGCGGATCGAGGTCGGTAATGGCGAGGGACCACGCGACCAGCGAGCCCGCCCCGGATCCGCGTCCCGGCCCCACCGGAATCCCCTGCCCGCGCGCCCAGCGGATAAAGTCGGCGACGACCAGGAAGTAGCCCTCGAAGCCCATCTCGCAGATGACCCGCAACTCGTCTGCGAGGCGCTGGTGGTAACGGGCTTCTTCGACCGGCCGGATCACGAGGGCGGGTTCCGCTGCAAGCGATGCGAGCCGCATGCCGAGCCCCTGCTCGGCAAGAACGCGCAGGTACTCCGTCACCGTGGAACCGTCCGGTACTTCGAAAGCCGGCAGGAAGCTCCTTCCCAACGTCAACGCAAGCGAGCAACGCCGCGCGATCTCGACACTGTTGGCAAGCGCCTCCGGGAGATCGGCAAATAGCTCCGCCATCTCGGACGGGCTCTTCAGGTATTGCTCCGCCGTGTAGCGGCGGGGCCGGCCCGGATCATCGAGCCGCGCGCCGTCGTGGATGCAGACCCTGGCCTCGTGTGCCTCGAATTCGTCGCGCGTGAGGAATCTCACATCGTTGGTTGCGACGATCGGCGCCTGCCGCCCGGCAATGAGCGCGAGCACGGCGGCGACATGTTCATCCTCACCGGCCCGGCCGGTGCGCTGAACCTCCAGGTAATAGCGGTCACCGAAGAGCGCGAGCCACGCGGCGAGCAGGCTCTGTGCTTCCTCGCTTCGACCAGCTGCCAATGCGCGGCCGACATCTCCTTCACCCGCCCCCGATAATGCGATGAGACCGGCGGTCGTGGTCTTGTCGAGCCAGGCCCGCTCAAGCAATGGCCGGCCACGTTCCTGGCCCTCCAGATAGCTTCGCGACACGAGCCTCGTCAGGTTGCGATAGCCGACAAGGTTCTGCGCAAGCAGCGTCAGCCGGACAGGCTCGGCCCGATCCCCGTCCTCGCGCAGCCAGACATCGACACCGATGACCGGCTTGACGCCGTGCCGCTGTGCCTCACGGTAAAACTTGACCATCGCGAACAGGTTGCTGTGGTCGGTCAGCGCGACCGCCGGCATGCCTGCCTCAACCACAGCCTTCATCAGTGCCGGCACGCGCACGATGCCATCCACCAGCGAATACTCGGTATGGAGCCGCAGGTGTACGAATGTCGGGCCCAGGTTCCTGGTGTCAACTCGGCGCATGGAGTGATCTTACCGGCGCGAAGCTCTGCCGGTGCAGGGAGCAGGGTCCACGCGCAGCCAGCAGACGCAGGTGGTCCGGCGTCGGGTAGCCCTTGTGCCGCTCGAAGTCGTAGCCAGGGTAAATCAGGGCTGCGCGGGTCATCCAGGCGTCACGGCTGGTCTTGGCGAGAATTGAAGCCGCGCTGATCTCGGCGATCCGCGCATCGCCCCCGACAATCGCCTCGACACTGCAGGGAAACCCCAGCATCGCTACCGAGGGGCAGCGGTTGCCGTCGACACGAACGTGGCCAGGCGCCAGGGCGAGCCCCTGCAGGGCCCTGCGCATGGCAAGCAGGGTCGCCTGGAGGATGTCGAGCACATCGATCTCGCCTGCATCCGACCAGCCGATGGCCCAGGCAAGCGCCTGCCCCCGGATCTCGGCCGCAAGCCTGATGCGTGCGGGTTCCGCAAGAGCCTTGGAATCCCGCAGGCCCGGGATCGGTCGGGCTGGATCAAGGATGACTGCAGCGGCCACGACCGGCCCGGCGAGGGGCCCCCTGCCGGCCTCGTCCACACCGGCTACCGGGCCGCGGGGCGGCGCGGGCGTCCGCACTGCGATCACGCGTCGCGTCCCCGGATCAAATCGAGGATGGCTTCGGCCGCGCGTTCGCTGGCACCGGCCCTCAACTGGCGATGAATGACGGTGAATTGCTCCTGCAAGACCGCGACTGCGGCGGGCTGATCGAGCCAGCGTTCGATCTCGCGGCCCAGGCGTTCGGGCCTGACCTCGCCTTGGGCCAGCTCCGGCACGACCAGCCTGCCCGCCAGGAGATTCGGCTGCGCGAAATACGGCGCCTTCAGCAATCGCAGTGACCGCAGGGCCAGCGCCGTCATCCAGCCCAGGCGATAGGCGACGACCATTGGCCGCTTGCAGAGCAGCGTCTCCAGTGTCGCCGTTCCGGATGCGACCAGCGCCACATCGGCGGCCGTGAGCGCAGTGCGAGACTGCCCCGCGATGACCTGGACTTTTGCGCCGGGCGAGCGCCGTGCCAATGCCTGCTCGAAAATTGTCCTGGTCTGCGGGTTCACCATCGGCGCGACAAACTGCAGCCCGGGTCGCCGCGCTGCCAGCCAGCCGATGGCCCCCGCAAAATCGTCGGCAAGGCGCGTGACTTCGCCGACACGACTCCCAGGCAGCACGGCCACGACCTGGCATGCGGCTGGCAAGCCGAGAGCTGCCCGTGCCCCAGCACGGTCCGGCGCCAGCGGCAACTGGTCTGCCAGCGGGTGCCCGACGAAAATTGCATGCAAGCCGGCCCGGTCATAGACCTGCGGCTCGAAAGGGAGCAGGCACAGCACGAGATCGAGAAAACCCGCCATGCGTCGCGCCCTGCCCTGGCGCCAGGCCCAGACCTGCGGACTCACGTACTGCACCGTGGGAACGCCCGCGTCATGCAATGCAGGGGCGAGGTTCAGATTGAATTCCGGTGCGTCGATCCCGACGAAAACGTCAGGCCGCTCGGCCAGAAAGCGCCCGCGCAGCTTGCGGCGCAGGCGCATGAGCCGCGGCAGGTGATGCAGGACCTCGAACAGGCCCATGACTGCGAGTTCATCGGCCGACGCCCAGGGTTCACAGCCTTCGGCCAGCATTGCGGGACCCGCAACACCCGCGAATCGCGTGCCTGGCGCCCGCTCGCGGATCGCCCTGATCAGTGCCGCGCCGAGCTTGTCACCGGATGATTCACCGGCGACCAGGCCGATCCTCAGCGTTTTTTCTGGGGCCATCAGCGAACGATGCTGCGTTCGCTGACCGCCAGGAATTGCACGAATGGCAGTAGTTCCGGCTGGTCGGCGGCGAGCGCCTGCAGTTGTTCGGTCGCAGCCGCGAGCTTGAGCCCGGACCGGTACAGGAGCCGGTAGGCATTGCGGATGTTGGTGATCTGCTGCGGGCCAAAGCCGCGTCGCTTGAGTCCCTCGCTGTTGACACCCTTCGGTTCCGCGGGTGTGCCGGCGACCAGCAGGTAAGGCGGAACGTCGCGCGTGACGGCGGCATTGTTGGCGAGGAAAGAGTGCGAGCCCACTTTGCAGAACTGGTGGATGCCGGCGTAGCCCGACAGGATCACCCAGTCGCCGAGCTCGACATGCCCTGCAAGCGCGGTGCAGTTCGACATCACGCAGTTGCTGCCGACGATACAATCGTGCGCCACATGCGAATAGGCCATGAACAGGTTCTCGTCGCCGATCTTCGTGACGCCGCGGCCCCCTGCCGTGCCGCGATTCACCGAGCAGAATTCCCGGAACACGTTGCGGTCGCCGACTTCGAGCCGGGTCGGCTCGCCGTTGTATTTCTTGTCCTGTGGCGCATCGCCGATCGACGCGAACTGGAAGATCTTGTTTTCGCAGCCGAGTGTCGTTGGCCCGTTGATGACGGCATGAGGGCCGATCCAGCTTCCGGCACCGATACGGACGCCGGCACCGATGATCGTGTAGGCGCCGACCGCCACGCCCTCGCTGATGATGGCGTCCGGCGCGATGCTGGCGCGCGGATCGATCACGCCTTGGCCTCCGGCGCGACCATCATCGTGGCCGAGGCAACTTCCTCCCCGCCGACTTCGGCGACCGTCGAGAATTTCCAGATGCCACGCATGGCGCGGTCGAGTGTCGCCTTCAGGATCAGCTGGTCACCGGGCTCGACCGGGCGGCGAAAGCGCGCCTTGTCGATGCCGACAAAATAGAAGCGCGTGTGCTCGTCCGGCACGACCCCCGCCGTCTTGAATGCAAGGATGCCCGCTGCCTGGGCGAGGGCTTCGAGAATCATCACTCCAGGCATGACCGGCCGATGGGCGAAGTGCCCCGGAAAGAATGGCTCGTTGATCGTCACATTCTTGATCGCGTGAATGCTCTTGCCCGGCACGCATTCGATGACCCTGTCAACCAGCAGAAACGGGTAGCGATGCGGCAGCTGCTTGAGCACCGCATGAATGTCCATCGGGAAGCCTTCACTCATTCGTCCGTCTCCTGCTCCGCATCGTCGCCACCACGCTCAAGCCGCGCCAGGCGACGTTCGAGCGCATCCAGTCGCCGCAGCCGCGCCACCGTGCGGCGCCAGTCGATCGACTGGATCGCGGGCATGCCGGAGGAATAGGTGCCGGGTCCGGGTAGCGAATGCGTGACCAGCGAGTAACCCGTCACCACGACGTCGTCACCAATTTCGAGATGCCCTACGATGCCGACCGCACCGCCGATCATGCACCGGCGCCCGATGATCGTGCTGCCTGAAATGCCGACGCAGCCCGCGATCATCGAGTGCGCTCCAATCTGGCAGTTATGGCCGACCTGCACCTGGTTGTCCAGCTTGACGCCATCGTCGATGACCGTGTCCTCGATGGTGCCGCGATCGATCGTCGTATTCGAGCCGACCTCGACATCGTCGCCAAGCCGCACACTGCCGAGATGTGGCACTTTGACGAAACCGTCGGGCGCTGGCGCGAAGCCAAATCCGTCGCTGCCGACGACGCAACCTGGCTTGAAGACGCAGCGCGCGCCAACAATCACGTGATGACAGATCGTCACGCTCGCCTGCAGCCGGCATTCATCACCGAGCCGCGCCCCCTCCTCGATGACGGAGTTGGGCCCGATGAAGCAGCGCTCGCCAATCACGGCGCCCGCACCAATCACGGCATTCGCACCGACCCACGCACTCGCCGGAATGATTGCGCCGGGCACAATGCTGGCGCCCTGCGCGACACCACCCACAACCGCCGGCCGTGGGTGCATGGCCGCCGCGATGCGCGCGTAGGCCGCATAGGGATGCGGGCTGATCAGCGCGGCGACAGGGCAATCAGGGAGCATCTCGCGGGCAATTACCACCGCAGTCGCACGCGTGGACGCTAGCAGGCGGCGGTACTTCGCATTGCTGCAGAATGTGAGCGTGCCCGGTGTCGCGGACATCAATGGGGCGATGGCCTTGATCGCAAGACCGGGATCGCCGGAGAGTTCCAGGCCGAAGCGAACTGCAAGCTCGCCGAGCGTGCTCGCCATGGCGGCGTTCCCCACTGGCGGTGGCCTGCCGCTCAGTTCTTGGGCGCTGGAGCTGGAGCTGGTGCCGGAGCCTTGGCCTTGACGGCGGCGATCACCTGCGGCGTGATGTCCACCATCTCGGCCGCGAACAACACCCCGTCGCTGATGATCAGCTGATAACCGCTGGCGCGCGCGTAGGCTTGCACTTCCTGCAGCAGCGCGCGCTGGACCTTGCCGAATTCCTCGTTACGCCGGAGGTTTGCGTCTTCCTGGAGTTCATTGAATCGCCGCGACAAATTGGTCTCACCGTCTCGAATCTCCCGTTCAGCCTTGGTGCGGTCCACCTCGGACATCACGGCCGCTTCCCGCTTCAGCTTGTCGCCTTTTTCCTGCAGCGCCTTCTGCTGGCCGGCCAGCTCGCGTTGCCGCGGCAGGAACTCGCCTTCGAGTGCCTGCTGGGCCGCGCGCGCCTGCGGCGATTCCTCAAGGAGCTTTCCGGTATTCACGTAGCCGATCTTGATTTCGGCGTTAGCAACCACCGGTGCGACGACAAGCGCGGCGCCAAGCAGCAGCGCGCAGGGAATGGATTGCCTGATCATGTTTATCATCTTTCCTCGACTAGTCAGAAGGCGGAACCGATCGTGAACTGGAAGCTTTCGACCTCGTCCCCATAGCGCACTGCATCGCCCTTGTATTCATTCAGCGGGATAGCGTAGCTGAACCGGAACACGCCCAGTGGCGCAAGCCATTGAACCGCGAGGCCCGTGGATTGCTTCAACTCATTGTAATCGAACTTGTAGTCGACCGGCGTGACGCGGTCACGGCCGACGAAATTGATGCCGGCGCCTTGCGAGAACACATTGCCGATATCGAAGAACATGCTGATTCGCGTGCTGGCCTTCCATTTCTGGGGCACCGGGAACAGGAGCTCGGCGCGGCCGATGACCTTCATGTTGCCGCCGTAGGGATTTCCGAAGCTATCCTTCGGACCGAGCCGGCTTTCCGAGAAACCGCGTATGGACTCCGGTCCGCCAGCGAAGAACTGCCGGTACGGCGGTATCGTAGTGGTCTTGCTGCCAAGTGCGTTCCCGTAGCCGAGCTCCGCGCTCAGCGCGGCCGTCCATTTCTTCCACAGTGGAAACAGCTGCAGGTAGTCATAGTTGAAAATGTAGTACTCCACCTCGCTGCCCGGTGCCGTCGCTGTCAGCGTCAGCGAGTGCCGCATGCCGCGATCCGCGAAGATCGCGCGATTGCGGGAATCGAAGAACCAGCCGGTGACCAACTCGAAGGAATTGAACTTCGTCCCGTACAAGCACCCCAGCATCACGGCCGGACTCTCGCAATCGGGGTCGGGAAGCGCGGACGGTCTCAGCTGCGTGTAGGGCTTGCCATTGGCACGCACCCAGGCCAAGGCTTCGGGAGCGCTTGAATTCGGATTGACAATCATGTCCGCCATCTGCGCGACCAATCCGAACCGCAGTCCCTGGAATTCCGTGATCGGATAGCTATATTCAATCGAGGCGGACATGGTCGTTGTCGAAAAATTCGACGCCGCGGAAACGAACTGTGTGATGTCGCGGTACTGCAAGCCGAGCGTACGCGACAGGCCGTCCACACTCGTGTACGGATCCGTGTGCGAAATACTGTAGGACTGCGAGAACCGCCCCGAAACCACTGCGGCGGCCAGCCGCTCGCCGGATCCCATGAAGTTGGAATGCACGAAGCTGCCGTTCAGCATGACCGACTGCGATTGCGAATAGCCGATGCCGCCGCTGAACTGCCCTGGCAGGCCTTCCTTGATGTCGAAATCCACGTCGACGAGATCCGGCGTGCCCGGCACCGGAGTCGATTCGAATTCGACTTTCTCGATATACGGAAGCCGCTGCAACCGCTCCTTGGAACGCTCCAGCAGCGCATTCGACAGGTAGGAGCCCTCGAGTTGGCGCGATTCGCGGCGCAGTACTTCGTCGTCGATCGCGCTGGTATTGATGAAACTGATCCGTCGCACGTAGGCCCGACTGCCGGGATCGACAAAGAATGTCAGGTTGACAGTTTTCTTTTCACTATCCTCCTGCGGCACCGGGTCGATCTTGGCGAATGCATATCCTTCGACGCCAAGCCGGTATGCCAGCAGCTCCTGAGTCTGCGTGATCAGCTTCCGCGAATAGGTCTGGCCCGGCTGCACCACCAGCAGCCGGCGCAATTCGGTTTCCGGGACCTTCATCGTACCGGCAAGCTTCACCTCGCCGACCGTGTAGACCTCGCCCTCTTGGACATTGATCGTGATGAAAATATCGTCTTTCTCGGGTGCGATCGCGACCTGCGTGGACCCCACATCGAAATTCGCGTAGCCGCGGTCCTGGTACCAGGACTGCAGTTTCTCGATATCGCCCTGCAGGGATTCGCGTGAATAGCGGTCGTCCTGCTTGTACCAGGACAGCCATCCAGGCGTCTTCAGCTCAAAGTCCTCGAGCAGAGTCTCATCGTCGTATACGGAATTGCCGACAATATTGATCTGCCGGATGCGCGCGCGCTTGCCTTCGACGACCTCGATCTTGATCTTGACCTTGTTGCCCGGTACTTCCTCCACCCTGGGATCGATGCGGACCGCGTACTTTCCGCGACTGAAGTACTGGTCGGTGAGGTAGCCCTCGACTTCCTCAAGCACCGAACGGTCGAAGGTCTTGCCTGCGGCAAGACCGACCGAGCGCAGTGACTTCTGCAGATCCTCGGTCTTGATGTCCTTGTTACCCGTGATCTCGAAGCTCTCGATCGACGGACGTTCGTGCACGACGACGACGAGCGTCGATCCGTCGCGGCGCAGCTCGATGTCACGGAAGAACCCGGTCGCGAACAGCGCGCGGATCGCTTCCTGCTGCCGGCGCTGGTCGAGCCGGTCACCGATATTGACCGGCATGTAGTTGTAGACCGTGCCTTCCGAGATGCGCTGCAATCCTTCGACCCGAATGTCGCCCACGACGAATTCGGCGCCCGCGCCCTGCGCGAAAGCCGCGGGTGCATAGGCCAGCAGAATGCCGCTGATGAGCCGTCGAAGCATTTGCGCGTGGATTCCTTGCGTGCTCAGCCGAGCAGCCGAGTGATGTCGTTATAGAACGCGAAGCCCATCAACAGCATCAGCAATGCGATGCCCAGTTTCTGCCCCAGCACCTGCGCCTGCATCGGCAGCGGGCCGCCCTTCGCCATTTCGAACAGCTGGTACACGATCTGGCCGCCGTCCAGCACCGGTATCGGCAGCAGGTTCAGCACCGCGAGCGAGATCGAGACCAGCGCCAGAAAACCGAGATAGTAGTCGATGCCCTCGCGCGCCGTCAGCCCTGCGTACTGTGCGATATTGATCGGGCCGGAGATGTTCTTGGTCGAAACGTGGCCCGTCACCATGCGCCACAGGAATCGCATGGTCAGGGCGCTCTTGTCCCAGGTCTCCAGCACAGCCGGCGCAAAGGCTGCGAATACGCCATGACGCTCCACGGTCCGCATCGATTCCGGAAATTCCGGAATGGCCCTCACGTCCACGCCAAGGCCGATCTGTCCGATGGACTTGCCGTCACTGACAACGAGCTTCGGCACGAGCGTGAATGAATGGCGGCTTCCGTCGCGCAGCGCCACCAGTTGCGTGCTGATGCCGGGACGCGCCCGTATCGCAGCGACGAATTCGGCGAAGTCGGTGACCGGCCGGCCTTCCATTTCGACAATCCGGTCACCCAGCGCGATACCGGCACGCAGGGCGGGATCACCGCTCGTCAATGATCCGACCACGACCGGCAACGGTGGGGCCCAGAAAGAAAGCCCCAGCCCGTATGGCAGCGCACCGGGTTCGGTCAACGCGCGCTGCTCGGCGGCCGGGACCACGATCTCCAGATCCCGCTCGCGGCCGTCACGTCCACGCACGGTCAGCGGCACGCGACCGCCGTCCGCCACCTCTTCCAGAATGCCGAGTACCGCCGCCTGGCGAGTCGGCGTCATGCGGCCCGCGACGCGGATGAGTTCATCGTCCGGGCGGATATCCGCCGCGGATGCGAAGGAGCCCTCGGCGACCTCGCCGACCACCGGCTTGAGCCCCGGGACGCCGTACATGAACAGGACCCAGTACGCGGCGATAGCGAACAGGAAATTCGCACAGGGACCCGCCAGCAGCACGAAGATCCGCAACAGCGGCGGCCGGCGGTTGAATGCCCGATGTTCCTCGCCGGGTGGCAGCGGATCCTCGCGCTCGTCGAGCAGGCGCACGTATCCGCCGAGCGGGATTGCCGCCAGCACGTATTCGATGTGGTCGGGATGGCGGCTGACGCGCTTCAGGATCGGTTTGCCAAAGCCAACCGAGAAGCGCAACACCTTGAATCCGAGCCTTCGCGCGACCCAGTAGTGGCCGAACTCGTGCACCGAAACCAGTACACCGATCGCGAAGAT
>SHZN01000048.1 GCA_009692245.1 Gammaproteobacteria bacterium
CTGGCAGCTCCTTCTCGTTGTTGCTGGTGATGAACACGATCGGGCGGTGCCTGGCCTTGACCAGCTGCCGCGTCTCGTAGACGTAGAACTCCATGCGATCAAGTTCGCGCAGCAAGTCGTTCGGGAACTCGATGTCGGCCTTGTCGATCTCGTCGATCAGCAGCACGGCCTGCTGGTCGCTCTCGAACGCGCGCCACAGCATGCCCGGCACGATGTAGTTGGCGATGTCCTGCACTTTCGAATCGCCGAGTTGCGAGTCGCGGAGCCGGGACACGGCGTCGTATTCGTAGAGGCCCTGCTGGGCCTTGCTGGTCGACTTGATGTGCCACTCGAAGAGCGGCCGGTCGAGGGCGCTCGCGACTTCCTGCGCCAGCTGGGTCTTGCCGGTGCCGGGCTCGCCCTTGATCAGCAGCGGCCGCGAAAGGGTCACTGCCGCGTTGACGGCGAGCGTCAACTCACCGGTCGCGACGTAGCTGTCGGACCCGGCGAACCGCAAGCCCGGTTTCTTCAACTGACTCTGGCAGTCTTGGCCTTGGCGGCTAGCTGCTTGAGGTCGGTCAGGACGAGTTCCGAATGACCCTTCGGATCGACGCTGACGTAATGCTTGGCGACATTGCCCTGCGGATCGATGATGAAGGTGTCGCGCCGGGCCATTGCGAGCGTACCCATGTACAGCTTCAAGGTGCCGTAGGCCGTGGTGACTTTCTTGTCGGCGTCCGCGAGGATTGTGAAGGGCAGGTTCTGCTCTTCGGAGAATGACTTGTGCGATTCGACATCGTCGACACTGACGCCGAGGATCACGGCGCCAATTTCACGGTAGGCGAAAATGTTGTCGCGAAACTCGCAGGCCTGGGTCGTGCAACCCGGCGTGCCGTCCTTCGGATAGAAATATAGTACGACCCACTTGCCGGCGTAGTCCTTGAGGGAATGCCACTTCCCGGTCTGGTCCTGGAGTCTGAAATGCGGGGCGGCGGCGCCGACAGCCGGCGACTCCTGCGCCACAGCGGCGGTGCTTAGCATCAGGGTCACGCAAGCAAGGGCGGCGCTCTGCAACAAACGCATCATGGCGGTGGCTCCGGTTCGGGCGATTGGGACGCGGTTTTCTGGGATGGCTGCGGGTAGCATAGTATCGCGGCCTGCAGCCAGAAGACCATGACGCGGCCCAGTGGTTCCCGATGATCGGCACGGATGCAACTGGCCCGGGCGAGGGCCGGCCACGCATCGCACTGGTGCTGCCGGGCGGCGGCGCCCGCTCGGCCTATCAGGTGGGCGTGCTGAAGGCGATCGCTGGCTGGTGCCGGCCCGGTGAGCCACTACCGTTCTCGATCCTCTGTGGCACCTCGGCCGGTGCGATCAATGTCGCCGTGATTGGCGCGGGCGCAGCCGCTTTCCCGCATGCCGCCGCCGAACTGGCCCGGGTCTGGGGCGCATTCCGGGTCAGCCAGGTGTTCAGGAGCGGTGCCGTGGACATGCTGCGCTCCGGACTGCACCTGTTGCTGGCGCTGGTCTCGGGCGGCTGGCTGCTGGCCGTGCCACGATCGCTTTTTAATAATTCACCGCTGCGTGCGCTGCTCTCGCGCGAAATCGACTTCGCGCGGTTGTCTCAGGCCACCAGAAGCGGGGCACTCGACGCGATCGCAGTGACCGCCACGGGTCTCGGCGGGGGCGAGTCGGTTACATTCGTCCAGTCCGCAGGGTCCTTCGAGCCTTGGAACCGCGCCGGACGGCGCGGCGTTGCTGCAGACATCAACATTGATCACCTGATGGCGAGCTCCGCGATTCCGCTGCTGTTTGCAGCCGTGCCGATCGGGCACTTTCACTTCAGCGACGGCGCGATGCGCCAGACCATGCTGCTCGCGCCGGCCATCCACCTGGGGGCCGATCGCATACTCGTGATCGGCGCGCGCAGCTCGCGCATCGACCCGCCGGTTCCCGACAAGCCGCCCAACATCGGCGAAATGGTCGGCTTCATGCTGGACACGTTGTTCATGGAAGGACTGCATGCGGATCTCGAACGGGTCGAGCGCACCAATGCCTTGCTCGATCACCTGCAGGACTGTGCACCGCCGCTGGGCCTGCGGCGGATCGAGACGCTCCTGATGCTGCCGCGCAGCGATCCGCGCGAGATCGCGATCGCCAATCGCGCTGCGATGCCGCGCACGCTCCGCGCGCTGCTGCGTGTGCTCGGTGTCGCCGGCGAGCGCGGTGGCCGTCTTATTTCCTACCTGATGTTCGCGGCACCCTTCACCCGGGAGCTGATCCGGCTCGGCGTGCAGGACGCCGAGGCGCGCCGCGATGAGATCAGCTCATTCCTGGGCCTGGAGTCTCACTTCGGCAAGGCGTTGTGACGCACGAGCAGTTGCGGGTAGCGCTGCCTGAATTGCGCGGCGAGGCGCTCGACCAGATAGACCGAGCGATGCTGGCCGCCGGTGCAGCCGATCGCGACGGTCAGGTAGCCGCGATTCGCGGCTTCGTAGTCCGGAATGCGGCCGTCCAGGAAACGCACCAGGTCGTCGGCCATGCGGTGTACCTGGGGGCTCGCCTCGAGAAACGCGATGACCGGTCCATCACGCCCGGTCAGTGCCTGCAGCGTGGGCTCCCAGTACGGATTGGGCAGCGTGCGCGTGTCGAACACGAAATCGGCATCACCTGGCGTGCCGTGCTTGAAGCCGAATGACTCGAACAGGATGGACAGCCGGCCCGGGCCCTGCGGCTCGACGCGCTGACCGATCAGGTCGCGCAGCTCGTGCACGCTCATGCGCGAGGTGTCGATGACGAGATCCGCGCTGTCGATCAGCGGATGCAGCAGCCGCCGTTCTTCTGCGATGGCGTCGGCCAGGCTGCGGCCGGCGCCTGCCAGTGGATGACGGCGGCGCGTTTCGCCGTAGCGCCGCAGCAGTACTTCGTTCTCGGCGTGCAGATACAGGATCTCGCAGCGCAGGCCGGCCTTCGTCAGGTCCGTAATCAGCGCGGGTATCGATGCAAGATCATCGGGACGATTGCGTGCGTCGAGACCGACGGCCAGTCGGCGATAGATGGGCTCCTCAGTCTGAACCGAGGGCGCGACGAGGCCCTGCACGAGACCGGCCGGAATATTGTCGATGCAGTACCAGCCGAGGTCCTCGAGCATGTTGAGCGCAACGCTCTTGCCTGAACCTGAAAGGCCGCTGACGACGACGAGACGGATCATCAGGCCGGCCGGCCGCGCACGACGTCGCCTGCGTGATGATCGGTCAGCTTTTCCTTGTGCTTGCGCATGCGCCGGTCAAGCTTGTCGGCCAGCGCGTCGATCGCGGCGTACATGTCGCCGTCGATCGCATCGGCATGGATCACGGCTCCGCTGACCCCCAATGTCGCCTCTGCCCGGTGCTCGAGTTTTTCGACCGTCAACACGCAGTGCACGTCGATCACATGGTCGAAGTGCCGCACGACGCGGTCCAGCTTTTTCTCGACGTAAACCCGCAGGGCCGGAGTGACATCAATGTGGTGGCCAGTGAGCGTCAATTGCATGGTGAACTCCTTTTTTGTGTGGCGATTCGCCGACGTTCGCTCGAGGTCGGAATGCCGAGGCCCTCGCGGTACTTGGCGACCGTGCGCCGTGCGACCTGGACCCCGTCGGTAGAAAGCATTTCCGCGATCTGGCTATCGGACAACGGCCTTGCCTGCGATTCCTGGGTGACCAGCTTGCGGATCTTCGCACGGATTGCCGTGGACGAAACACCGGCGCCGTCGTCGCCCGGCACCTGGCTCGAAAAGAAATAGCGGAATTCGAAGACGCCGCGCGGCGTGTGCAGGTACTTTCCGGTAGTCACCCGCGAGACCGTGGATTCGTGCATCTGCACGGCTTCCGCCACGTCGCGCAGGATCATCGGTTCCATGGACTCCTCGCCGCGGTCGAGGAACGCAGACTGGCGCTCTACAATGGAACGCGCGACCCGCAGCATCGTGTCATTGCGGATCTCGAGGCTGCGCAACAGCCAGCGTGCTTCCTGCAACTTGGCGCGCAGCACGGCGTGATCGGCCGCGCGCGTGATCATTCCGGCGTAGCTTTCATTGAGGCGCAGGCGCGGCACCGACGCCGGATTCAGCTCGACGATCCAGCCCTGCGGCGAGCGGCGCGCGTACACGTCCGGTACCACGTATTCGGTGCGCACCGGCTGGATCGTCGATCCAGGCCGCGGGTGGCAGCTACGGACCAGCGCGAGCGCGACATCGAGTTCCTCTCCGCTGCAGCGCATCTGCCGCTGCAGCTGCGAAAATTGCTGGTCCGCGACGAGCTCAAGGTGCTGGTGGGCCAGAATGAACGCGGCATCGAGACCCGGCGTAGCCGGATCGAGTTGCCGCAGCTGCAATTCGACGCATTCGCCGACCGTTCGCGCCGCGACACCGGCGGGATCGAATTGCTGGATGGTCGCCAGCACTACCTCAATCTCTGCCTCACTGGCGCGTATTTCCGGTGCGACTGTGTCCGCAATGGCCTGCAGCGACTCGGTCAGGTAACCGTCGTCATTGATTGCATCGATCAGCGCGCGGCCGATCGTCATCGCGGTTGCGGGAAGGTGCGCCAACTCCAGTTGCCAGATCAGATGATCCTGGAGCGACTCGCAGGCCTCGTCCTCGAAATTTCGCGCACCATCGCCACTGCCCGACCACGGTGTTTCCGATTCGGCCGCGGTCGGCTCGGTCCATTCGTCGCCGATCTCGACGACCGGCTCGTCAGTGTCCGCTGCATCGCCTTGGCCGCGGTCGTCATCCGCCAGGGTCTCGAGCGAAGCCGTCGACTCGAAGTCCTCTACGGCCTCGAGCATCACGTTGGTCTCGAGTGCCTGCTGGATCTGGGCCTGCAATTCGAGTGTGGGAAGTTGCAACAGCCTGATCGCCTGCTGCAGTTGCGGCGTCATCGTCAGCTGCTGGCCAATACGTAGCTGCAGGGTGGGTTTCATCATGCGCGCGTGTGGCGCCTCGACGCCGCTCGGTCAGAGCCGGAAATCCTGGCCCAAGTAAACCTTGCGGACCTCCGTATTGGCAAGGATCTCGTCGGCAGATCCGGCGGCCAGTACCGTGCCCTGGTTGACGATGTAGGCACGGCTGCAAATTCCCAGTGTTTCCCGGACGTTATGATCGGTGATCAGGACTCCGATACCGCGCTCGGCCAGGTGGCGGGCGATACGCTGGATGTCGTGCACGGACAGCGGATCGACACCGGCAAAGGGTTCGTCCAGCAGGATGAAGGCGGGGTTCGCCGCCAGTGCCCGGGCGATCTCGACGCGCCGGCGCTCGCCGCCCGACAGGCTAATGCCCATGCTTTCGCGCAGGTGCGCGACATGCAGCTCTTCGAGCAGGTTCTCGAGGGCCTCATTGCGTGCCGCTACGTCGAGGTCGCGGCGGGTCTCCAGTATCGCCATCACATTGTCGGCGACGCTCATGCGCCGGAACACCGAGGCTTCCTGAGGCAGGTAACCGAGACCGAGGCGTGCGCGGGCGTGCATCGGGAGGTGCGTAATGTCCTCGCCGTCGAGCTCGATGCGCCCGCCGTCGCAGGGCACGAGACCGACGATCATGTAGAACGCCGTGGTCTTGCCGGCGCCATTGGGCCCGAGCAGGCCGACGACCTCGCCGCTCTCGATCTGAAGCGACAACGAGCAGACGACCTGGCGTTTCTTGTAGCTCTTTTCGAGATCGGTGGCAGTTAACAGGCTCATTCGGGTTTTGTAGGCGCGGTTGTGGGTGCGGGTGCGGGCTCCCGCTCACGCGGCTGGATCGTGATGACGACCTGCTCACGCGAAATCACGCGCTGGGTCCCGGTACTGTAGACCAGCGTCGCGCCGTTGATTTCGTTTCGGCCGTCCGAGAGCCAGGCCTCGCCGGCGAGCTCAACGGTGCCGTGGCCGAGATCGTAATCGATGCGATTCGCCCGTCCTTGGGCAAACTCGGCTTTGCGGCGCTGCTCGAATGTCGCAGGCAAGCCGGTTACGGTTGCGCTCTGGATCTCACCTTTCGCGAATCGTACCCTGGCCGTGTCGCTCGCAAGCGCGGCGTCGGGCATGTTGATGCGGACGGTACCGCTAAATTCCCAGCCACTGTCCTCGAAATCGAGGCCACTGGCCTGGGCTCGCTCGGCCGTGATGCGAATCGTCCCCTGGACTATCGTAACGTCGTCGAATACCAGCACGTTGTTCTTGTAGTCGAAGTCGGAAGATCGTGCTTCGACCGTGATCGGTAATGTATTGCGGTCCTGTGCGATCGCCACGAAGGCGGTTGCGCCGAGGATGACGGCTGCGATTGCAGGCCTAAGGATTGAAAAGGCCATGGACTTCGGATTCCAGCTTCAGGTTGCCGGCCTTCAAGTCTACCTGCATGCCGCGGGCATGCATGACATGGCGGCCAAACGCGAGCGTGACCGGATCGTGCGTCTCGGCATGTTCGCTGGCCGTGTCGAGCATCAGGCTCGCGGTGCTCAGTTCGCCGATCCCGGGCTGATCGCCGGCCCGTCCGCTCATTCGCACGTCGCCTGAGAAATCGACTGCCTGGACGCCGCGCGGCACGCGGGCTTCGGCCGAGGTGAGGTGCCAGCTTTGGCCCGCAACGGCGTGGTAGTCGACGACGACTTTGCGTAGCGTGACGACACCGCTGACCGGATCTTCATGGGCGGTTGCCGCCTGCAGCCCGAGGCGCAGATTTCCATCGGCACCAAAATCCTCGAGACCGACGCCTTCCAGGTAATAACCCGGCCGCGCGGCCTCGGTGGCCGGCGACGTGGTTTCGCGCCCGATCAGGCGCGATTCGATGAGCACCGCGATCAACGCAATCAATGCCGCGAGCAGGATCAGCCGGCCGGTCATTGCTTGTCGCCCCTCGCGGCGAGCAACCAGTCACAGAATTCCCGCGCGGCGCCTTGCCCGCCGGCGGCCTTGGTCACATGGCTGGCCGCGGCCAGCACCCTGGGATGTGCATCGGCCACCGCGGCCGGGAGGCCGACCGCGGCCATCAATTCAAGATCCGGGGTATCGTCGACCAGGCAGGCGGCGTGGCGCGCATCGATCTTCGTGCGTGCCAGCAGGTCGTTGAGGGCGCGGGACTTGTCGTTGACGCCCTGCGCGACGTCGTTGACACCGAGTTCGCGCATGCGCTCGGTGACCGCGGTTGAGCGCCGCCCGGAAATCACCGCTACGCGAATACCGGCCGCCATCAGCATCTTGATGCCGTGGCCATCCCGGACATGGAAGGATTTCAAGGTCTCGCCATCCGGCCCGAACAACAAGCGGCCGTCGGTCAGCACGCCGTCGACATCGAAAATCACCAGGACGATGTCGGCGGCAGCCGTCACATGACCCCCGCGCGGAGCAGGTCGTGGACATTCAGGGCGCCGACCAGCCGGCCCTTGTCGTCCTCCACGAGGAGGGCGTTGATGGCGTGTTCTTCCATCATTAGCACGGCCTCCGCCGCGAGTTCCTGCGGGGCGATCGAGCGGCCGCCCTTCGTCATGACATCTGCCATGCGACTCTTCTGGATGTTGATGCGCCGGTCGAGCGCGCGTCGCAAGTCGCCGTCGGTGAAGATGCCGACGACTTTCTGCTTTGCGTCGACCACGGCCGTCATGCCGAGGCGCTTGCGCGACATCTCGAGGAGTCCTTCGGGCAGCGGCGTGTTGGGCCGCACCATCGGCAGGTCGTCGCCGCTGCGCATTACATCGGAGACGTGCAGCAACAGCCTGCGGCCCAATGCGCCGGCGGGGTGCGAGCGCGCGAAATCGGCTGCCGTGAATCCGCGATGGCCCAGCAGCGCGACCGCGAGCGCATCGCCCATCGCGAGCGTCGCCGTCGTGCTCGCGGTCGGCGCGAGATTCAGCGGACAGGCTTCTGCGGGAACGCTGATATCGAGATGCACGTCGGCCTCGCGCGCGAGTGTCGATTTCCCATTTCCGGTCATCGTGACGAGCGGCGCACCCATGCGCTTTATGAGCGGCAGGATGGTCAGAAGTTCGGCGGTCTCGCCGGAGTTCGAGATCGCGAGCACCGCGTCGCCCTTGGCCAACATGCCGAGATCGCCGTGGCTGGCTTCGGCGGGATGCAGGAAAAACGACGGCGTCCCGGTGCTTGCGAATGTGGAGGCGATCTTGCCGCCGACGTGGCCGGACTTGCCCATGCCCGACACGACGACACGACCGCGGCAGTCGAGGAAGATGCGGCAGGCAGCGGCGAATTCTTCGCCGAGGCGATCGACCAGCGCGGCCACCGCTTGCGCCTCAATGCGTAGCGCCCGGCGTCCCTTGTCGATCAGGCTCTTCCCGTCTGCAGGCTTCTTCATGCTTGTGAATTCAACGCCCAAGACAATGAAACATCATACACCGGCGCCTGCCACCCTCCGGCGAGTCGGGCGGCGGGAGTACGCCCAGGCAGGCCTTTTCAGGACCGCCGTGAATACATCCATGTAGGCTTCGGGCGCGACATCCCTGTCGCGCACGATCCTGAAAAGGCCTGCCTGGCCGTCCATCCCGCCGCAGGCTGTGCCGTTGAGCGGCGGAGCCGGATAAGATGGCGGCCCGTTTTGGAGCGATGAATAGATGACGCCAGAGCAAGTCCACGCACAAATCGAATTGGCGTTACCTGGAGCAACGATCGAGGTGCGTTCGCAGGATAACGTGCATTTCGAGGCGCTGGTGGTGGCGGCGCAGTTCGCGGGGCTCAGGACGATTCAACGCCACCAACTCGTCTACCGGGCGCTCGGTGCCGCGGTCGGCAGGGAGATTCATGCCTTGTCGCTCGACACGCCGGCGCCCGACGAATGGGCGCGCCGTGCGGTGAGCTGAGGCGCCTGGCCATGGATAAGCTCCATATTTCGGGTGGTATCCGGCTTTCCGGCGAGGTGCGCGCTTCGGGCGCCAAGAATGCGTCGCTGCCGATCCTTGCGGCGGGCCTGCTGGCCGATACGCCATTGACGATCGGTAATGTCCCGCACCTGCACGACGTCACGACGATGATCGAGCTGCTGGGCCGCATGGGTGTCGGCGTGACGGTCGGCGAGGGCATGCATGTCGAAGTCAACGGCGGGCGCCTGACGACACCGATTGCGCCCTATGAGCTGGTCAAGACAATGCGCGCATCGATCCTGGTGCTCGGTCCGCTTCTGGCGCGGCACGGCGAGGCGCTGGTTTCGCTGCCCGGCGGCTGTGCGATCGGTGAGCGACCGGTCAATCTGCACATCACCGGTCTCGAGGCCATGGGCGCAGAAATTGGCGTCGAAAGCGGCTACATCCACGCGAAGGCCGGGCGCCTCAAGGGCGCCCGCATCGTGCTCGACACCGTCACCGTAACCGGCACCGAAAACCTGATGATGGCGGCGACGCTCGCTGAGGGCCGCACGGTGATCGAGAACGCCGCGCGCGAACCGGAAGTTGTCGATCTCGCGGGCTGCCTCAATGCCATGGGTGCCGCTGTCTCCGGCGCCGGCACCGACACGATCGTCATCGATGGCCGCGAACGCCTCGGCGGATGCGAATACGACGTGCTCCCGGATCGCATCGAGACCGGCACATTTCTGGTCGCCGGCGCGATCACGGGTGGCCGGGTGCGTGTGCGCAGCACGCGGCCGGATCACCTCGACGCGGTGCTCGCCAAGCTGCGCGAGGCCGGCGCGACCGTCGAGACAGGCCCGGACTGGGCAAGCGTCGACATGCATGGAAAGCGGCCCGTTGCAGTGGATATCCGTACCGCGCCATATCCGGGATTTCCGACCGACATGCAGGCCCAGTTCGCTGCGCTCGATTCGGTCGCTGATGGTGTGGCGACGATCGTCGAGACGATCTTCGAGAACCGTTTCATGCACATGCTCGAATTGCGCCGGCTCGGTGCTGAACTACGAATTGAGGGTCACACCGCGGTGATCCAGGGCGTGCCGCGACTTTCAGGCGCGCCGGTGATGGCCACCGACCTGCGCGCATCGGCGAGCCTCGTGCTCGCGGGGCTGGTCGCCGAGGGAGTGACCGACGTACAGCGCATATACCACATCGATCGTGGCTACGAATGCATCGAGGCAAAGCTGCGCCAGCTCGGCGCCAGCATCCGGCGCATACCGGGCGCGCGAACCTGAGTCGGATCAGGCGGCGGGCGAGGCGGCGGCCTGCGCGGGCCGCTCGACGACTTCGATCCGTACGTTGTGTTCGCGAAGCGGCCCTTCGAATGGCGGCCCGCGCCACAGGCTGAGCCGCACGCCCTGGCCGGGTTTCAGCATCGCGACGCGTGCCATCAGGTCCTGTGCGCCGCGCAGCTGGGTGCCATTGACCTCGATGATCACGTCGCCCCGTTCGACACCCTGCGAGTTCGCCGGACTGCCGGCATAGACCTGCCTGACAAGCACTGATCCGTCCGGGATCCCGAACTGCTCAGCCTCGCCCGCGGTCACGTCGCGCGGCACGACGCCGATCCAGCCGCGCACGACCCTGCCGTCACGCAGGATGGCGTCCACGACGCCGCGCACCAGATCAACCGGAATCGCAAAGCCGATTCCCTCGATGCCGAGCATCCGGCCCGCGATCGCCGTGTTGAGCCCGACCAGTTCGCCCGATGCATTGATGAGCGCGCCGCCTGAATTGCCGAAATTGATCGGTGCATCGGTCTGGATGAAATTCTCGTAGGTGGAGACACCCAGCCGGCCACGGCCGGTCGCGCTGATGATTCCCTGCGTGACGGTCTGGCCGAGACCGATCGGATTGCCGATCGCGAGCACCGGTTCGCCGACGCGTAGCCGGTCGGAACGGCCGATCGCAATCACCGGCAGCTTCCCAAGATTGATCTTGAGGACGGCGAGGTCGGTATCGCGATCAACGCCGACCAGCGTGGCGGGCGCCTCGCGGTTGTCCTTGAGCTGCACCTTGATCAGCGTGGCATTCTCGATGACGTGGAAGTTGGTCACGATGTGGCCACGCGCATCGTAGATGATGCCCGAGCCAAGGCTGCGTTCCACGCGTTCGCGGTAGTCCGGCCAGACATCGCCGAACAACCGGCCGAATTCCGGCGGCAGATTGCCGACATTCGGCACCGGTACGCGGCGCTCGGTGGAGATATTGACGACCGCCGGCGCCGAGCGATCCACGGCGTCGGCATAGCTCACGAATTGCGGTTGCGGGGCAGGTGCCGGCGCGGGATCGGCCTTCACAGCGTCTGCCTTGGCGGCTTGCGCGGGTGTGGCAGACACGGTCGCGGCCGGCTCATTGCCATTCGCGCCCGGCTTCAACAGCAAGACCGCGAGCGCCGCCGCAAGCCCCAATGCGATCCACGGTGATATCCATCGCAGCCAGCCCGAAATTCTTGACATGCGCGCGCCAGCCTCCATTTGGAAGATGTATCGCCGTGTATAATGCGTCAATCCCTGCAACGAACGAAAATTGAATCGATGAGCGAATCAATCGACCGGGGCCGGCGGCAGTTACTGACGGTGGCAACGACTTTGACCGGCGTGGTCGGTGTCGCGTTCGCGGCGGCGCCATTCCTGGCTTCCTGGAAGCCCAGCGCGCGCGCCAAGGCGCTCGGCGCGCCGGTTGAAATCGACATCAGCAAGCTCGAACCGGGCGCGATGCTGAAGATCGTGTGGCGCGGCAAGCCGGTCTATGTCGTCAGGCGCACACCGGGGATGATGGAATCCCTGGTCAACACCGATGACAAGCTGGCAGATCCGCGCTCGGAGCGCTCCTTGCAGCCCGAGTACGCCAAAAATGACCAGCGGGCGCGCAATCCCGAGTATTTCGTCGTGCTTGGCGTTTGCACGCACCTCGGCTGCGCACCGCAAGGCCATTTTGACAAGGGCGACCCCGAGATCAGCGCCGACTGGCCCGGCGGTTTCTTCTGCCCCTGCCACGGCTCCAAGTTCGACCTCTCGGGCCGGGTGTACAAGGGCGTGCCGGCACCCACCAACCTGGAGGTTCCGCCATACGCATTCGTCGACGATCAGCACGTCCTGATCGGACTCGACGAGGCGAGGGTCGGTTGATGCCGCCGGAACGGCCGGTTGCGGCGACGGGTGGCCGCTTACAGGTGCTCGGCGCCTGGATCGACGAGCGTTTTCCACTGTCTGCGCTCTGGAAGGAGCACATGTCGGAGTACGACGCTCCGAAGAATTTCAACTTCTGGTACTACTTCGGCTCGATTGCGCTGGTCGTGCTGGCGCTGCAGATCGTCACCGGCATCTTCCTGACGATGAGCTACAAGCCCTCGGACACCGAGGCCTTCGGCTCGGTCGAGTACATCATGCGGGACGTAGAG
>SHZN01000049.1 GCA_009692245.1 Gammaproteobacteria bacterium
CTGCATCTCAACAGCATCCACTGCACGAAAGGCGGGATGTACATCACCGGGATGCGGACCGGCGGCATGCTGCTGTTCAACGGCAAGGAACTGCAGATGTCCGTCGAAATGCCAGCGAGTACCCACAACGCCCGCCCCTTCCGCGACGGCGTGCTGTTCAACGACACCGAAGCCGATACGCTGCGTTACTCCGGTCGCGGCGAAGGGCTCGAGGACCGAACGCTCCCGGTGCCGCGCTACGATCCACAGGCCCTCCTCGCGCGAGACGTCGACCAGACCCAAGTCGCCCGCCAGGGATTTGCACGCGGGCTGTGCGTGCTGTCGGATTCTGTCGTCGCTGGTGGCTCGTCGCCGTCCACCGTGTCGGTCTACGACCTTGCGGCAAACAAGCGCACGCTGTCCGTGAATCTCACAATGGATGTCCGTAACGCCATCCACGGGCTCGAGGTCTGGCCCTACGGCTGATCAGAGTCCCGCGTTGCGGACAGTCTCTGGTAGTTCCTCGAGGATGTCGGCGAATTCTTCGCGCCACAGGCCGAGGTATTTTTCATAACGGCGCCAGGTGCCGAGCGCGCTTGTGTAAAGCGGCTGGCGCACCTGTTCGGAGCTCGCCGTCTTGATCGCGCGTCGCGTCTCATGGAAGCGCACGCAGGATTCTTCGAATGGCAACCCGCAATGCGCGAGGATGCGCCGCACCTGGGTTTCGAGGTCGGAAACCGTTTCCTCGTAGTGCACGTCCAGCACTTTGCCAGGAAGCACCCGATGCCAGTGCCGCATCGTTTCGTGATACTGGCGGTAATACACCGCGAGTTCCATCATGTCGTAGGTGAAGTCCTGGCCTTTGCCGAATAGCTGCTTGTAGCCGCCAAGACAGCTGTCGAACGGGTGGCGCCGCGCATTGATGATCCTCGCGTTCGGCAGGATCAGGTGCACGAGCCCGACATGGGAGAAATTGTTCGGCAGCTTGTCGGTGAAGAACTGTTTGTCGGTCGAGCGGACGGCGCGGGTCTCGTCGATGTACTGCCGGCCGTAGGCACGGAAGTCTTTCGTGCGCAACTCCAGAACCGCACGTGGATACTGCAGATTGTCGCGCCGATAACGCCCGATCGAAGCCGCCAGCTGGCCGAGTGTCGGCAGCTCCGCCGTGCCCTCGACCTGGCTGTGGCTCGCGAGGATCTGCTCAATCAGGGTCGAGCCGGAACGCGGCAGGCCGACGATGAAAATCGGCGCGGCTGATTCGTAACCCTGGCCTGCATGCTGATCGATGAATTCCCGGCTGAAGACTTCGATGATCTCCTCGTGGCGCACTTCGAACGCCACCGGATCGTGAAACACCTTCTTGCGCTGACGCTGATTGCCGGTATCGTAGTAGTGCCAGGCCTTTTCGTAGTCGCCCACGTCCTCACAGGCCTTGCCAAGCGCGAACCGGAAATGGATGTCTGCGCGATCTGCCAGATCGCTTCGCTTCACCTGCTCTTCCATCGCCCGTACTTCAGCCTCCTCGAAGCGGAACACCTTGAGGTTCGCCATGCTCCAGTAGACCTCGCCGAAATCGGGCTTGCCTGCGATCGCGGCGCGATACGCACGCAGCGCCCCCGCCTGGTCGCCGAGCGTTTTCAATACATGGCCGTAGCCCATCTGCACGCCCGGCGCATCTGGATTCAATGCCAGCGAACGCCGATAGACCTCGGCGCTGTTTTTCACCTCGCCCGCCTGGGCGCAGGCATCGCCGAGCCCGCCCCAGGCTGCCGCATTGGTAGGTTCTAGCCTGGTGGCCGTATCGAAGCAATCGATCGACCCGGGATGGCGGTGCGCCTCGTGCAGGAGCGCTCCAAGCATCATCCACGCAGCCGTGTAGCCCGGCGCGAGTGTCGTCACGCGGCGCAATAGTGCTTCCGCATCACTCAGGTGTTTGTCGTCGCGCCAGTAGATCTGGGCCAGCGCGTGCATGGCGTCGACATTGTCCGCGTTCTCACGCAAGGCATCGCGAAGCGTCTCAATCGCTTCGTCCTTGCGACCAGCCCGCAGATGATCGAATGCGAGCGCGACCTTGCCCTTGTCGGCATCCTGCTCGAAGTATTCCTCGAAAGCCGCGTCCGCCTCGCGCCCTCGACCCAGCGCCGCAAGCGCCTGCCCGAGCTTCTTGTGTGCGAGCGGCAACTGCGGCTCGAGGCGGATCGCCTCTTCGAAGCAGGGCACGGCCTCGGCGAAGCGTTGCTGCAGCGCGAACACGCTGCCGAGATCCTCGTGAAGGTGCGGGAAACCCGGTTTCAGGGAGATTGCGAGCCGCACTGTTTGCTCGGCTTCCACGTAGCGTGCCTGCTTCGTCAGCGCATGACCGAGCAGGCGCAGGTGCTCGACGGAACCCGGATTCGCCCCGAGGTAGTCACGGCAGGTCTCCTCCGCCCGCAGCGGGCGGTTCGCCTGCAGCGCCTCGAGAGCCGCCGCGATGGTCGCCTCGCGCGTCAGATCAGGCGTCGGTCGAACCACTGTCGCACGCGGAGCGGCTCGTCACGGTCATGGATCGACCCTACGTATCACCTGACCCGGATAGTGCCCAGTCGCTTCGCCTTCATTGAGGACGACGACGCCATTGACCCAGACCTTGTCGATTCCGACTGAACGCGCTTCCGGATGCTCGATCGTCGAGTGGTCGGACACCTGCTCCGGATCGAGCAGGACCAGGTCGGCGTAGGCGCCCGGCCGGATCACGCCGCGATCGACAAAGCCCATGTGCGCGGCGGACAGGCCAGTCATCTTGTGGATCGCTGCCTCGAAGCTGAACAGTTTCTGTTCGCGAACATAAACGCGGAGCACCTTGGTAAAGGCGCCGCTGCCACGTGGATGCCGGCTGGGCGATGCACCGTCCGAGCAGATATTCGCCTGCGGCCATTGGATCAATGCCGCCACGTCGTCGGAGCGCATGCTGGTGCCGATGACGACGTCCTCGACGTTTTCAAGCTGCGATCGCACTGTCAGGTCCATCAGGACAGCCGCTGGATCCTTGCCCTTCAGCACGGCAATCTGGGCAATGGTAAGGCTCTCCAGCGCGGGTTCCGACGTGAATTTTGTGATCAGCAGGCCTTCCGGCGGGGAAATACTGCGGAGCACGAACTCGGCAGTCTTGCGATTCGTAAAATCCCGCTCCGGGAACAGCACGCTCAAGTCTGATTGCCAGTACTCGTATGGATAGATGTCGCCGGTAATGTCGACACCTTCGCTTCGCGCCCGCTCCAGCACATAGATCAACCGCTGCGATTGACCCCACCAGTCCACCATCGCGAGTTTCATGTGCGAGATTTGCACCGGAATCTTCGCCTCGCGACCGATCCGCACGATTTCGTCCACCGCGGCCCAGAAATAGCGATCCTCACTGCGGATATGGCTGATGTAGCGTCCCCCGTAGCCTGCGACCTCTTTCGCAAGCACGAGAATCTCCTCGGTCGTCGAATAGATACCCGGGTCGTATTCAAGCCCGGTTGCGAGCCCTAGCGCGCCATAGCCCATGCCTTCGCTGACCAGCCGGCGCATTCGTTCGATTTCCTCCGGCCTGGCGGCGCGGGAAAAATCCGCGTTCATCACGAAATTGCGGATGCTGCCGTGACCGATGTAGGACGCCACGTTGATCGCCGCCGGCGTCTGCTCGAGCTTGTCGAACAGGAATTTCACCGGCCAGGTCATCGAGCCGTCCTGGCCGACCACGATAGTCGTGACACCCTGACTAACCGCTGCCATCGCGTCGCGTTGCTCGAACAGCCCGCGGTCGTGATGGCTATGCGTGTCGATAAAGCCCGGCGTCAGCGTCAACCCGCCGGCATCCACGATGTGTTCTCCGGGAATCGGCTCAAGTTCGCCCATGGCGACGATTCGGTCGTCCTGCAAACGCACAGCGCCTCTCCGTGCCGGGGCGCCCGAACCGTCTACAATCCAGGCATTGAGGATGATCGTAGAAGCGTTAGTCACCTCGGCAGCGACAGAAACGATCGAGCCTGCCCCCAGCAGAAAGCCCACGAGTACGCGGATGATGATGGCCATGCGATGATTATACTCACCGCACATGGAAGCCTCGATCCAAAGCCCCTACCTGCTGTTCCTCGCGGATGTTCCGGATGACGGTTCCGCAAAGACCGCCATGGGCATCTGGCAATGGCGCCGTGAGCTATGCGCGGGACAGCTGCGCCTCCCCGGTTGCGAGGTGAATCTTGGCCTGCCGGAACTGAAGCCCGCGGAGGCCGTCCAGCGCGGCATCCGGACGATGATCGTGGGTGTCGCAAATGATGGTGGGTTTATTGCCCCGAATTGGGTGGCAACCATCGTCGCCGCCCTGGAGGCGGGGCTCGATGTTGCCTCGGGCCTGCACGAGCCTCTTGCCGGCGTGCCGGAAATCGCGGTGGCCGCAAAACGCACCAGCCGGCGCTTGATCGAAGTGCGCCAGCCGGCCGAATCCTTCAAGCCAGGTACTGGCATCAAGCGCAGCGGCAAGCGCCTGCTGACGGTCGGTACGGACTGCGCCATCGGCAAGAAATACGCTGCGCTTGCGATTGAAAAGGAGATGCGCTCGCGCGGTATTGATGCGGACTTCCGCGCCACGGGGCAGACCGGCATATTCATCTCTGGCCGCGGTGTGGCCATCGACTCAGTCGTCTCGGATTTTGTTTCGGGCGCGGCCGAATGGCTGTCACCGGCCGCAGCACCCGATCACTGGGACATCATCGAGGGCCAGGGCGCGTTGTTTCACCCCGCCTACGCGGGCGTGACGCTGGGCCTCATTCACGGCAGCCAGCCGGATCTTCTGGTGCTGTGCCACGAACTGGGCCGTACCCATCTCGGGGGTTTCGAGGGCTTTGCGATTCCGTCTCTTGAGTCCTGCATGGAGACTTACCTTGCCGCCGCGCGCCTGACGAATCCGCGGGCGAGATTTGCCGGCGTGAGCCTCAATACTTCGCGCAGCGGTGAAGCTGCGGCTGCACGCGCACTGGCCGAGACCTCGGCACGCCTGTCCCTGCCCTGTTGCGATCCGATCCGCAATGGAGTCGGGCCGATCGTGGACAACATCCTCTCGATGGCCGGATAGGGCCGGCCCGTGGACAACATGCACGCCGAATTCCGCCTGGAAACCTGGCCCCTGAGCCAGCCATTCACGATTTCGCGGGACACGACCGAGGAACTCAAGGTTCTCTATTGCGAACTGCGGAGGAATGGATGCGTCGGCCGCTCGGAAGCCGCAGGAGTCGACTATCACGGCGAAACGCCGGATAGCATGAAGCGTTACCTGGAAAACGCAGTTGCGACCGACGCCATTCCCTGGGACCGCCTTGCGCTGCTGGAGCAGATGCCCGCAGGCGGCGCCCGTAATGCCATCGATTGTGCCATGTGGGACCTCGAGGCCAAGGAAAAGGGGCGCCGGGTCTGGGAACTTGCAGAAGTCGAGGCGCCCAAGGCACTTCGATCTACCTACACGATCTGTCTCGCGGAGCCCTCGAAAATGGCCATCGACGTCGGGCTCGCCCCGCCCGGTGCCGTCCTGAAACTGAAGCTTGGCGCACGGGACGGCCGGGATATCGACCGGGTCAGTGCCGTGCGACGGGCAGCGCCCGACTCCGATCTCGTGGTGGACGTCAATGAAGCCTGGTCACTGGATGAGTTGAATGACGCATCGCCTGCGTTGCAGCGTCTCGGTGTAAGCCTGATCGAACAGCCATTGCCGGTGGCGCACGATGCGCCCCTCGACGGATACGTGGGTGCCTTGGCACTCTGCGCGGACGAAAGTTTTTCCGGCCATTCATCATTCGCCGCGCTGAATCCGCGCTACCGCTGCATCAACATCAAGCTCGACAAGTGCGGTGGCCTGACCGAAGCATTGCGCTGTGCCAAAACCGCACGCACAAGAGGCCTGGAACTCTTCGCGGGCAATATGCTGGGCACTTCGCTTGCGATGGCCCCGGCCTTCATACTGGCGCAGCAGTGCCGCTGGGTGGATCTGGACGGACCGCTGCTGTTGTCGCGCGATCGTGTGCCGGGTTTCAGATTTGATGGTGCGATGATGCAGCCCTTTGGCGCGGACCTATGGGGTTAGGACTGGAATCAAACATGAAAACACTCGACCTGGATTTCGTGCGCTCGCAGTTTCCCGCTTTCAGCGAGCCCTCTCTCGAAGGATTCGCGCACTTCGAGAACGCGGGCGGCTCATTTGCCTGCTGGCAGACCATCGATTGGCTCGATCGCTATTACCGGCAGACCAAGGTCCAGCCTTACTACGATTTTGCGCCGTCCGCGAAAGCCGGCCTGCAGATGGACGCGGCCAAGGAACGAATGGCTGCATGGCTGAATGTTGGCCAGGATGAGCTGCATTTCGGGCCGTCGAGTTCGCAGAACACCTACGTCATCGCCCAGGCCCTGCGCCGGTATCTCAAGCCCGGCGACGAGGTCATCGTCACGAGCCAGGATCACGAGGCGAATTCGGGCGCCCTGAGCCGCCTCAATGACGAAGGCTTCGTCGTGCGCGAATGGAAGGTTGATCCGGACACTGCGGATCTGAATTCGAAGGATCTTGAGGCGCTGCTGAGTCCGCGGACGCGGGTGGTCGCATTCACGCATTGTTCGAATGTCGTCGGGACCATCAATCCGGTGCGCGAACTGACGGACCTGATTCACCGGGCCGGGGCATGGGCTTTCGTCGACGGCGTGGCCTTCAGCCCGCACGGGATGCCGGATGTCCAGGCGCTGGGCGCCGATCTCTACTTCTTTTCAATGTACAAGGTGTACGGCCCGTATCTCGGCGCGATGTTCCTGCGGCGCGAGCTGAATGCGCAGTTGCCGAATCAGGGGCATTTCTTCAATGCCGGCAAACCGGGGAGCCGATTCACACCAGCCGGGCCCGATCACGCGCAGATCGCTGCAGTCAATGGCGTCATGGATTACATGGATGCCGTTGCGGATCACCATGGTCTCAGCGGCCAGCCGGTCCAGGCGCGTGCCGCGGCGGTCAGAAGCCTGTTCCGCGATCACGAAACGGGTTTGCTGCAGCCCCTCCTCGACTTCCTCTCCAGTCATCCCAAGGTGAAGTTGATCGGCAGGGTCAAGGCGGCGCAGCGCGCACCGACTGTTGCCTTCACGGCCGCCGGTCATCGCTCCGGCGAACTCGCGAGCCGCCTGGGGAAGTTGAAGTTCGGCGTCGGCGTCGGGAATTTCTACGCCTCTCGCCTGTTGAAGGCGCTTGACATCGATACGGACGATGGGGCGCTCCGCACATCGTTTGTGCACTATACGTCGAGACAGGAAGTGGATCGCCTGATCGCGGCGCTCGATACGCTGCTGTAGAGGAGAACCTGATGAAATTTCTCGTCGGCGGCCTGATCGACTGGCCGCAACGCGTGGCGCAGCACCTGCAGTGGCTCGCGCTGCTTCCGGGAAAGTTCCATCGCCCGCTCGCGCAACTCGAGGCAACGCCCGGCATTGACGAAATCCGGCAGGATTAGGAAACCGTCCCGCCTGAATTGTTCAACTTGCGCCGGAGAGAGCAATGTTTCCACTCGTTTCAAGTAGCCGCAGTAACAACTTTCGCATACATTGGCGCATCCAAGAAGGGAATGTCGATCATGAAATCACTGCGGTGGATTGTCTTTGCGCTTGCGCCAATCGCAGTACTCGCGGCCTGTCAGCCTTCCACCACCGTCCGTGACTCCGCCCCGCCCGTCGGTCAGCTCGGCAAGACCGTGGCGCCGACCCGGTACGGCATCGAGCTCTCGATCGACCCTTCCAGGGATACGTTTTCCGGCAAGGTCGTCATCGACATTACGCTGAAGGAAGCCCAGGACGCCATTTGGCTGCATGGCAAGAACCTGCAAGTCTCCGAAGTCCATCTGACCGATGCCGATTCCGATCGTATCGACGCATTGTACGAGGAGCGCCAGGAATCCGGGGTTGCACTGGTGACTTTAGCCAGGAACGCCCCTGCCGGGGCAGCACAACTGCATTTCACCTACAGCGCGCCATTCAACACTTCCCTCAATGCGCTGTTCAAGATTGAACGCGATGGCAATTACTACGCCGCCACCCAGTTCGAGGCGATTGCCGCGCGGCAGGCTTTCCCGGGATTCGACGAGCCCGGATTCAAGGTGCCGTTTGACCTCTCGGTGATCGCCCGCAAGGGCGACGCCGTCGTGGCAACCACGCCCGAAGCATCCACGAAAGAACTTCCTGATGGCAGCGTGATGCATGTCTTCGCGCGGACACGCCCATTGCCGACCTATCTGATCGCATTGGCGGTGGGCCCGTACGATGTCGTCGACTACGGAATGATCCCTTCCAATTCAGTGCGCGACCACGGGGTTCCCCTGCGGGGCATTGCCGCAAAGGGGCACGGCAGGGAAATGCAATACGCCTTGAAGAACACGGCTGGCCTGCTGTCGGCGCTGGAGACCTATTTTGGCACGCCCTACCCCTACGAAAAACTCGACCTGATCGCCGTGCCCGAGACTTTTGGCGGCGCGATGGAGAATGTTGGCGCGATCACCTACGACGAAGACCTGATGTTGATGGACGAGCATTCGCCGTTGGACCAGCGCCGTGACTACACCTCCACGCACGCGCACGAGATGTCGCACATGTGGTTCGGCAATCTCGTGACACCCGCGTGGTGGAACGACATCTGGCTCAATGAATCCTTTGCGTCGTGGATACAGAACAAGGCAGCGCATGCCTACTGGCCGGACGGCCAATTCGACCGGGAAACGCTGAACGGTGCATTGGGCGTGATGGTCAACGACTCGCTGGCTTCGGCGCGCCAGATACGCGATCCCATCGACAACAATGACAAGATCAACGGTGTATTCGATGGCATCATTTACCAGAAGGGCGCCGGCGTTCTCGCCATGCTGGAGCACTACGTCGGCGAGGAGCCGTTTAAGGCAGGTGTCCGGCTGTATCTGAAGCGGCACGCGGACGGCACGGCGACCGCGGAGGATTTCATCGCATCGGTCGCAACGGGTTCTGACCGGCCCGAGGTCGAGACGGCATTCAAGTCCTTCATCGAACAGCCCGGCGTGCCCCTGATCTCGGCCAAGCTTGATTGCAAGGATGACGCAAAGCCGCGCCTGGATCTGCGCCAGTCCCGTTATGCGCCACTCAGTTCCTCCATCAGGCCGGACGCTGGCGAATGGACAATTCCAATCTGCGTTGCCTACATCGCCAATGGCGCGCGCAAGAGCACCTGTGCACTCATCGACAAGAAAGAACAATCCCTGAATCTCGAGGCCGGAGCCTGCCCGACGCAGGTGCACCCGAATGCCGATGGCACCGGTTATTACCGGTTCACACTGGATGAGGCCGGCTGGCAAAGCCTGATTGCAGGTGCGACGAAGCTGAGCCCGGCGGAAGCTTTGATATTTGCAGACAGTCTCGATGCCGCGTTCCGTGCAGGCTCTGTTTCCGCGAAGACCTATGTACCCGGTATGGCTGCGCTTGTGAATCACAGCGCCTGGGACGTGGTCGCCGCGGCAACGGATTACCTCGAGGAAGTTACAAGGATCATCGACCCAAGGGATTTGGGTCCGGCGGAGCAGGCATTCCGTGCAATCGCGGCACCACGCTACGCAAGAATTGTGGGTGCGTCAGATCCAGCTTCACGCTTGCTGCAAAAGCGGCTGCAGCGCTTCCTGATCGTGGTTGCGATGGACCAGGCCATGCGCAAGCCGCTTGCCAGGCAGGCGGCACGGGCAGTCGGGCTCAACGGCAAACCAGATCCATCGGCTGCGCCCGCGAGTGAGCTGGAAACTGTCTTCACCGTCGGCGTTCAGGATCTTGGTGAACCATTTTTCGACCTGCTATTGAAGCAGACGATCGCATCCGAGGATGCCGAGTTCCGCAATTCTTCCATCGGCGCGCTTGCGCGCGTTGAGGATCCGGCACTGGCGCGAAAACTCGAGGCAGCGGTCCTTGCGGGAAAGTTCAAGGGCACCGAGATGTTCGACGTCCTGAGTCAACAGATGAGTCGCCCCGCGACCACCGAGCAAACTTATGCCTGGCTGAAAGAAAACGAAAAGGCGATCATCGGATTGATCCCTGAGTATTTCAGGTCAAACATCTTTCCAACGTTTGGCGTAGCCTTCTGCAGCAATGACCGCGCTGACGAATGGCAGACATTCGTCGAGTCCCATGCCGCAGAACTGCCTGGCTACGAGCGCGACCTCGCGCAGACGATTGAAAGCATTCATCTGTGCGCGGGCCTGAAGCAGGCGAGTGCCGCGGATCTGCTCGCCGCGTTTAGCAGCAACTAACCGTGAGGACAATCGATCGACCCCGTGTTGCCGGACTGATAGAGCGCGAGCGTGCGACCTTCCGTCAGCGACACACGCGCAGCGGCCAGCTTGCCGAGCAAGCAAAGCGCTCGTTGCTCTTCGGCGTTCCGATGAACTGGATGACCCGCTGGCCGGGTGACCATGCGATCTACGTTGACCGGGCAGCAGGCGCTCATTTTTGGGACGTCGACGGCAACGAGTTCATCGACCTTTGCCTCGGCGACACTGGCGGCATGGCGGGTCACGCGCCCCAAGCCACCGTTGACGCAATCGCCAGGCAGGCCGGCAAGGGCTTCACGCTGATGTTGCCGAACGAGGACGCCACCTGGGTGGGCAACGAGATGGCGCGGCGCTTCGGTGTCCCCTACTGGCAGTTCACGCTCAGCGCCACCGATGCCAATCGCTGCGCGATCCGGTGGGCACGCGAGATCACCCGGCGCCCGAAGATCGTGGTGCACAACTGGTGCTACCACGGGACGGTCGACGAAACCATCGCGATCCTCGAGAACGGCCGAACCGTGGCTCGCCAGGGCAACATCGGCAAGCCCGTGCCGCTCGATCAGACGACGCGGGTCGTGGAAATCAACGATCTGCCCGGACTCGAGGCAGCGCTCACGCACGGAGACGTCGCGGCCTGTCTGTTCGAGCCCGCGCTGACCAACATCGGCATTGTGCTGCCCGATGCGGGGTATCACGCGGCCGTGCGCGAGCTGTGCACCCGATACGGCGCATTGCTGATCATCGACGAGACCCACACGATCAGCGCCGGCCCCGGTGGCTGCACCAAGGCCTGGGGCCTTGACCCCGACTTCGTCACGATCGGCAAGACGCTCGGCGCGGGTATCGCGAGCGGCGCCTATGGCATGACCGAGCGGGTCCGCCAGATGGTGTATGAGCACACCGACTCAAAAAACGCCGATGTCGGTGGCATCGGAGGCACGCTCGCAGGCAACGCGCTGTCACTCGCCGCGATGCGAGCCACGCTCGGCCAGGTCATGACCGACGAGGCGTTCGAGCAAATGATCGCACTCGGTGAGCGCTTCGAGCAGGGTGTGCGCGGCGTGATTGATTCGCGCTGGCTCCCGTGGCACGCGGTGCGACTGGGCTGCCGCGTCGAGTACCTGTTCCGCCCGGAAGTGGCCAGCAATGGCGCCGAGGCCGCGGCCGGACAGGATGAACGGCTCGATCCGTACATCCATCTCTATCTGCTGAACCGGGGCATCCTGATGACGCCGTTCCACAACATGGCACTGATGTCGCCGGCGACCACGGTCGCCGACGTCGACCGGCATACGCAGGTCTACGCCGGGATGGCTGACGAGCTGATCGGGGCCTGACCCTGGCGGATCCCGGCCGCGCGGGCCTTCACCTGTGACGTCCGTCACTGCTTGCGCACCGCGTGCGTCCAACCTGCTGACGGATTGGGCCGATCTCGGCTACGTCACAGTCTGCATGCCGCATGCGTCATATTCTGACATTCATGAAGATACGCGCCAAAGTCGTTGCGCTGCTCGGAGCCGTATTCCTGGCGCTCACATTCGTCGAGTGGGGCGTCGGGCAAGCGCTGCTGCTGCCGCGCTTTGAGGAAATCGCACTCGACAACGCGCGTACCGCCATGAAGCGCATCGATTTTGGCGTCCATCAGGCGCTGAACGAGATCCAGGTGTCGGCAACCGACTGGGGCAACTGGAAAGATACCTACGAGTTCCTTCAGGACCACAACGCGCAGTTCGCGCAGGACAACCTGAACGAGACCTCGATGAGGCAGTTGCGCCTGATGACCGGCCTGTCTTAACTGGTCCAGATTTCAAGTTAGTTTACGCCGCCCTCTGAGCCTCTGCGAGCAGGGGTCGGCCGCAGGCGGTTGCCGGTGCCGGCGGCCGGTAGCCGAGCGAGCCGTGGGGTCGGCGGGTGTTGTAGAAGA
>SHZN01000050.1 GCA_009692245.1 Gammaproteobacteria bacterium
CAGCATGGGATGGCGAGGGCCCGCCAGGGTCTGTCATTCCTGATGCTCATGCGCAAATCTACACGGGAAATGTCGTCGGCAGGATCATTGCGCCGGCAGGCGCGGCGGGCGCATCGCGGCCGTGATGATGACCATCACGATCATGACAGCTACATAGCCCTGAAATACCCCGGCGAATCCGCCAAATTTGTCCGCAAAAAAGCCGGCGGTTGCAGGACCGATCATCGCGGCCGTCGTGATCAGATTCAAGGTGCCGAAGATCTCGGGGTTTTCGGACGGACCGAAATAGTTGACCAGCAGCATCGCGGTCGCGAAGAAGCACATGCCGAAACCGAAGCCGTCGGCCACCGCGAAAATGGCGATGGCAACCCAGTTATCGGCGACCGACAGTGCGGCGATGCCGATGGTCTCGCCCACCAGCGCGGCCACCAGCAGCCGCTTCGGGTCGATTCGCGTAGCCAGCGCTCCACCGAGGGCGCGTGAGAGCGCGCTGACCGCCCCATCGGCGCTCAGCACGCCGGCTGCGACTGAGGCGGACACCCCGAGAGTGCCCATGTGCGTGAAGGCCCAGCTGCTCGACGTCAGGACGCACAGCAGCGTGGTCGTCATCGCAATCGAGATGATCCAGAACTGCGGCGTGCGGATTGCATCCCGGAATCGCCAGTCTTTGCTCGTGCGATAAACCCCTTGCGGGCGCGATTCGGCTGCCGGTGCGGTCGCCGCATTCGCGACGACCGCTTCGGGCGGCGGAGTCCTGACGAAGATGAGCGCGAGAGCCGTCAGCGCCAGCATGGACGCCGCCATCGCCCACCAGTACATCCGCCATGAGTCGGTCGCTGCGATGATCCAGCGGGCCGCAAGCGGGCCGGCGACAGCGCCGAGCCCGCCGGCGGTCATGAACGCGCCGATCGTCGCGGACCGCTTTTCGGGCATCCAGCCATTCAGCAGATACACGCCGGGAACGGTGGCGCAGGACGCGAATCCGAGGCCCAGCAATGCTGCCGCAACGAAGTAAAGTTGCAGACCGTTCGTCAGGGCAAACAACGCAAATCCGGATGCCATGATCACGCCGCCGATGCCATAGGTCGCCTTGATGCCAAGACGGCGCAGGATCCACGCCGGCACAGTGCTGGCAAGCCCGACCGTAAGTGCCAGCAGCGAGAATCCGGTCCCCGCCTGCGACCAGGTCCAGGACAACTCATGGATCATGAATGGCAGGACGACGCCCAGGGAACTGAATGTACCGGCGCTGATCAGGAAGAAGATTGCGCTGATGACCGCGAACAGCGCCCAGCGCACCGCAGGCGCGTCATCCGTCATGCCAGATCCACACAGGGCAATTCATGCAAGAGCCTGTTCCATGCCTCAAAAAATCGATACTACCTTGGCTGTTTGAAGCGCTTCGCGTCCTTACAATCCATGTGACCGGCAGGCATCTGCCAGGCAGCCAAGTCGGTGACATGAGCGCAAGTCCTGGCCGAACGCCTGCCGCCTGGAATGCGCATTAACTGGCTCACAAGGCGCCTCTGCCACCTTCCGCAAGCCCTCCAGGCATTTTATTTTCTGCATAACTCATTGTTTTTGCGTGATTTATACCCCTATCTCCATTTGGGTAACAAAAAAGACTTGCATTAAAGTCTGTGTTATAGTTGACTACAACACCAGACGAGCCCAACAGTAGAACGTAACCCGGCGAAAGGCCGAACCGAAACGAAGCAAAGGAAAGGAGAAGGTCATGTTCAGGCAGTACACAAACAGCACCCAGATGACAGTCAGCGCAATTGCAGCGGTCGTAATCGTGTCGCTCAATGCCGCGGTATTCGACCAAGGCCATTTCGCCTCGGCACCTCGCGGCATCGTGGAAGTCGGCGAGCTCACGCTGGTTGACAGCACGCCAATCGCGTCGGTGACCCTGCCGGAAGTGACCGTGGTAGCGAAGCGCGAGACTTCCAACACGTACTTCGCGGTCGCGACCGAGCTCCCGGAAGTCATGGTAGTCGCGAAGCGGGTGGCCTACATGGTCGCCGGGGCCAATGCAGCGGACCAGGGACGTTCGGCAAGCGCCAAGGCCTCCGCCGAAGGTGCTCTGCTAAAGTAGTCGGGTAGCGGGCCAAATCACTGACGACGTAACGTATGGATACTAACTGGAACGAGAGCCTGCCCATTTACCGTCAACTGCGCGACCGCGTGGTGGCGATGATCCTGGAAGGCGTACTGAATGACGGCGATCCCCTGCCGTCGGTCCGTAGCGTTGCGGCCGAGTACCGGCTGAACCCGCTGACGGTACTGAAAGGCTACCAGCAGCTCGTCGATGAGCAGCTGGTCGAGAAGCGGCGCGGTCGCGGCATGTTCGTCACGGAAGGCGCGCGTCGCGCGTTGATGAAGGACGAACGCCAGCATTTCCTCGAGGAGGAGTGGCCGAAAGTCGGCGCAAGAATCCAAAGACTGGGTTTCGAACCCCGCGAGTTGCTCGAAGCGCTCGCCAAGGCTCCGCCCCCGGCGGCATCAACTCTGACAGCGGCCCGCGAAGAAGAGGCGGATGAGGGAGATAAGCGTGAGTGACCTGGGCGATTCGGGGTCTTGGTCAGCGTGTCGTAGCGCGCGAGATAGCGGATCCGTCGTTCGGCGCGCTTGCGCTCCGTGATATTGCGCGCGACGAAGATACAGCCCTGGAAGCTGGGATCGTCCGCCGCGATGACCGAGCCTGAAAGCGATACAGGGATGATCTGGCCATTCTGCGTCCTGACGGTCAACTCGAGCGTCTCGTTGGCGGCCTGCTCGATGTTGAAATTCGTGCGGTCCTGGTCGGAGATCACGTAGGCGAGCTCGCGCCCCAGCAATTCCATCTGTGACCAGCCGAGAAGCTGCGTCGCCGCGACATTGATGCGCTTGATCAGGCCGTCCGGCGAAGTCACGAACACAGCGTCATTCATGCTGTCGAGCATGATGTCGAGCGCGCGACCAGTGGCCGCATGGTCGCTCAGATTCAGGCGCAGCCGTTCGAGTGCGTGGGCGAGATCAGCGCCGTAGCCACCCGCGGGTGTTGCAATGTGGGTGGCCCAGTTACCGCCCGCAAGCAGGTCTACCGAGTCGCGCAATTCCTCCATCGGGCCTTCGACGCGCCGCGCGAACCGCCAGGCCGCAGCAAACGCAATGCCGAACAGCAGTAGACCGCCACCGGCCAGCACCAGAAGCCGACGCTCGAAATCCGAGCTGCGACGTTCACCGAGCGCAGTGGCAATCCCGGCCGTGCTCCGCGGCTCACCGCCCGCAGCAATCTGTTCGACCAGCGTGTTGTCGGCAGCGATGTCGAGCCGCAGGTCGATGGCCGCGAGCGCGAGCAGAATGACGAGCAGCGCCGCGCAGGCGATGGTCGCCATGACGAGCGCTCTGGTCCTGAATGTAGGCCTCATTGCGGCGTAGCGGTGCAGTCGCGCCGACCCCCAATTATCTTAATAGGCGCCGGTCTCGGCCGACCGGCCATCATACGCCGCGCACAGGAACGGCACTGCAAAGGCGCCCGAAACCCTCGCGGGCCGCCGGGTGCGGTAGCATCGCCCGCTTGGACGCGCTGCAACTGACCGGTCGTGACCGCGGCCACATCGTCGAGCTGGCATCCCCGCACTGCATGTTGCATACCGCGGCGATCGATGCCTTTCTCGCGATGCGCGAGGATGCCGCAGGCGCGGGCATCGATCTGCTTCCGCTGTCGTCATTCCGTGACTTCGAGCACCAGCGCCGGATCTGGAATGCCAAGTATCGCGGCGAGCGGCCTGCGCGCAATCGCAGCGGCCGCCCTGTGGACATGATTCGCCTGGCACCCAGAAAACGCATCGAAATGATCCTGCTGTGGTCGGCACTTCCGGGTGCCAGCCGTCATCACTGGGGTAGCGACATCGATGTCGTCGACGGAAGGGTGGTCGCGGGCGGCTACGCGCCGAAACTGGAGCGGCCGGAATACATGCGCAGCGGAAAATTTGCCGCGCTGTCACGCTGGCTCGGCCGCAACATGCACCATTACGGTTTCTACCGGCCCTACACGCGCGCAGGCCAAGGCGTGCAGCCCGAACCCTGGCACCTGAGCTTCGCGCCGGTCGCGCGCCGCGCCTTGCCGTCACTGACCGTTGAATTGCTCGCCGGTGCGATCAAGGGCGCGGATGTCGACGGAGAGGCCGCGATACTCGCGGAACTGCCTTCGATCCACGAACGATACGTGCTGGGAGTTGATGCACCGCCGCGGATGCGGTCGCGCTGGGCCCGTCTCAAATTACATTGACGGGAGCCGACGAGCCCCAGACAGCCTTCAGGTGCTCGACGATCAGCGAGCGCACTCCCTGCATCGCATTGTGTTCGACAGTGAACACGGGTGGATTGCGGCGCAACATCGGCCAGCGGCTGTTGCGCGCGAGCCCGCGCAGGTATTCGACATTCTGCTGGATCGCATCCATGTACGGATTGTCGCCGCCGTACAGCGGCTCGACGTGACGGTATGCATGGCCGAATGTACCTCCAAGGCGTTTCTCGATCGTGGTCGCGACGAATTGCGGCGTCTGCCGCAGCAGGTCGAGGCCGGAGCCGTACAGCACCTTGACGCCGCCGGCGCCCTTGTGCGCAGCGACATCGCCGAGCACGAATTCCGCGTATAGCCGATCGCGGCACTTCTCGAGATAGCATCGATCCGCCATCTGCGCGAGCATGTCGGCCGTTCCCAGCAGGTGACCGACCAGGCGATCGCGCGGATCGCCGATGCGGATCAAATCGAGCGGTATCTCATAGCCGGTAAAGTGGACGATACGCGTCGATACGGGAATCCAGTCGGAGAGGCCGATGGTCGGCAGGTAGCGCGCGAGATAACGTGCGCTGCGCGTGACGTGCTGGCGCGTGAATACGGCGCCATTCGGGATGTTCTTCTCGGCGTTCTCGCGGATGTAGCCCGAGTCGTGAAAAAGCGCGGTCACCAGGCCCATCAATGCGCGCTCCGCGCCGATTCGCGGCCCGTCCTGATGGCTCTTTTCATAGCCGGCCATCAGCCGGGTCATCGCGAGCACCACGTCCTGGGAGTGCTGCAGGTCGTGATAAACCGTGTCGACACCCAGGTAGCCGGGCGTCCGGCCCGCGAATAGCTGCTCGAAATCCGCAAGTGCCGTCTCGAGCGGCATCCGTGGCGCGCCGGGCCAGGTGTCGGCATAAAGCTGGAGTACGGCTTCGCGCACGGCGGGCGGGGAGCTGACCTGCACCGTGTCGGTGACGTCGAAATCGCTGCGGCGGTAGGGGCGGATCATCAGGGAAATGCAGTTTACGCCCGTGCCACCGGCCGCCGCCAAGCGGTTTGGCCCGAGTTTGCGCGGGTTCACATCCTGCGGCTCAGCCTATGTCAAACGAGGCGACAACCGGCGCGTGATCCGAGGGGCGTTCCCAGGCACGCGGGCTGCGATCCACGGTACAGGCCGTACAGCGCGCCGCAAGTGCCGCGGATGCCAGCACCAGGTCGATTCGCAGGCCGTGATTGCGGCGGAACGCGCCCATGCGGTAATCCCACCACGACCAGGTGCCGGGCGGTTGCTCGAAGCGCCGGAACAGGTCCACGAGTCCGAGTCCGGTGATTGCGGAGAGTGCCTTGCGCTCCGGTTCGCTGACGTGCACCGAGCCCTCCCATTTCGCGGGGTCGTGCACGTCCCGGTCTTCCGGTGCGATGTTGAAATCGCCGACGATCGCGAGTCGCGGATATTGCGTAATTTCGTCGGCAAGCCATGCGCGCAACCGTTCAAGCCACGCCAGTTTGTAGGCGTATTTCTCCGAGCCGACTTCCTGGCCATTTGGCACGTAGACATTGATCAGTCTTACCCCGCCGATCGTCGCTGCGATCACGCGCCGCTGCGGATCGACGTCACCGGGAATGCCGGTCGTGACATCGGCAAGCGCGCCACGCGCGAGAATCGCAACACCGTTATAGGTCTTCTGGCCGTAATGGGCGGCGTGCAAGCCGAGCGCCTCGATCTCGGCGCGTGGAAACTGCTCGTCGGGCAGCTTGAGTTCCTGCAGCCCGATGGCATCGACCGGATTTGCGGCGAGCCACGCTGCAAGATGCGGCAGCCGAACCCGCAGGGAATTCACATTCCAGGTGGCAATGTGCATCACTCGAAGAGCGCCTCCGCATGAAACCCGATGGCGCGCGCGACCAACCGGTGCGGGAATGCCTGGCTACGGACATTCAGCAGGTTCACCGCGGAATTGTAGAGCTCGCGGCGTTCGATGATCGCGGCGCCGACGCAGAGGATCCGCTCGCGCAGCGCGATGAAGCCAGCCTGCGCGCAGAGTGCGGGGTAATTTTCCGCAATCGAGAGCAGGCTTGTGACCGAGGCGCGAAGCAGCATTTCGGCAGCGGCCAGCGCCGGGATGTCCTCGCGCGCAGCGGCGCCGAATGTTGCTGCGTCCGCCCTCACGACACGCTCGACGGTGTCCTGCTCGTAGCGAATGTCACGTGCGCAGAGTTCCACGAACTCCGCCAGCAGGTCGTGACGCTCGAGGAGCAGCGAGTCGAGGCTCGCCCATGAGCTGTGAACTGAATCGCGCAGCTGTAGCAGGCCATTACGGGCGAGGATCGCGAAGAGCGCGAGAAGCGCGGCAATGGCGGGCACGATGACCCAGGGCATGACACGATCGAGTATATCATCGGCGTTCCTGGTATCCGCGTGGAGCGGAGATGACGGAGCGATGGGATCTCATCGTGATCGGCGGCGGCAGCGGGGGGCTTGCCTGCGCGCAGCGCGCGGCTGAGCACGGCGCGCGTGCCGTGCTGGCCGAGCCCGGTCCACTCGGCGGCACCTGCGTCAATGTCGGCTGCGTGCCAAAAAAGATCATGTTTCATGCGGCAGAACTTGCTCATGGCATCGCAGACGCCGCCGGTTATGGCTTCGACCTTGAGCTCCGCGGTCATGACTGGCGGAAATTGCAGGAACGCCGCGACGCCTACGTGTTGCGCCTGCGGGGCATTTACGCCGAAAGCCTTGACCGGCGCGGCGTCACGCTGCTGAAGGCAGGCGCTCGGCTCGAAGGCTCCGGGCGTGTGACGATCGGCGCGGGTGAACACGAAGCGCCCCACATCGTGATCGCGACCGGCGGCCAGCCGATCGTGCCGGCCTTGCCCGGTGCGAATCGGGGCATCAGTTCCGACGGATTCTTCGAGCTCGCAAAGCTGCCGGCGTCGGTCGCCCTGGTCGGCAGCGGTTATATCGCAGCGGAACTGTCCGGCGTATTCGCGGCGCTCGGCGCTTCGGTCACCGTGCTGGTCCGGCACGATCGCATGCTACGCGATTTCGACGAGATGCTGTCCTTTGCGCTGATGAAGGCGATGCGAGCAGACGGCATCGCGATTATCGAGAACGCGGTGCCTAAGGCGGTGACGAAACGGGATGAGGGCCTCTTCATCGGGCTCGAGGACGGCCGCAGCGCCGGGCCGTTTGAAACCGTGATCTGGGCGGTCGGCCGCAGGGCCTGCAGCGACGGGCTCGGACTCGCCGATGTGGGTATCGCGACCGGTGCGCAGGGAGAGATCATCACCGACCTGCTCCAGGACACGAATATGCCTGGCATCCATGCGGTCGGCGACGCGACCGGCCGCGAAACGTTGACACCGGTCGCGATTGGCGCGGGGCGGCGCCTCGCCGATCGCCTGTTCGGCGGCATGAGCGACCGGCACCTCGATTACCGGCTGATTCCGACCGTGATCTTTACGCATCCACCGATCGGCACCGTGGGCCTATCTGAGCAGGAGGCGCGCGCGGCGCATGGCGATGCGGTCGAAGTGTTCCGCTCGGATTTCATGCCGCTGTACCACGGCCTGACGGAGCGCAGGCGCCGCGCCGAGATGAAACTCGTGACCGTGGGCGCCCAGCAGCGCATCGTCGGCCTGCACGTGATTGGCATGGGCGCCGACGAGATGCTGCAGGGTTTCGCCGTGGCGCTACGCATGGGCGCGACCAAGCGCGACTTCGACGATACGGTCGCGATCCATCCCACCAGCGCCGAGGAATTCGTGACAATCCGCTGACATGAATATCCGCCCCTGCCGCGATGCTCGCGGAATCGGTCGCGCACTACGTGTCCTTGAAGGACGATTACCTGAAAGGTGGTTAGAGCCGCTCGAGCGCGTCGAGCACGGGCTTGGTCGCCGGTCGCACGCCGTGCCACAGCCGGTAGGATTCCGCGGCCTGCTCAACCAGCATGCCCCAGCCCTTATAGGAGCGCGACGAGCCGCGTTGCGCGGCCCAGCGCATGAACGCCGTATCGCCGCGTCCGTAGGCCATGTCATAGCAGACGGTGTCGTGACCGATGACGCGCGGCGGCAGCGCCGGCACCTCGCCCGCAAGACTTGCAGCGGTTGCGTTGATGACGATGTCCCAGGCCCGGTCGTCGACATCGTCGAAATTCGAGGCCGAAATTTCTCCGAGATCCGAAAATTCGTCGCGCAGGCGGATCGCGCGCTCGGGCGTGCGGTTCGCGATGCGGATCTCGCGCGGCTCCTGCTCGAGCAGTGGCGCCAGCACTCCGCGAACCGCGCCGCCGGCGCCGAGCACCAGCAAGCGCGACCCGCTGACGGTGACGCCGAGATTTCTGACGAGATCGGTCACAAGACCGGTGCCGTCGGTGTTGTCGCCGAGAAGTTCGGTCGGGCTCCTGCGGATGATCGTGTTGACGGCGCGGGCACGCTCGGCGCGCGCCGAAAGTTCATTGACAATCTCCGCTGCGGCGGGTTTGTGCGGCAGCGTGATATTGGCGCCACTGCCACCCTCCACAAAGAATTCTATGACGGCGCGCCGGAACGTCACTGGATCGACGTCGCACAGCTTGTAGTCCACGACGTGATCGAACTGCCGCGCGAACAGGCCGTGGATGAATGGCGACCAGCTGTGGCTGACCGGATGACCGAACAGTGTGTAGCGACCAGGATCCCCGTGCTCCGCCACGCCTTCAATCCCCTCGCAGCCAGCCGGCGGCGCGGCCGGCGTAGTAAGTCAGGATGCCGTCGGCGCCGGCGCGCTTGATGCAAGCCAGGCTTTCGAGCACTGCCGCGCGCTCCTCGAGCCAGCCATTTGCGATCGCGGCCGCGAGCATCGCGTACTCGCCACTGACCTGATAGACGAATGTCGGCACGCTGAACTCGTCCTTGACGCGCCGCACGATGTCGAGATACGGCAACCCCGGCTTGATCATCACGATGTCCGCGCCTTCCGAGATGTCGAGCGCCACTTCGCGCAGCGCCTCGTCGCTGTTGGCCGGGTCCATCTGATAGGTCGACTTGTCGGCCTTGCCGAGGGCGGTCGCGGAACCGACGGCATCGCGGAATGGTCCGTAGAAGCAGGAAGCGTACTTCGCGGAATAAGCGAGAATCCGGGTATCGTGGTGACCGTCCTGCTCCAACGCCGAGCGGATCGCACCGATTCGTCCGTCCATCATGTCCGATGGTGCCACCATGTCGGCGCCGGCAGCCGCATGCGAGCGCGCCTGCTTCACGAGCGCCGCGACCGTCGTGTCATTCAGCACAAGCCCGGAACCGTCGATGATCCCGTCCTGTCCGTGCGTCGTGTATGGATCGAGCGCGACGTCGGTAATCACGCCGAGTGCCGGCAGCCTCCCTTTGAGTTCGCGCACCGCGCGCTGGGCAAGGCCATCTGGATTCCAGGCCTCGCGGCCGTCTTCCGACTTGGACGAAGGATCGGGCACCGGAAACAGTGCGACGGCAGGAATCCCGAGACTGGCGAGGCGCCCGGCCTCCGCGACGAGGAGATCGATGCTCAGGCGCTCGATGCCGGGCATTGAGCCGACTGGCTCGCGCCGCTTGCTTCCCTCGATGACGAACAGGGGCTGGATCAGGTCATCGATGGTGAGCCGCGATTCCCGGGCGAGCCGCCGGGAAAACGCGTCGCGGCGCATGCGCCTCGGCCTGGTTCGAGGATAACTCCCGATGACACGCTGACCCATGAGGCTCCTGGTCCGGCTTCGGCTGCGCTAAAGTCGCACGCTTTGGGCCGGAAATAAAATCCTGCAATGGCCGGTCTTTATACATGAACGGCGAGGAGCGTGGTACGGACAGGCGACGGCGCTTCGCGACGCTGTGCGAGACCTTGCGCCCCGATCTGCTGCGATTCGCATTCTGGCTCGGCCGGGACCGGGAGCTGGCCGAGGACGTGGTGCAGGAGACGCTGTTGCGGGCCTGGAAGTCGTTTGATGCGCTCACGGAGCCTGGTAAGGCGAAATCCTGGCTGCTGACGATTGTGCGCCGGGAGTTCGCCCGCTCCTTCGAGCGCAAGCGCCTCGAGGTCACCGATCTCGACGGGCTGGTGGTCGCGGAGGCGGACGTGCTCGCGGCAGAAGACGATGCAGGCCTCGTGGAGATGCGCGAAGCCCTGTTCCGGCTCGATGATGTATACCGCGAACCGCTGGTGCTGCAGGTGATGATGGGTTACTCGACCAAGGAAATCGCCGATCAGATGGGTCTGCAGCAGGGCGCCGTGCTGACCCGGCTGTTTCGCGCCCGCGCGCGGCTGCGCCAGGAACTCGGCATCACCGTGGAGCCTGCGTCGTGATGAACTGCCTCGAATTCCGCCGCCACGTCGGTGCGGAACCCTCGGCTTCCGGCACCGGGATCGAGGCGCACCGCGCGGAATGCCCGGCCTGCGCGCGCTATCAGGACGAATTGCGGGCCATGGATTCGCTGATCGGGCGCGCGCTCGCCGTCGATGCGGCGCGCATTCGCAAGGGCGACGCGCCGGCTGAGCCGGCAGGCGCCACACAGCGGCGCCCGCGCTGGCTGGCGCTCGCCGCCAGCATCGTGATCGGAATCTCGGTCGGGCTCGCACTCTGGCTCAGTGCCCCGCGTCCTTCGCTCGCGCGCGAAGTAATCGGCCATGTCGCACACGAGCCGGACGCGATGAGCGGCACGGCCCCGATCGCGACGGCGGCGCTCGCCGGCGTGCTGGATCCGGAAGGGACGCGGCTGCGCCCGGGACTGGGCGACGTGACATTTGCGATGCGCTGCGTCTTCGAGGGCCATGTCGTGCCCCACCTTGTGGTGCGGACGGCCCGGGGTCCGGTCACCGTGCTGTTGCTGCGGCACCGCAGTGTCGGCGAGCAAGTCCGGCTCGCGGAGCAGGGATACGTCGGCGTTGTCCTGCCAGCGCCGCACGGAAGCATTGCCATCGTCGGCCGTGACCTGAAGGACCTGGACAGCGTCGCGCAGCAGGTATTTGAGGCGGTGGACTGGGGCAGCTGACCTGCTCTTCATTCCCCCGCGAGCCATTCCACGCTCCAGCGCCCGCCGCCATCGGGCGCGAGGACCGCGTGCAGCGCCGGCAGGCCTGCGCGCAGGTCGCCGTCGGATTTCCAGGGCGGATTGACCAGCAGCACACCCGAGCCATTGAGGCCCGCGCGCGAATCGTCGGGATGCACGCAGAGTTCCACCGCGAGCACGCGCCGCAGGCCTGCATCGAGCAGGCGCCGGTGGAAACGCGCGATCACCGAGGCGAGCTTTATCGGATACCAGGCGGCAAGCACGCCCTGCGGCCAGCGTAGCGCCGTGGTCGCCAGGGCATCGGCGACGCGTTCCAGGTCGGTCTGCTGCTGCTCGTAGGGCGGATCGATCAGCACCAGCCCGCGCTTCTCGCGCGGTGGCAACAAGGCAGCCAGTGCCTCGAAGCCGTCGCGGCAGTGAACAGCGAAGCGCTGGTCGCCGTGAAACTCACGAGCGAGCAATTGCTCCTCCCCTGGCTCGATGTCGCAAAGTGCGGCGTGGTCGTCCGGTCGCAGCAAGGCCGCGGCGATGTTTGGCGAACCCGGATAGATTCGAGGCGTCGTGTCATTGGCGGGGTCGAAGCCGCGCACCAGCTCGAGATAGCGGCGGATCGGCGCGGGCATGCCCTTCTGGTTCGCGGCGGCAAGCCGCAGAATGCCGCGGGCCGCTTCGGCGGCGCTATCGCGCGAACTGAGATCGTAGCGGGCGCGGCCCGCGTGGGTGTCGAGATAGAAGAGTGGACGCTCTTTCTCCGCCAGCCGCGTGAGCACCGTGACCAGCACGACATGCTTCACGACGTCGGCGAAATTCCCTGCGTGGCAGGCGTGGCGGTACTTCAAGGAGCAGAGCCGGCGAGCCAGTCGCGCGGAT
>SHZN01000051.1 GCA_009692245.1 Gammaproteobacteria bacterium
TTCCAAGGCCTTTGGCCTCGCGGGACTGCGCGTCGGCTATACGCTGTCGCACGCGGATATCGCGGATCTGCTGAATCGCGTGCGCCAGCCTTTCAATGTGTCCGTTGTCGGGCTCGCCGCGGCGGCGGCCGCTCTCGACGATGGCGAACACGTCGAGGCGACGCTGGCGCTGAATCGCCAGGGTCTTGCCCGGTTGCGCGAAGGATTCACTGCACTCGGCCTGACAGTACTGCCGTCCGCTGCGAATTTCCTGCTATGCGACCTGCGTCGGCCGGCAGCACCGGTCAACGACGCGCTGTTGCGCCGTGGCGTGATCGTCCGACCGATCGCCAACTACGGCCTGCCAAATCACCTGCGGATTTCGACCGGCACCGCAGAGCAGAACGAGCGCGTACTGGTGGCATTGGCCGCAGCGCTTACGGAAGTGGCGTGAGCGGGCAGCCTGCAAGCTTCATCGCCGGGCCGGGCGGCCGGGTCTCGGGCGAAATCCGCGTGCCCGGAGACAAGTCGATCTCACATCGCGCCGTAATGCTCGGCGCGATCGCGCAGGGCATCACCGAGGTCAATGGTTTTCTCAACGGAGAGGACTGCCTCGCGACGCTCGCCGCGTTCGAAGCGATGGGTGTGCATGCCGAGCGCCCCGCGGCGGACAGGCTGATCATCCATGGCGTGGGGCTGCGCGGGCTGAAGGCGCCACCTGCCGCACTGGATCTTGGTAATTCCGGCACCGGCATGCGGCTGCTGGCTGGACTCTTGTGCGGCCAGGAATTCGATTCGGTGCTCGTAGGCGATCAGTCATTGATGCGCCGCCCGATGGATCGCATCGGCGCTCCACTGCGGCGCATGGGTGCGAGGATTCGTACGCGCGAAGGCCAACCACCGATCAAAATCACGGGTCGAATGGCCCTGCAGGGTGTTGCACACGAACTCGACGTGCCGAGTGCGCAGGTTAAATCCGCGATCCTGCTCGCCGGGCTCTACGCGTCGGGGCGGACTTTGATCGTCGAACCCACCCCGACTCGCGATCACACCGAGCGGCTGCTGGCCGCCTTCGGTGTACCAGTCGAGTGCGATGGCGCGGAGATTTCAATCAGGGGGCCTGCAATTCTCCAGGGTTGCCGCATCGAAGTTCCTGGTGATTTTTCCTCGGCGGCATTCTTCATCGTCGCCGGCCTCATCGCGGGCGCGTCACCCTTGTTGATTCGCAATGTCGGTGTCAATCCGACGCGAACCGGACTGCTCGAAATCCTGCGCCTGATGGGCGCGGACATCCGGTTGCTTGCGCCCCGGGATTGTGGCGGTGAGCCGGTCGCCGATCTTGAAGTCAGGCCCGGGCCATTGCGTGGCATTACGGTGCCGCACGAGTTCGTCGCAAGCGCAATCGACGAGTTGCCCGTGTTGTTTGCCGCAGCCGCGGTCGCGGAAGGCGAAACGGTCGTGAGTGGCGCGGCCGAGTTGAGGGTCAAGGAGAGCGACCGGATCTCCGTTATGGCGGAGGGCCTCCAGCGCGTCGGCGTGCATGCCGAGGTCCTGCCCGACGGAATACGAATACGTGGTGGTGCAGTCGGCGGCGGGCTTATCGAGAGCCGCGGCGACCATCGGATCGCCATGTCCTTTGCCGTGCTCGCGGCGCGCGCTGGCAAGCCCGTGGTCATCCGTGACGTGCGTTATGTCGCCACCTCTTTCCCGGGTTTCGCGGCGATGGCGCGCAGCGCAGGATTGCTGCTCGGGGAGCAGGATTGAGCATGGTGCCGGTCATTGCGATTGACGGTCCCGGTGGTTCAGGCAAGGGCACGGTCGCGCGCCTGATCGCCCAAAAATTCGGCTGGCACTTGCTGGACAGTGGCGCGCTTTACCGGCTGGTGGCGCTCGCGGGACTGCGGCATGGTCTTGCGGCGAATGACGTGGACGGTCACGCCCGGCTCGCCGCCGCGCTTGACGTGACATTCGAAGTCGATGCGCAGGGCGAGGAGCGAGTCATGTTGGCCGAATCAGAGGTGACCAGGGAATTGCGCGGCGAACAAACCGGGGAGGCGGCCTCCCGGGTTGCGGCCTGGCCCGAGGTGCGATCGGGCCTGTTGGGGCGCCAGCGGGCCTTTGCGCGGGCGCCCGGACTTGTGGCCGATGGACGCGACATGGGATCGATCGTTTTCTGCGATGCCGGGCTCAAGGTATTCCTGACGGCGAGCCCCCAAGACAGGGCCCGCAGGCGCTATAAGCAGTTGAAAGGAAAGGGGTTGAGTGTTAACCTCGCCGCCCTTTCCGCGGAGATCGCCGAGCGGGACAGGCGGGATACCACGCGATTCGTGGCACCGTTGATTGCTGTCCCGGATGCGATCGTTGTGGATTCGACTGCGCTCTCCATCGAGGACGTCGTCGGGCGGGTGATTTCACTCGCACGCGAACGCTTCCCCGGTTTGACGCGGCAGATTTGAGTACAGCACCGGCAGGAGCCGGTGCAGGTCGGCGTGGCAGGATGCCTGCGCCGGTGACTACAGGACCCAGCGCTGCAGGAAGCGGCGCGGCATGCAACCAACCATGGGCCCCGGGGTCCGGAAAACCAATGACCGAATCCTTTCAACAACTTTTTGAGCAGAGCTTTGCGAGCCAGCAGATCAGGCCTGGCCAGATCCTGACCGGCACTGTCGTCGACATAAATACCGATGTCGTGACCGTCAGCGTCGGCCTGAAGTCCGAAGCAGTGATTCCGGCGGAACAGTTCCGGAATGAAAACGGCGAAATGGAAGTCACCATCGGCCAGGAGGTCGAGGTGGCACTGGACGCCGTCGAGGACGGTTCCGGCGAAACGCGGTTATCGCGCGAGAAAGCCAAGCGTGCACGCACCTGGACCCGCCTTGAGGAAGCCTTCACGAACGGCGAGATCGTCAAGGGCGTCATCAATGGACGCGTCAAGGGCGGCTTCACGGTCGAACTCGACAATGTCCGCGCCTTCCTGCCCGGCTCGCTCGTGGACGTGCGCCCGGTGCGCGACCCGAGCTACCTCGAGGGCAAGGAACTCGAATTCAAGGTCATCAAGCTGGACCAGCGCCGCAACAACGTGGTCGTTTCGCGCCGCGCGGTTGTCGAGCAGGAATACAGCGCCGAGCGCTCGCAGCTCCTCGACAATCTCAAGGAAGGAGATGCCGTCAAGGGCGTGGTCAAGAACCTGACGGACTACGGCGCATTCGTGGATCTCGGCGGCATCGACGGCCTGCTGCACATCACCGACATGGCGTGGAAGCGCGTTAAGCATCCGTCTGAGGTCGTCAAGGTCGGCGACGAGATCGACGTGCGAATTCTCAAGTTTGACCGTGAGCGCCAGCGCGTATCGCTCGGCATCAAGCAGCTGGGCGCGGATCCGTGGCAGAACATCGCGCGGCGCTACCCGCCGAATACTCGGTTGTTCGGAAAAATCACGAATATCGCCGATTACGGCTGTTTCGTGGAGATCGAAGAGGGCGTCGAGGGGCTCGTGCACGTCTCCGAGATGGACTGGACCAACAAGAACGTCAATCCGGCCAAGGTCGTGAATGTCAGCGAAGAGGTCGAGGTGATGGTTCTCGACATCGACGAGGAACGCCGCCGCATTTCACTCGGCCTCAAGCAGTGCAAGGCGAATCCGTGGCGAGAATTTGCCGAGAGCTTCAACCGCGGTGATCGTGTCAGTGGCCAGATCAAGTCGATCACCGACTTCGGCATCTTTATCGGCCTGGCGGGCGGCATCGACGGCCTCGTACACCTTTCCGATATTTCCTGGGACCGGCCCGGCGAGGAAGCCGTGCGTGACTACCAGAAGTCACAGACGCTTGAGGCCATGGTGCTGTCGATCGATCCAGACCGCGAACGTATTGCGCTTGGCATCAAGCAGCTCGCGAAGGATCCGATATCGGCCTACCTGGCGGATCACCCGAAGGGCAGCATCGTCAAGGGCGTGATCAAGGAAGTCGACGCGAAGGGCGCGATCGTTAATCTGGGCGATGGCATCGAGGGCCACCTGCGTGCTGCGGAGCTCGCACGCGACCGCGTCGAGGACGCACGCACAGTGCTCAAGGTCGGCGAGGAGATCGAGGCGCGTTTCATCGGCGTGGACCGCAAGAGCCGGGCAATCGCGCTGTCGATCAAGGCCAAGGAAGCATACGAAGAGGCGGAGGCGGTGCAGCAGTACCGCGGCACGGATACGGCGACCGGCACGACATTGGGCGACCTGCTGAAGGAGCAGATCTCGGGCCAGTAAGGCGGTCCGCGGCGCGTTGCCTGGGATGGGCAGCGCGCCTCGCGTGTGAGGACGGGAGTCATGACAAAATCAGAATTGATCGAGATCATTTCCGCAAAGCAAAAGCACCTTCCAGCGAAGGACATTGAGCTGTCGGTCAAGCAGATGCTCGAGATCATGAGTGACGCGCTTGCCGGCGGCGAGCGCATCGAGATTCGCGGCTTTGGCAGCTTCTCGCTGCATTTCCGGCCACCGCGCCAGGGCCGCAATCCGAAGACAGGTGAAGCAGTCGCACTGGCCGGAAAATATGTCCCGCACTTCAAGCCGGGCAAGGATCTACGCGAACGAGTCAATGAAGGACAATCGCACCCGATCAGGAACTGAACCGGGCCGCCGGTGATGCATGAATCCTGAATCGGTCTGGATATTCCTGGGCCTGCTGTTTCTCGGCGGTGCCATCGGTTTCTACGCCGCGCGGCGGCCACGTCCCAGCACAATCGGCGCCGAGCGCGTGCGCGGCAACTACCTTGCCGGCGTCAATTTCCTCGTCAATGAACAACCCGACCGCGCGCTGGAAGCTTTCTTGCGGGCGGCCGAACTCGACGGCGACACGGTCGAGACCCATTTCGCGCTGGGCAGCCTCTACCGGCGACGCGGCGAAGTCGACCGCGCCATCCGCATCCACCAGAACATCGTCACACGCGAGACACTCGAACCAGAGCAGCGCGGGCAGGCAAGTTTTGCACTGGCGCAGGATTACCTCCGCGCCGGCCTGCTCGACCGGGCTGAGAAAATCCTGGAACCACTGACGGCTTCCGGGCCGCACCGCATGGCGGCGATGCGCCACCTGATGCGCATCTACGAGCAGCAGCACGACTGGTTACGCGCAATCGAGGTATTCCGCGAGCTCGATAAATCGGGCAAATCGCCACAGGAAGACGCGATAGCGCACTACTTCTGTGAGCTGGCCGAGGAGGCGCACGAGCTGCGCAATCTCGACGAGGCGAAGGCATACCTGCGTGCGGCCCGCGCCGAGCGCAGGCGCTTTCCGAGAGGCGCCCTGGTACGCACGGACATTGCGATCGAGCAGAGGGACGTTGCGCTTGCCGAGCGGTTGCTGGCATCAGTGATGACCCAGGATGCGGCGCTCGCGATCGAAGTGCTGCCGCGCCTGATGCGGCTTGCGCGGGCGGCGGGCGCCGACGGCGACGCGGTGGCGGCACGACTGGTCGCGGCGCGGCCTGACGCCGGCAGCGAAGTTGCGTTCGCGGCGATCTTGTCGGATGCGCTCGATTTCGCGCCGCTCGAGCAGCTGGTGCGCGCGTTTATCGCGCAGGACGAAATCATCTCCGGGCTCGTGCGTGCAATCGGACGCGACCCTGCGACGCTCGATTCGCGCGCCGTGCGTGAGGTCGCAGTCGTGCTGCGCAGGCTCGCCGCAACGACGCCGCGTTACCGCTGCGCGAGGTGCGGGTTTTCCAGCATTAATCATTTCTGGCAATGCCCCGGCTGCAAGAGCTGGGACAGTCAGCGGCCACTGTTGCGATTCGATCTGGTGGCCGGTCTCGAGCGCGGGCACCCGCCCGCCTGAATCTCCCGGAATGCGCGTGATTGGCGCGGGGCGCGGCGGCGCTGCCGCGGCTAGTCTCGTATGCGGGCGCGGCGATGGTCGCCGCGCGCGACAACAAGGGAGTCACGCAATATGCTTACCAAGGGACTGGGTGCGGCCATGCTGGCCGCAATGCTGCTCGCGCCGATCGCCATCGCCGGGCCCGTCAATGTCAACACCGCCGACGCCAAAACACTCGCTCGCGAGTTGCATGGCATCGGCATGACCAAGGCGGAGGCCATCATCGCGCATCGGGAAAAGAACGGGCCGTTCAAGAGTGCGGATGACCTCGTAAAGGTCAAGGGGCTCGGCAAGAAGCTGGTCGATCAGAACAGGTCGAATTTCCGGTTCGAGGCGGAGAAAAGCCCGGGCTGAGCGGGCTCGCCATCGGTGCGGGCCGGCCGCAGGCGGCTCCGGTATCATGCGCGGTGCATGCCACCGGATTCGCAGGAGTGCCCTTGAGCCGTCCCGCACCGATACGTTTCGCGGTGTTTCCCGTCGCCGGCCGCGGCACTCGCTTCCTGCCCGCGACCAAGGCGAGTCCGAAGGAAATGCTGCCGATCGTCGACAAGCCGCTGATCCAGTACGCGGTTGAGGAGGCGTTGGCGGCCGGCGCACGCAACCTGGTGTTCATCACCGGAAGCGGCAAGCGCGCCATCGAGGATCACTTCGATACTGATCCGGAGCTGGAGGCCGCGCTGGTCGCGCAAGGCAAGCAGGATCTTGCGGACGCGCTGCGGTCCATTCTGCCGTCCGATGCCGCCTGCATCTATATTCGCCAGCCCGCGCCACTGGGTCTCGGTCATGCTGTGCTGTGCGCGCAGCCGGTCGTTGGCAGCGAGCCGTTTTTCGTGCACCTGGCTGATGACCTGATCGACGCCGCCCAGCCGGTGCTCGCGCAGATGCGCGATCGTTATCTGAAGACAGGTGGCAGTCTGATCGGAGTGCAGCAGGTCGCCCAGAGCGAGACGGGGCGTTATGGCGTTGTCGCCGTCGAGGACGCCGAAGCTGACCTGTCGCGCATACGGCGTATCGTCGAGAAGCCAAATCCGGCGGATGCGCCATCGGATCTCGCGGTAGTCGGTCGCTACCTGCTCTCCGCGACGATTTTCGAGCAACTACAGAAGATCGGGCGCGGCGCCGGCGGCGAGATCCAGCTGACTGACGGGATTGCCGCGTTGCTTGGCGACGAGCCTGTGTACGCTTACCGCTTCAGCGGCAAGCGCTATGACTGCGGCAGCAAGCTCGGTTATCTCGAGGCAAATGGCGAGTACGCGCTTCGCCACCCCGAGCTGGGCGACCGGTTCGGGAAATATCTCGACGGGTTCGTCGCAGGCCGCAGGCCGAAGAGCTAGTCGGCGCCGGCCTCAGATCAGGCCTTAGAAGACCGGCGGCAAGACAGCGACCGGCGGTTCCTCTGCGGGTTCGGTGATGGTGCTGTTCCAGCGGCGCGTGTAGACCTGCAATCTGACCTCGTCGAAGTCTTCGCCTCGAACGCCTTCAAGCCGCACGCCGGCGACGGCCCGGTTTGAAACACGCCACTCGACGGTCGCCGATAGCCGGGCGCCAATCCCCTCGCGGGAAGATCCCGCGTAACGCGGATCGCCGCTCCTAGCCTGCAGCACGGGATCCACCGGGAAGTAGGTGCTCGCATCTTCACGCAGTTTCTGCCAGCTGACGCCGCCCTCGATGCGATAACTTGCCGAATCGCGGCGCCCGCGGACGTCAAATGCGGGTCCAACGGAGATAAAGCGATCCGGGCTGAAATATCCGCCGTGCCCGATCGTGAAATGGGACAGATTGTCTGCAAAGCCAATTGCCGTGAGATTGCCGCCTAGCCGCGCCTGCCAGCCCTGCCCGGACACGGCACGTCGCCAGAATCCAACACCGGCTTCCCAGTGCGTGTTTTCGTCTACGCGCTGGCCCTCGACCAGGGCACCGGAGGCATTACCGTAGACGTTGAGATCCTCGCCGCCGAAACTGCCGGCGACATAGGCGCGATTGCGCATTACGCCGCCCCACTTGCGACCGGTGACCGGGTCCGAGGCGCCGGCGAGTGACAGCAGCGAATCGGTTACCGGCTCACGCTCCAGGCCAAAACTGATCGGTCCCCCTTCCGAGTCCACGCGAAACCTCAGCGCACCAACGATATTCGCGACCGGAAACGAAGGCGACGTATGCCCGAGCTCGATCACGAGTCCGGCCCGGGGTGCCCACTGCGCGAGCACACCAAGACCGTTTTCATCCTGCGAGTCGGTCGCCACCAGGAGTGAGGGCGAACTGCCATAGGGTCGGCCTGCCGCAATGCTACCGGCGTCCGGGGCCTGCGCATCGGCGGCGATACGGAAACGGCCCCAGCGCGGACTGCTCGTCACCCAGGCGAGTTGCAGCAGCGGTGCATCAAGACGCTCCAGTCCCACGTCGCCGTCGCGCCCGCGCCAGGCGACGGCGGCATCGAAATGAGAAACCCAGTGCCGCTCGATCGATTGCAACACGGGGTCGCCTGCAAGACGCTCCGGTGCCAGGTCGCGCGCAACAAACAGCGCCTCGGAAGGACGTCGCAGTTCGAGCAGCGTATCGACAAGCTGGTTCGCCGCGCCGGGGGCGCTCCGATCGACTGCAAGCAGGTCGCGCAGAGCGCGCTCACGCGCCGGGGCATCGCCACGCAACTGCGCCAGGTCGGCCCGCGCGCGCAATGTCGCCGGGTGATTGGGGCGCAGTTCGTCGAGTGTCGCGTACGAGCGGCTGGCGGCATTCGCATCGCGCAGATCGCGCGCTGTCGTGAATGCATGCAACGCGGCCTGGAAGCGCGTCTCGCGCTCGAGCTCCGCGAGTGGCGGATCGAGCTTGCCCGAGGCGCGCGCCGCATCAAAATGGATTAGCGCCTGGCGCGAGTCGCCGCGTCGCACCGCGAGGATTGCAAGACCAGCCTGTGCTTCGGCATAACTTGGCGTTGCCGCGGGCACGTTGCTGAAGTGCATTGCAGACAGGGGTTCGAGCGTGAGCTCGAGGCACAGGTAGCCGAGCGCGGCGTCGAGTCTCGCCCGCTCTTCGATCGCCATGTGCTGCACGGTTGCCGGGTCCTGCAGGCCCGGCATCGCGATGCGTGCCGTATCCGGATCGACGGCGGCCAGCGCCCGGACCCAGGCAGAACGTGCCCAAGGGTCGGTGCGGTCTATTTCACGTGCGTGCCCGGCCGCGTCCAGTGCGCCGCGATAGTCACCTTGCGCATAGAGCGTGTTGGACCATTCGCGCCAGCCGGAAGCATCGCGCGGGCTTTCGGCCGGCGCGGCGAGCGCGAGCGTCGCGAGCATCGCGACAGTCAGAATCATGCGGCAGTCCCCTTGTGCAGCCGCTCGTCAGGTGCGCTATCACGGCGCCGCCGCCCGGGTCGCGGGGCCAATGCAGATCGTTGACCATGATAGCGAGTTTTCAGGTGGTGCTCACGCGCGATATTGTTGGAGGAGTATTTCCTTAGTATTTGATTTAACACACTAAAAATGTAATGCGCCGAGGATACCGTTGCCACAGTAGTTCCGTTCCTATTGGTCATTCGGCAGCCGTCACTGGGTTCCGTTCGCCCTATACTCAGAAGATGAGATGGCGACTTATTGCAGCGTGGGCTGCCGTGACGATCGTGCTGATGTTCATGGCGATCAGCGATCATGTTTTCGGCCCTCGCGACATCAAGCGACTCGGCTATCGATTGTTGCTGGCACTTACATGGCCGCTGGCGTTACTTAGTTCGTCGGGGCGGGCGCGTCTGTTGAGTTCCGGGAGGAATGTGTGATTACCATCAGCGGTGATACCGAACGGCGCGGATTGCGGATTGTCAAGATGATTGGCGCCGCGGTCATCGCGATCTTCTTCATGATACTGGTGTCCTGCAGCATCACGACGGTCGATACAGGTCATCGGGGAGTCAGGGTCCGATTCGGCGAGGTCATCGGTGAGGGCTTGCCTGAGGGTCTGTACTTCGTCAATCCATTTACCACCCACATCCAGTCCATGGATACCCGGATTCTTAAGTGGGAGTCGACTACCCAGGCATACACGAGGGACGTGCAGCAGGCCGATGTCGGTTTCGTACTGAATTACCGTTTGGATCCTACCAAGGCGCACATCGTGTTTCAGCAGGTAGGCACGGACTGGTCTGCCAAGCTGGTGGGCCAAGTATTGCTCGAGGACATCAAGCGTGAATTCGGTCAGCACAATGCCGTGGATATTATTGCGCAACGCGATCTTGCCGCGCGCGCGATCGAAACGCATGTCAAGGAAACTCTTGGTCGGCGCGATGTCGTCGTCACGAACTTCCAGTTGACGAACATCGATTTTACTGAACAATTTGAACACGCGGTCGAGGCAAAGGTCGTTGCGCAGCAGAAGGCCATCGAAGAGCAGAATCGAACGGTCCAGATCGAAGAGCAGGCAAAGCAGCGCGTCGCGACGGCCAGGGGCAGTGCGGAAGCCACCGTTTTGCAGGCAAAGGCGGAGGCCGAGAGCATTCTGATCCGTGCCCGTGCGCTAGAACAAAACGCAAAATTGGTCGACTGGGAAGCGGTGCAGAAGTGGGACGGCAGGTTGCCCACCTACATGATGGGTAACGCGGTGCCCTTCGTAAACGTTCCGCAACAGAAGTAAGCCCGCCCCTTCGTGCCGAGCCGGGTTCTCTACAGCCTCGTCGTGCTGATCTGGGGCACGACATGGTATGCGATCAAGTTCCAGCTCGGCGTCGTGGCGCCCGAAATCTCGCTCGTCTACCGTTTTTCGATCGCGGCGATCTGTCTGTTTGTCTATGCACGCATCGTTGGCAGCCCGATGCGGCTGTCGCGGCGCGAGCACGGATTCGTCGCACTACAGGGCGCGACGCTCTTCGGCCTGAACTACTGGCTCACCTATCTCTCGACCCAGCACCTGACCAGTGGCCTGGTCGCGGTCATGTTCACGAGCATCATTTTTTTCAATCTCGTCAACAGCCGCCTGATCTTCGGCACGCTGGTCGACCGGCGTATGCTCGTTGCCGCGGTTGCGGGCATGCTCGGCGTCGCGCTGCTGTACCTGCCGGAATTGCGCGCCGCCGCCGGCGACCGCGCGGTAGTAAAGGGGTGCCTGCTCGCGCTGACTGCGACCTACATCGCGTCACTCGGCAACATGGCGGCAATGCGCAACACTGGCAGCGGCATGGCGGTCGTCACGGTCAATGCCTATGGCATGGCTTATGGCGCGGCGATACTGGCGCTGATTGCGTCGGTGCGCGGCACGCCGGTCGTCTTTGATGCGTCATGGCCGTACATCGTGTCACTACTGTACCTGTCACTTGCAGGCACTTCGCTGGCTTTCGGCCTTTACCTGGCGTTATTGAAGAAAATTGGCCCGCCACGCGCGGCTTATACAAGCGTGATGTTTCCGGTTATTGCGCTGGGCGTATCGACAATCTTCGAGGGATATCGCTGGAGCCTGACCGCGCTCATCGGGCTTGCCGTGCTGCTTGCAGGCAACGCGCTGGCCCTGAGCCGGCGTGCCCGGCAGTCTGCGACCTAGTCAACTCCGAAAATTGATGGTACGCCGGGCTGGGATCGGGGAGTATCATTTGCGGGTGACCAGATTTTGCCTGGTGCACGCCGACCCAGTACATACGTACTTGCTCATGCAAGGGGCGAAGTGAGCGCTTCAAACCAGCGTGCGAAAGACGAGCTGACGCTGATCTATGATGGCAAGTGCCCGGTCTGCACCGCCTACAGTTGCGGCGTCGACGTCGATCCCGCGTCAGCCTCGGCGATCCGGATCGTTGATGCGCGCGGCGAAGACGCCATCATCAATCTGGCGACGGCCACCGGACTGGATTTCGACGAAGGAATGGTCGTCTCCTATCGCGGCAAGTTCTATCACGGCGCAGACGCACTTCATGTGCTGGCGACGCTGACGCCTGTGAAGGGCGTCTGGAACCGCATCAACCGGCTCATGTTCGGATCGCGAGCGGTTAGCCGGTTCCTGTACCCGTTGCTCCGGTCGGGGCGGAACCTGCTGCTCCGCTTGCTGGGGCGGAAGAAGATAGACAACCTGAAGAAACGCGGCTGACCGCATTGCCTTGTCGCCTCCGGAGCGAATGACGCCGTGACGCAACGCAGGGCTAGGCAATTGCTGGTGAGCTTTTTCCTGATCACCTTCGGG
>SHZN01000052.1 GCA_009692245.1 Gammaproteobacteria bacterium
GCACTTCGGGCGGCTCGTCGGGTTCTCCGGTCATCGACATCGAGGGCCGCGTGCTGGCACTGAATGCCGGCGGCTCGACCGGCGCCGCATCGAGCTTCTACCTGCCGCTGCCGCGCGTCGTGCGCGCGCTTGCGCTGCTGCAGGCAGGCAAGCCCGTCAGCCGCGGCACGCTGCAGACCGTATTTCGCTACACGCCCTACGATGAATTGCGCCGCCTCGGCCTGCCTGCCGCGGGCGAAGCCGAGGCGCGCAAGGTGGCGCCGGCGCGCACCGGCATGCTGGTCGTGACGGAGGTGCAGCCTGGAGCAACGGCCTACGGCCAGCTCGCCGTCGGCGACATCCTGGTGGCTATCGACGGCCGGCCGGTCACCGATTTCGACGCATTGGATGCACTGCTCGACGGCAGCGTGGGTGGCGAACTCGAACTGACGGTCGTGCGCGGCGGCGAATCACGGACATTCCGGCTGCCGGTGCAGGATCTGCACGGGATTACGCCTGACGAATACCTGGAGATCGGCGACGGCATACTGCACACGCTGTCCTGGCAGATGGCGCGGCACATGAATGTGCCGATCGCGGGCGTCTATGTGGCGAATCCGGGCTACATGTTCGGCTCGGCGGGCATTCCGCGCGGCGCCGTTCTGACCGAACTGGACGGCCATCCGATGACGAATCTCGCCGATGCGCTGGCCGTTTTCCGCACCCTGGGCGACGGGCAGCGTGTGACGCTGCGCCACTTCACGATGGAAGAGACCCGTTCGCCGCAGCTCAAGTCCCTGCGTATCGACCGTGACTGGTTCCCGGCACGCCACTGCAAGCGTGACGATTCGATCGGGCTGTGGCCCTGCGAGGTCGTGGCGGCAGGCCCGGACGATCCGCCACCGCAGCCCGGCACCACGCAGTTCGCGCACACCGGTGATCGGCTGGTCGACACGCTGGCGCCGTCGCTGGTGCTGGTCGATTTCAGCATGCCGTATTCCGTGTCCGGCGTGACCGAGCGTAATTATCACGGCACCGGGGTCGTCATCGACGCACAACGCGGTCTCGTTGCCGTGGATCGCAACACGGTGCCGGTCGCGATCGGTGACGTGCGCCTGACATTCGCCGGCACGATCGAGGTGGATGGCCATGTTGAATACGTGCACCCGCTGCACAATCTTGCGGTTGTGCGCTACGACCCGAAGCAGCTGGGCGACACGCCTGTTCGTGCGGTGCATTTCTCCGACCAGTTGCCGGTCACCGGCGAGACCGTCAATGTCGTCGGGCTGCACGCGGACAACCGGGTGGTTTCGCAGCAGGCGACGGTCGCATCGATCGGCCCGGTCGAGTTCCCGCTGTCGCGCACACTGCAGTTCCGCGACGCAAACCTGGAGATCATCAGCCTGGTCAATGGGCCGGCAGATTTTGACGGCCTGATTGTAAATCGCCGTGGCGACGTCGTCGCGTTGTGGTCGAGTTTCGCCTATGAGAATGGCCGCGAGCTCGAGCAGCAGAACATGGGCATCCCGGCGAGCCTGGTGCAGGCCATGCTGGAGTACGCGCGCGATGGCCGGCTGCTTTATTCCGCGGAAACCGAGTTCGGACTGCTGTCGCTTGCGGAAGCGCGCAGGCTGGGGCTCGGTCAACAGTGGATTGAGCGCCTGACCGCGCACGATCCGCCGCGCCGTCAGGTCCTGACGATTGAGCGTCTGGTGGCGGGCTCGCCCGCTGCGCGGGTCCTGGTGCCGGGCGACCTGCTGCTGGCCGTCAATGGCCAGGTCGTCAACAGCTTCAGCGACGCGGATATCGCCGTGCATGCGCCACGCGTCGAGCTGACCCTGTGGCGCTCCGGCGCCGAACTCGTGGTCCCGCTCGACACCGTGCTGCTGTCGGGGCATGACATTGACCGGGTACTGATATGGGCAGGCGCGACATTGCAGGAGCCGCACCGGGCGATGGCTGCGCAACGCAGCATCCGGCCGGACGGAATCTTCATCGCGTTCTTCATGTACGGTTCGCCCGCGTCGCGCTACAAGCTGTGGGCTGGCCGCCGCATCACCGAAGTCGACGGCATCCCGGTGCCCGATCTCGATGCTTTCATCCGCGCAGTTTCCGGGCGGCCGGACCATTCGTCGCTGCGGCTGAAGACCGTCAGCTGGAATGACGCCGTGGAAATCATCACGCTGCGCCTGGACCGTCATTACTGGCCGGCCTACGAGTTGCGCCGCAACGAGGCGGGTTGGCAGCGCGTGCCGCTGGAGTGAGCGCGGCGCCCGGAACGGGCGCTTATCATCAGCTCATGTTGCCCGACCCTGCCCGAATCGAAGAGGCCGTTGCGCTGCTGAATGCCGGCGGACTCGTGGCGTTCCCGACGGAAACCGTCTATGGGCTCGGTGCGGATGCCCGCAATCCGGCGGCCGTCGCCAGGATCTTCGCGGCCAAGGGCCGTCCCGTAAGTCACCCGCTGATCGTCCACATCAGCGGTATCGCGGCCGCGCAGGAATGGATCGCCGATCTGCCAGACTCTGCCAGACGACTGGCCGATGCATTCTGGCCGGGGCCGCTGACAATCGTGCTGCCAAAGGCAGTTGGTGTTCCTGCGGCGATTACCGGTGGCCAGTCAACGGTTGCGCTTCGCGCGCCCGCCCACCCCGTCGCACGAGCGCTGCTCGCCGCCTTTGGCGGCGGGATTGCCGCGCCATCGGCGAACCGCTATGGCCGCATCAGCCCGACATGCGCCGCCGATGTGCACGAAGAGCTCGGCGATCGTGTCGCACTCGTGCTCGATGGCGGCCCCTGCGAGGTGGGACTCGAATCGACCATCGTCGCCTGCCTCGGTGGACGCGTGACACTGCTGCGGCCCGGCGCCGTCTCGCGATCCCAGCTCGAGGACGTCGTGGGCCCGATCGCTGACGCCGATGCGTCATCCCCGCGCGTACCGGGACGCGATCGCTCGCACTACGCGCCACGCACGGCCCTCGCTATCATCAACGCCGCGGAGTTGCTGCCTCAAATCGATCGGGCGCTTGCTGCGGGCGAGCGGCTTGCGGTAATCGCGCGCAGTAGTGCGCCAGTCATATCGGATCAGCTGGTCTGGCGCCAGCTGGACAAGCAGCCGGCCGGATACGGCCGCACGCTTTATGCGGCGCTGCGCGAACTCGACCGCGCGGGCGCGGCGCGAATACTCGTGGAGGATGTGCCGGACGACGAGCCCTGGGCCGCGATTGCCGACCGGCTCCGGCGCGCCGCCGCGCAGGGCGCGGACGGCGCGGTAACCGACGCTACTTGATCTTCACGTTATCGGTCAGGATCGAATTGATGTCGGCGATGCCCTTGTCATCGAGCGTGCCGGCCGCAAGCTGCAGCCGCAGGACATTCAGCAGGTAGTCGTAGCGGCTGCGCGAATAGTTGGTTTGCGAATCGAATAGCCGCCGGCGCGCTTCGAGTACGTCCACCGACGTGCGGGTGCCGACCTCGTAGCCTGCTTCGGTCGCCTGCAGCGCGGTCTTTGCAGATTCGACCGCCTGGCGCAGCGACTGCACGCGGGCGACTTCTGAGTTGACGCCGAGATAGGCGTCGCGCGTCTCGCGCTCGGTTTGTCGCGCGGTGCGCTCCAGCCTTTCCCGCGCAGCCTGGTGCCGGTACTGCGCCTGCCGTACGCGCGAGGAGGTCGCGCCGCCGGAGTAGAGCGGCACCGTTAATTGCAGGCTGATCGTCGTGTCCTTTGAATCCGAGTCATTCGGGGTGCTGGAGCCTCCCGTGACCAGGTCCGCATTGATGTCAGAGCTCGCACGCGACGCGATCAGGTCAATGCTCGGGAAATGCCCACCGCGCTCTGAACTGACGTCCTGACGTGTGATATCCGCAGCGAGCCGGCTGGAGGTCAGCCGCGCATTCTGGTTCATCGCAAGTTGCACCCAGTCGTCGGCATTGGCAGGATTCGGGCCGGCGAGCGGCATGTCGGCACCGGGTCTCGACAGCTCATCGAAAGTATTGCCGGTCAGTTCGCGCAACTGTTCCTGCGCGGTCGCGAGATTGCGTTTGGCCTGAATCAGCGCTGCCGTTGCGGAATCGAATGCTGCCTTGGCTTCCTGTACGTCGGTTACGGCAATGAGGCCGACTTCGAAGCGTTTTTCCGACTGCTCGAGCTGGCGGGCGATGGCGTCATGCGCGGCCTGCGCCGCTTCGAGCGTGTCCTGCGCGGCAAGCACATTGAAGTAGGCTTCCGACGTCCGCAGGACCAGGTCCTGCTGTGCTGCGTGATAGTCCGCCTCGGCCTGCGCGCTCTCGGCGTCCGCGCGCTTCAGGGCGGCCCAGTTCTGCCAGCGGAACACGCTCTGCCGCAATGTCACGTCCCAGCTATTGCGTTCGCCTTGCCTCTCAAAATCTCCGGGCTGGCCTTGCGGGCCGAATGGGCTTGTCCCGTCCGAATCGCTGTCGTCGTAGCCCACGCCCGCTGTCACCTGCGGCAGCAGGGCGGATAGTGCCTGCGGCTTCGATTCCCGCGCCGCGAGGCGATTCGCTTCCGCTTCACGGATCTGCGGATCGTTCTTCAGTGCTTGCTGGTAAATCGAGCCGAGATCGGCGCTGCCTGCCAGCGGCGCCACGCTAAGCGACGCGGCTGTGAGGCTGGCGGCGAGCAGGCTCGAGCGGATGCAAAGCGTGGTATGCATGCGAGGACTTTCCTTGGCGCTGGATTGGCGAGGACAACTACTGTTCTACTAGTGTATATCACCACATGACCATGCACAATGACCCCAGGGGAGGGTAAATGGCCATCCATTGGAGGCTAATGTGGGCTAAAAGCGAAAAAGGGTCGCCGGGGTCGCGTTTCGCAGCGGCTCGATACAGGTTTCGAACAGGGTTTCGCTGACCCAGGCGTCGATGGCCATGCGTGTAATGAGCCGCGCTTCCATGACGGGTGGTGAGCCGACCACGACAAACAGCCGTCCGCCGACCGCGAGCGCGCGTTCGAAGCGTGGATCGTAGACCGGCAATGAGCCGGTCACGGCGATCGCGCGGTAATCGGCACCAAGACCGTGATTCATGGCATCGGCGCATGCAATCCGGACGCGCGTGACACCGAGCCGCTCGAGCGCACGCGCCGCAGCGTCCGCGAGCCCCGCATGAATCTCGATGCTTTCGACGTCGCCAGTGAGGTGTTCGATGCAGGCCGCGAAAAAACCGGTGCCGGTGCCAATCTCGAGCGCGCGCTCGCCGCGCTCCAGGCCGAGCGCCTGCAGGATGCGACCCTCGATCTTCGGCTGCAGCATGAATTCGCCATGACCGATCGGTATCGCGGTGTCGGCAAAGGCGACGCGGCGATAGGCCTCGGAAACAAAATGCTCGCGCGGAACCGCTGCGAGTGTCTCCAGCACGCGCGAATCCAGCACCTCCCAGGTGCGTACCTGCTGGTCGATCATCTGCCGGCGCGCGGCTTCGAAATTCTTGATCATTCTGCTCCTGGCATGGGCCCCGGACGTGAAACCCCGAACCATTATGGTGAATCGCGCGGGGCGTTAGTACAAGCGTGAGATATGCTGCCAAAGACCGTGTAAGACAACATATTCGACGGTTCCGCGGCTACCAGGCATGCGACGAACCGAAGGGGATTACAGGCCGAATGACGGTCCCAGTGATCGCTGGTGCCGGATTCGCGATTGTCGCCGCCGTGCTCGCCGTCGTCATCCTGCTGCAACGGCGCGCACTGCGCCGGCTCGTGGACCAGGCCGAGACAGAGCATCAGACCGCCCGCGGATACGGGGTCGCCGGTGCCGATGTCGCACGTGCGATGCTTGCCAGCCTGCGCGAGCCCGCACTCCTGCACGGCGATCGGATTGAGGCCGTCAATGAAGCCTTTGCGACGATCGCGGGCATTCCGGTGGCGGACATGCTGGGGCGTAACCTGGCGGATCTCGTCGCGCCCGAATACGCGGAACTGGTGACGCTTGCCATTGCACGTGCCCTGTCCGGCGAATCCGGGTCGGCGATGACCGAGGTCGAGATGTCCGACAGCCACGGCCAGGTGACGCGCCTGGAGCTTGCGGGCACGGCGCTCGATTCCGGCGGCCGCAGTGTCGTGTTGCTGAGCGCAGTGGAAATGCTTCCACACCATGAAACACCGGGGCAGTCATTGCTGCCGGGCCGCGCGCAGCTCGCGCTCGATTCGCTCGGCGAAGGCCTGTTGACGACCGATGCGCAGGGCCGGGTTGACTACATGAACAGGGCTGCCGAGGCGCTGACCGGTATCCGGCGCGAAGAAGCGCTTGGACAGCTGTTCAGCGCGCTCGCGGGTTTCGTCGACGAGCACGACCGCCGCCCGCTGCCGGACCCCGTTCATCAGTGCCTCGGTTCCGGAAGCCGCGCCACGCTCGGACGGCGCGCGCTGATGATCGCGCGTTCAACCGGCAATGAACTCGGCATCGAAGCGTCGGCGTCGCCGATCCGCGGCGGGGAAGGGGAGATCGCCGGCGCCGCCGTCATGCTGCACGACGTCAGCGAATCGCGTGGCCTGACGCAGCAGATGTCCTACCAGGCGAGTCACGACGCGCTGACCGGGCTGGTCAATCGCCGCGAGTTCGAACGCCGGCTCAGCGAGGCCCTCGAGGTCGCGCGCGCGGGCCGGCAGAGCCTCGTGATGTGCTACCTCGACCTCGATCGGTTCAAGGCAGTCAATGATACGAGTGGCCACCTCGCGGGCGACAACATGCTGCGTGAGGTCGCGGCGCTGATCCGCGCAGCGGTCCGCGACTCGGACACGGTGGTGCGCGATCGGCGAATACCGGTTTGTCTGGAAGGACCGTATTTTCAGTGTCGGGGTCAGTCTCGGGCTCGTCGAAGTGACCGGCGAGAGCAATTCGTCGGAAGAAATCATGAATGCGGCCGATTCCGCCTGCTATGTCGCGAAGCGGCAGTCCGGCAGCCACGTCCACGTCTATTCCTCGCACGACGAAGCCGTCGCACGCAGCCGCGGGGAAATTCAATGGTTGCAGCGTCTGCAGGCGGCGCTGCGCGACGGATGCTTCGAGCTCTATCTGCAGCCGATCGAGCCGACCCGCCCGGGTTCAATTGGCGGCCCGGCCATGGAAGTCTTCGTGCGGCTGCACGACGACGGCCATGCCATCCTGCTGGCAGAATTCTTTCCGGCTGCCGAACGCTATCGCCTGATGTCCCTGATCGACCGCTGGGTGCTTGGCGCGGCGCTCGCGGCGCTCGCAGCGGGCGCGATCCGGATACCCTCCGGGCGCAGCCTGTCCATCAATGTGTCCGGGCAGACACTTGCCGACCCGACATACCTGGAATTCGTCGTCGAGGAGCTGGACCGCAGCGGTGTGGCGCCGCAGCAGATCTGCTTCGAGGTCTCGGAGACCTCGGTCATCGGCAACCTGGAACAGTCGCGGCGCTTCATCGACGTGCTGCACGGCATGGGTTGCCGGTTCGCGCTGGATGATTTCGGCACGGATCTCGGCGGCTTCGCCAATCTCAAGCAGCTGCCGATGGATTATCTGAAGATCGACGGCTCATTCATGCGCGATCTGGCGCGCGACTCGGTCAATCAGGCGATGGTCACAGCCGTGATCAGCATGGCGCGGATGCTCAATTTCCGGCTGATCGCGGAACAAGTCGAGGACCAGCCGGCGCTCGAGGCGGCGCGCGCGATGGGCATCGACTTCGTGCAGGGCCACGCCGTCGGCCGGCTGCGGCCATTGGCGCCCGCAGCCTAGAAGACACTCGCCCGCTGCCGCGATGATCCGGTGTCGCCGGACGCGCCTGACCGAAACAAGCGCTGTCGTAGTCATCGCATCCTTTGGCGCGAAGGATTATTATATTTCGGTCGTAATATTACCCGAGACCGTCTGCGCAACGGCTCATCTCTTGGATTAGGGGATCACGCTTGTGAGCACAGTCAAGACGCTTGGCCTGCTGGGCACCGGCGTGATAGGGGCGGGCTGGGCTGCGCGGGCACTCCATTTCGGCGTCAACGTCGTTGCCGCGGACACCATACCGGAGATGGAGGCCTGGCTGCGTTCTGCGGTTGCGAATGCAGAACCTGCCCTCGCACGCTTGATTACCGCGCCGCTACCACCCAAAGGCCAATTGTCATTTACCACGGACATCATGCAGATGGCACGCGCCGCGGATTTTATTCAGGAGAATATCCCGGAGCAGCTGGAACTCAAGCAGCGGGTCCTCGGGGACATCAGCCGGCATACACGCCCGGGAGTCATCATTGCCTCCAGCACCTCCGGGCTGATGCCGAGCGATCTTCAGCGCTCGATGCAGTTGCCGGAAAGGTTCTGCGTCGCCCACCCGTTCAATCCGGTCTATCTGCTGCCATTGGTTGAAATCGTGGGCGGTGAGCTGACAACGGCCGCCACGCTCCAGACCGCAAGCGATTTTTTCAGGTTCATCGGCATGCATCCCTTGCGGGTGCGCAAGGAAATTCCTGGACACCTGACAGACCGGCTGCAGGAGGCTTTATGGCGCGAGATCCTGCATATGGTCAACGATGGTGTCGCAACGACCGGTGAGCTGGACGAATCCATTGTTTATGGGCCTGGTCTGCGTTGGGCCGGCATGGGAACGAATCTGATCTATCACCTCGCGGGCGGCGAATCCGGCATGCGTCAAATGCTGGCGCAATTCGGACCCTGCCTGAAATGGCCCTGGACCAGACTCGAAGCACCCGAACTGACTGACGGACTGATCGACCGCATGGTCGAGGGCACGCAACTGCAGGCAGCGGGCCGATCGATCCGTGAACTCGAGCGGTTGCGCGACGATTACCTGGTCGCGATCCAGCAGGTCCTGCGTCAATACAACGTGGGCGCGGGCGCGACGCTCCGAGCGGTCGAGGACCGGCTCTTTGCGGACGCATCGAAGGCGGCGCAGCAACTTGTGCACGATCAGTCCGGTCCGATGCGAGTCCTGACAACCCAGGTGCGCCCGGAGTGGATCGACTACAACAGCCACATGACCGAGTCCCGCTATCTGCAGGTCTTTGGCGACGCGTCCGATGCCTTGTTCGTACGACTCGGCGCCGATGCGGCCTACCGGGCCACCGGCCGCTCGTTCTTTACCGTCGAAACGCACCTGACGCATCAACTGGAGTTGAATGTCAACGAGTCGCTCTATGTGACCACGCAGATACTGGAGTTCGATGCCAAACGTCTGCACATTTTTCATCGCATGCATCGTGCGCACGACGCGGCATTGGTGGCCACTGCCGAACACATGCAGTTACATGTCGACAGCAACGTCAAGCGCACTGCGCCCATGGGTCCCGAGGTACAGGCACAGGTTGAACGCCTTGCGGCCACGCACGCGAAACTATCGCCGCCGCGTGAGCGCGGTCGTTCGATTGGTCTGAAAAGGGTCGGCTGAGCCATGCCAAAACTGATCGATCACGACCAACGTCGCGAGCAGATTGCCCAGGCCGTGTGTCAGGTCGTGGCACGACATGGCTTCGAACAGGCAACGGTCGCGCGCATCGCAGATTCCGTGGGATTCACGACTGGCATGGTGGCCCACTATTTCAGGTCCAAGGACCAGATGATGCTGGCCGCCCTGCGTCTGATTCTGGAACGCATGGAACAGCGTCTGCTGCGGCGCGACCAGCCAGGCGACGATCTGCTGGAGGTGCTCAGCGAATCGTTGCCGATCGACCGGCTGCGACGCGAAGAATGTGCGTTCTGGACCGCGTTTTGGGGAATGATCCCGACCAGTCCGAGCGCCCGGCGCCTCAATGCCGGGGTGCACCGCGAATATGTGGGCCTGTTTGAACGCTGCATTGCCGCGCATTGGCCGGAATGGAAGCGCTGGCCCAAGGCATTGCGCAAGCAGGTCCTGGGTTCGATCATGACGTTCATCAACGGCTTGACGGCAACTGCCGTGACCAGCCCCGCCGACTGGCCTGCCGAGCGGCAGCTCGAGCAACTCGATTTGCAGCTGCGTCTGCTTCGCGACTGGGCCAACGGCACCAGCTGACAGAGGGAGCGATCATGGATTTCTCGCTGACCGATGAGCAGCAGCTGATAGTCGAATCGACCAGACGATTCGTCGAGCGGGAGCTTTATCCGCACGAACAGGAAATCGAGAACACCGGCGTGTTGCGCGACGAATTGCGTCGCGAACTGAAGGCCAAGGCCATTGCGGCGGGCCTCTACGCCGCCAACATGCCGGCGGAACTGGGCGGCGGTGGTCTTGATACCCTGACCTGGGTCCTGTACGAAAAGGAACTGGGCCGCGCCAATTACGCGCTGCATTACACCTGTGTCGCACGACCGTCCAACATCCTGCTCGCCTGTGTCGGCGAGCAGCGTGAACGTTACCTGTTGCCCTGCGTGCGCGGCGAGAAAATGGACTGCCTGGCATTGACCGAACCGGGCGCGGGCTCGGACCTGCGTTCCATCAGGACCAGCGCGGTGCCAAGCGGCGACAGCTTCGTCATCAACGGATCCAAGCATTTCATCAGCCATGCCGATTACGCCGACTTTGTCATCGTATTCGCCGCCACGAGTACCGAGGCGAGCCCAAGAGGGCCGCGGGCGCGGCTTACCGCGTTCCTGGTCGACAAGGGCCACCCAGGATTTGCGGTGCGCGAGGGTTATCGCAACGTTTCGCACCGCGGCTACAACAACTGCATTCTGGAGTTCGACAATTGCCGTGTGCCGGCCGCTGCGATACTCGGCGAGCTGCACCAGGGGCTGGAAGTGGCCAACAGCTGGCTCAGCGCCACGAGACTCCAGGTCGCAGCCACCTGCCTGGGCCGGGCCGAACGGGCCCTGGATCTTGCCAAGTCCTGGGCGGTCCAACGTGTTCAGTTCGGACAACAGATCGGCAAATTTCAGGGTGTCAGCTTCAAACTCGCGGACATGGCCATGGAGTTGCGGGCAGCAGAGCTCATGGTGATGGAAGCTGCCTGGAAGCACGATCAGAAAATTGCAACGGATCTCGACATGGCGATGGCCAAATTGAAAGCGACCGAGATGCTGGCCATGGTTGCGGACCAGGCCCTGCAAATACATGGCGGCATGGGCCTGATGTCGGACCTGCCGCTCGAACGTATCTGGCGCGATGCGCGCATCGAACGTATCTGGGAAGGCACCAGCGAGGTGCAGCGTCACATCATTTCGCGCGCCCTGCTGCGCCCACTCGGCGGCTGAACCTGACCACCGGCCCGGTGGCCGGTTCTAACGACCGGTCCAGCGCGGCTTGCGTTTCTCGGTGAAGGCACGCGTGCCTTCCTTGAGATCCTCGGATCGCACCACCCTTTGCACCAGGTCGAGCGAATCGTGCAGCGTGAAGGCTTCGTGTTCCGCAATCATTTCCGAGTGGCGCAGCAGTTGCTTGATGGCAGGAAACAGCAACGGCGGCCCTTCGGCTATTTGCCGGGCGATTTCACGTGCCTTGGTCAACGCCTGCCCTTTTGGCACCACATGATTCGCGAGTCCCCACTGTAGCGACTCTTTCGCATCCAGCCAGCGGCCTGTCAACAGCATGTCTACCGCAACATGATACGGAATGCGCCGGCGCAACTTAATTGAACCCGCATCTGCCAGCACGCCGACATTGATTTCCGGCAATGCGAATCTTGCGTGCTCTTCCATGACGATGAGGTCGGTGCCCAGCACGATCTCAAAACCGCCGCCGCAGGCAATGCCATTGACCGCAGCCATCATCGGCTTGTTGAGATTCCGCGGATGATTCAGCCCGCCGAATCCGCCCGGTCCCCAGTCTTCCGCCGAGGCCTCGCCGGCTGCGGCAGCCTTCAGGTCCCAGCCGGGAGAAAAGAAGCGCTCGCCCGCGCCGGTGATGATTCCGACACGCATGTCAGCGTCGTCGCGGAAGGTCTCGATTGCCTCGTTCAATGCAAGGCTTGCCTTG
>SHZN01000053.1 GCA_009692245.1 Gammaproteobacteria bacterium
AAATCCTCGAGCTGGATCGCTCCGAAACCGCCGGCGATCGCCGCAATGTGGTCGACACAGCGAATTGGATCCGTCTCTTCGAGAAGGATCGGCACCGCATTGATGTCCACAAGCGTGGCAAAGAGCGCTGCCTTGCCTTCCATCACCGGCAATCCGGCGAGCGCGCCGATATGGCCAAGCCCCAGCACCGCGGTTCCGTTGGTGACGATCGCCACGGTGTTGCCGATGGCCGTGTACTGGAAGGCCTGTTCGGGGTCCTTCTAAATTGCCATGCAAACCCTCGCGACACCCGGCGTGTAGATGTCGCGCAGCACCTGCTGGCTGTTGATCGTGATCGTCGGAACCGTCTTGATCTTGCCGCCCCGATGCCGGTCGAAGACCCGGTCGGACTTTCCGACGAAGTGCGCGATCGGCAATTCGTCGATCCGGGCATAGAGGCTGCGGTCCGCCTCCTCGTCCATTTCCAGCGTGATTTCCCAGAGCGTCCGGCCCTGTTCACGCCGCACTGACTGCAGGTGATCGATCGCGAGACCGGCCTCGGCGATGACCTGCAGCACGCGTGCCAGGCTCCCGGGCTGATGCACGGTCTCGATCATCAGGATCTCTGGAATCTTCACATTCCGCCTCCCCGCGACCGGCGCGGCGTCCGCGGCATGGTAATGACCGACGCGCTCGACCGCCATGGCCGGACTCGCCCAGCGGCCTGACGGGCCCCGGACGGTGGTACCCTTGTGCACTGGCTGGCAAGGGCGCCGACCGGCAATGCAACCAACTCAAGGGGAAGCCCGATGATGTTCAAACGTAGCGCAATTACGCTCGCGGCACTCGCCGTCGGCCTTGTGGGGCTGGCAGGCTGCGCAAGCCAGAAGGAGCCCGCCGAGCAGGCGATCGCCGCCATCGAGAAGTCCCTCGAGGGGTCCGGCGCCATGCTGCAGAAATACGTGCCGGAGCGCTACGAAGAGATTAGCGCCAGTGTCACCTCGCTTCGCGAAAGGCTTGCGAAAGAAGATTACGGAGACGTGGTTTCGGGAGCCCCCGCGATCGTTGACACGTTGCGCCGCGCGGTCGCGGACAGCCAGATCCGCAAGGCCCAGATGAAGGTCGAGCTGGAATCGGTGTGGGAAAATCTCGTCAAAACGATGCCAGCCATGCTCGCGGCGGTCGACAAGAAAATCTCCTCCCAGGCTGGCCGGCCACCAAAGGACATGGATCGCGACGCCTACAACGCGCTCGTCGCGACCTACGACGACGCCCGGGCTTCCTGGAGCAAGGCCGCCGAGGCCGTTGATGCTGCGAATTTCGAATCCACGGTCGCGACCGCGAGCGAAGCGAGGACCGCGATCGCTGGCGTGATGGACACGCTTGGCGTAAAGGGCTCGTGAGGAGAGACGCGTGAACCTGAAAATCCGACTCGCTGCGCTGGCGGCAATCGTGTTCCTGGCTGGGGGATGTTCACAGAAGGACCCCGCAGCTGAGGCAATCGACGCCGCCGAGGGCGCACTCGAAGCGGTTTACGAGGACGCCCAGAAATACGTGCCGGAGCGTTATGCCGAAGTGAAGACGGAGCTGGAAACTGCCCGCAAGGCCTTCGACGAGGAACGCTACGCGGATGCCATCGCCGCGGTGAAGGACGTGCCCGCGCATGCCGAAGAACTCGCCAAGGCATCGGCCGAGGCGAAGCAGAAGCGGCTCGCCGAACTCAACATGGAATGGACGCAACTGTCCGGCCGCCTCCCGGGAATCGTCGCCGGCATCGAGACCCGGCTCGGTGAACTCGGCAAGATGCGCAAGTTGCCGAAGGGCCTGGACAAGCAGCTGCTCAATGAGGCCAATGCAGCCCTTGGAAGCGCCAGGGGCGCCTGGGACGAGGCCAGCGCGGCATTCACGGCCGGCGATCTGGATTCCGCTGTCACGAAGGCCCGCGATGTCGAATCCATGGCCCAGGACCTGATGGCGCGCCTCGGCATGCAGGCAGGTTGATGCCCGCGGACCTCGACTCGCTCGACCTCTTCGACATCCGTGGCGCCCTCAGCGATGAGGAGCGCATGGTCCAGGATTCCGTGGCGCGCCTTGTGGACGACAAGGTCCTGCCGGTCATCCAGAAACATTTCGAGGAACACCACTTTCCGCGCGAGCTCGTGCCCGAGATCGCCGCGCTGGGCCTGCTCGGTAGCTCGCTGACGGGTTACGGCTGTGCCGGCATGAACGCCGTGTCCTATGGCCTCATATGTCAGGAGCTCGAGCGTGGCGATTCGGGAATACGCAGTTTCGTTTCCGTCCAGTCGAGCCTTTGCATGTACCCGATCCATGCCTACGGCAGCGATGCGCAGAAGGACAGGTTCCTGCCGCGCATGGCGACCGGCGAGCTGATCGGCTGCTTCGGCCTGACCGAGCCGCACGGCGGCTCTGATCCCGGCAACATGAAGACGCATGCAAAGCGGCGCGGCAAGGACTGGGTGCTGAATGGCGCAAAGATGTGGATCACGAATGCGCCGATTGCGGATCTCGCAATCGTCTGGGCGAGGACCGAGGAAGGCATTCGCGGATTCATCGTCGAGAAAGGCACGCGCGGATTCGCAGCACTCGAGATCGAGCGCAAGTTCTCGCTGCGCGCCTCGTCCACGGGTGCGTTGTACCTGGAGGATGTCGTGGTGCCGGAGGCGAACATGCTTCCGGGCAGCACGATCGGCCTGAAAGCGCCGTTGTCCTGCCTCACGCAGGCGCGCTTTGGCATCACCTGGGGTGTCATCGGCGCGGCGCAGGCCTGCCTCGCCCAGTTGCTCGACTACACGCACTCGCGGATCCTGTTCAGTCGTCCTCTGGCCGCGAACCAGGCGATCCAGATACGGCTTGCCCAGATGGCGCGTGGCATCACCGGTGCGCAACTGATGTCATTGCAGCTTGGACGGTTGAAGGATGCCGGCCGCATGCAGCCGGCGCAGGTGTCGCTCGCCAAGTGGAACAACTGCCGCATGGCCATCGACATCGCGCGTGACGCGCGCGACATGCTGGGCGGCGCAGGGATCAGTGCCGAGTACGTGCCGATACGTCACGCACTCAATCTGGAGAGCGTGATTACCTACGAAGGCACGGAGACGATCCATCAGCTCACGATCGGTCGCGCGCTGACGGGCATCAACGCGTTCTAGGCCGATCCGGCCTGACTCGTGCGGCCGGTCACAAAACCGGCCGATTGCAGCGCCATTCAGCATTGGTGCAGCCGCTCCCGCACTAGACTGTGCCCGAGCCTGCGTCCCCTTGTCGCGGGCAACGCGAGGAGAAACCCCATGTTCAGCCATTGCAGAATGCTGGCCGCCACGATGGCTTGCTTGATATCAACGGTCATGAGTGCCCCACTCGCACTTGCCGATCCGCCGTCGCATGCCCCGGCCCACGGCTGGCGTGCGAAGCACGACCCTTACTATGTCGGCTACACGGGCCATCGCTGGCAAGATGACTACGGCATCCGCGAGGGCCGTTGCGACCGCGATCGCGTCGGCACCGTACTCGGCGCCGTCGTCGGTGGGGCGGTCGGCTCGACGGTCGGCAGCGACGACAACCGAGTGATCGCGATACTTGCCGGCGCGACGATCGGTGCGATCATCGGTCATGAGATCGGGGAGGACATGGATCGCAACGACCATGCCTGCTTCGGCCATTCGTTGGAATTGCTCGATGATGGACACCGGGTTCATTGGGACGGCGCTCGCGCGGGAATGTCCTACACGCTGTCGCCTGAGGGCCGATTCGAACGCGAAGATCGCGTCTGCCGCAGATTTGCGCTGGTGCGCGAATCAGATGGCCGCAAGAGCACCAGGCATGGCAGCGCCTGCCGCTACGGCGAAGGCGACTGGCGAATGATCGACAGTTGATGCCTCGCTGGGGCCTGGCGCCGATGGCGCCAGGCCTCGTGCTCACACATCCAGAAAATCCAGGATCCCGCGCGCCGCCTCGCGGCCGTCGAACACCGCGGTGACGACCAGGTCCGCGCCGCGAATCATGTCCCCGCCGGCGAACACCTTCGGATGGCTGGTCTGGCCTGGCCGTCGCGCATCGGCCGAGATGCGCACGCGCCCGTCCGGGTGCAGCCGGATGTCGGATCCCGCGCACCAGGAAGGCGGGCTCGGCCTGAATCCGAAGGCGACGATCACCGCATCCGCATCGATCAACTCCTCACTGCCCGGAACTTCCTCGACCTGGCGGCGGCCGCGAACATCCGGCGCGCCGAGCCGCGTCTGGACGACCCGCACGCCCGCGACGCGCCCGTCGCCGACGAGGCCGACCGGCTGACGATTGAACAGAAATTCACAGCCCTCCTCGCGGCTATTGTGGAAATCGCGCCGCGATCCGGGCATGTTGGGTTCGTCGCGCCGGTAGGTGCAGGTGACACTCGCAGCACCCTGGCGCAGCGCGGTGCGGATGCAATCCATGCTCGTGTCGCCGCCGCCCAGCACGACGACACGCTGCTCGCGCAGGTCCACGTAGCCCTCCGCAGGCAGGCCCAGCAGGCGATTGATGCTGGCCACCAGATAAGGCAGCGCTTCATGAACGCCCGGCAGGTCTTCACCCGGGAATTCGCCGCGCACGTTTGCATAGGCCCCGGTGCCGAGAAACACGGCATCGTGCCCGGCAACGAGCTCGTCGAATGGCAGGTCACGCCCGATTTCGACGCCGAGACGAAACTCGACGCCCATGCCTTCCATCAGTTCGCGCCGACGCTCGACGACCTCCTTCTCGAGCTTGAACGGCGGTATGCCGAAAGTCAGCAGTCCGCCGACACGGGCGTAGCGGTCGTAGACGACCGGGTGCACGCCGTTGCGCACCAGGATATCGGCGCAGCCCAGCCCCGCCGGGCCCGCGCCGACCACCGCGACTTTCTTTCCGGTAGGCCGGACTGCCGAGAGATCTGGCTTCCAGCCCTGGCGCAGCGCCTCGTCGGTGATGTATTTCTCTATCGCGCCAATCGACACGGCGCCGTGCCCGTCATTCAAAGTGCAGGCGCCCTCACACAGGCGATCTTGCGGGCAGATACGACCACAAACCTCGGGCAGTGAGTTCGTCCGATGCGACAACTCTGCCGCTTCGAACAGCTTGCCCTCGGCGATCAGGTTCAGCCAGTTAGGGATGTAGTTGTGGACCGGACATTTCCATTCGCAGTAGGGATTGCCGCAGGAGATGCAGCGCCCGGCTTGTTCGGCGGTTGACGTAGCGTCGTAGCGTCCGTAGATCTCGGCATAGCCAGCGAGGCGATCGGCAACCGGCAGCTTGTCCGGATTGCGGCGCGGGATCTCCATGAACTGCAGCGTGCGTTCGATCATGCCGCCCTGCGCAGACTCTCGATCAGCGAATCCACGGCAGCCGCTTTTGGCTTTACGAGCCAGAACTTCGGGGTGAATGTGCGGAAGTCGTTCATGATCTCGCGCGCCCAGACACTATCGGTCTCCTGCTTGTGGCGCAGGATCAGTCCACGAAGGTGCAGGAGGTGAATCTCCATGCCCTCCGTCTGGATCCGGTGGATGTCCACGAGCTCGTGGTTATAGCGATCGACGAAGCCGCGATCGACGTCCAGCACGTAGGCAAAGCCGCCGGTGAACCCCGCTCCGAAGTTGACGCCTGTGCGGCCCAGGACGACGACGACACCGCCAGTCATGTACTCGCAGCAGTGATCGCCGGCGCCTTCGACGACTGCGATGGCCCCGGAATTGCGTACGGCGAAGCGCACGCCTGCGGTGCCCGCGGCGTACAGCTCGCCGCCTGTCGCACCGTACAGGCAGGTGTTGCCCATGATCGGCGTCTCGCGGGACACGAACGAAGACCCGGTGGGTGGCGCGAGCACGATCTTGCCGGCCGCCATACCCTTGCCGACGTAGTCGTTGGCATCGCCTTCGAGGTGCAGGTGAAGGCCACCGGCATTCCAGGCGCCAAAGCTCTGGCCCGCGTTGCCCCGGAACCTGATGGTGATCGGTGCGTCGATCATCCCGTAGTCGCCGTGGCGGCGCGCAACCTCGCCGGAAACGCGCGCGCCGATTGCGCGATCCCGATTCTGCAACCTGTACTCGAACGTGCCGCCCGACTTCGCATCGATCGCCGGCTTCATGTCCAGCAGCATCCGCTCCGCCAGTTCGCCGCGATCGAAGGGCTCATTGCGCGCCTCCAGGCAATACTGCGGGGAGTCGTCGGCGACCCCGGCGGTGGACAGGATCGGGCGCAGGTCCAGTTTGCGCTGGCGCCCGGTCTCGCCCTCGACGATGGTCAGCAGACCCGTGCGACCGATCAGTTCTTCGAGGCTCCGCACCCCGAGCACCGCCATCAGCTCGCGGCATTCCATGGCGACGAAGCGGAAGTAAATCTCGACCATTGCTGGCAGCCCGAGGAAATGCTTCTTGCGCAACACTTCATGCTGGGTAGCAACGCCGGTCGTGCAGTTGTTGAGGTGACAGACGCGCAGGAACTTGCAACCGAGCGCCACCAGTGGCGCCGTGCCGAAACCGAAGCTTTCGGCGCCGATGATCGCCGCCTTGATGACGTCGAGGCCGGTCTTCAGCCCGCCGTCGGCCTGCAGGCGCACGCGGTGCCGCAACCCGTGCATTCGCAGCGTCTGGTGGGTCTCCGAAAGACCCAGCTCCCAGGGCGTGCCCGCGTACTTTATGGAGCTGATCGGCGAGGCGCCCGTGCCGCCGTCGTGACCCGAAATCGTGATCAGGTCCGCATAGGCCTTTGCGACTCCGGCTGCGACCGTGCCGACGCCGGGTTCAGCGACCAGCTTGACCGACACCAGCGCCTGCGGATTGACCTGCTTCAGGTCGAAAATGAGTTGCGCGAGATCCTCGATCGAGTAGATGTCGTGGTGCGGCGGCGGGGAAATCAGCCCCACCCCCGGGCGCGCGAAGCGCAGCCTGGCGATCATCTCGTTGACCTTGTGACCGGGCAGTTGCCCACCCTCGCCCGGTTTCGCGCCCTGCGCGATCTTGATCTGCAGCACCTCGGCATTGACGAGGTACTCCGGCGTGACGCCAAAGCGCCCCGAGGCGACCTGCTTGATCTTCGAGTTGCGCTCAGTGCCATAGCGCGCCGGGTCCTCGCCGCCCTCACCGGAGTTCGAACGCGCGCCGAGCCGGTTCATTGCGATCGCGAGCGCCTCGTGCGCCTCGGGTGACAGCGCGCCGAGTGACATGCCGGCGGTATCGAAGCGCCGCAGGATAGCCTCGATGGGCTCGACTTCGTCGATCGGCACGGCGGTCGCATCTGCGCACAACCGGAACAGGTCACGCAGGCAGGATGCCGGCCGTTCATTGACCAGCGCCGAAAACTCACGATAGCGCCCGTAGTCGTTCGACGTAACAGCCGCCTGCAGCGTCGTGACGACGTCGGGGTTGTACATGTGGTACTCGCCGCCATGCACGTACTTGTGCGTGCCGCCCTGGTCGAGCGGGACGCGCAGATCGAAGGCCTGTTCCGCAAGTGCTTGCTGGTCTTCGATCAAGTCGTCGAAGTCCGCGCCCTGGATCCGGCTGACCGTGCCGGTGAAGCACAACTCGACGACCGGATCCGCAAGGCCGACGATTTCAAACAGCTGCGTGCCGCGGTAACTCATGATTGTCGAGATGCCCATCTTGGACATCACCTTGAAGAGACCCTTGCAGACCCCACGCCGGTAACTGCGTCCGAGTTCGCGACGCATCTGCGGGTCCATCTTGACCAGGCCCTTCTTCAACAGGTCAAACAGCGTCTGATATGCCAGGTAGGGATAGACGGCCGTCGCGCCATAGCCGATCAGGCAGGCGAAATGGTGGGAGTCGCGGGCAGTACCTGTCTCCACGAGGATATTGCAGCGACAGCGCAACCCTGTCCGCACCAGATGGCTGTGCACGGCGCCGGTCGCGAGCAACGCATGCATTGGAATGCGGCCGCGCACCAGATAGCGATCCGACAACAGCACGACCAGTTTGCCCGAGCGCACGGCCTGCTCGGCCTGGTCGCAGATGCGCCGGATGGCATTCTCGAGGCCCTCGGCCGGATCGAACTGCAGGTCCACGAATTCGTGGGTGACGCCGAAGTCCTGCATGGCGAGGATCTGCCGCAGCTTGCGTTGCGACAGCACCGGCGAGTTCAGCACGATGTGCCGGGCGTGTTCCGGCGTCGGCGTGAAGACATTGATCTCGGGCGCGATATAAGTCTGCAGCGACATCACGATCGCTTCGCGGATCGGGTCGATCGGCGGGTTGGTCACCTGCGCGAACTGCTGGCGGAAGTAGTCATACAACGGGCGCACGCGGTGCGACATCACGGGCATGGGCGCGTCGTCGCCCATGGAGCTGACCGCTTCGCTCTCGTCCTCGGCCAGCACGCGGATGATTTCGTCTCGTTCTTCGACCGTGACGTTGAACATCTTCTGGTAGAGCTCAAGCGTGTCGTGGTCCATCGGCTCAGCGGCGAGCCTGGGATCGATCAGGTCCTGTTCGAGATAGTGGACGCCCCTCTTGAGCCAGTTGCGGTACGGGTAGCGGGCTTTGAGCATCTCGTCGATGTGCCGCGTGTCCAGCAACTCACCCGAGCGAAGGTCGAGCAGCAGCATTTCGCCCGGTCCGAGCCGGCCCTTGCTGACGACGTCCTGTGGCTGGTAGTCCCAGACGCCGGTCTCCGAGGCGATCGTCAGCAGGCGATCCCGGGTAATGACCCAGCGCGCGGGCCTCAAGCCATTGCGGTCAAGCGCGCAGCCAGCGTAACGGCCATCCAATATGACGACGCCGGCCGGACCGTCCCAGGGCTCGATGTGCGCGGAATAGAATTCGTAGAACGCGCGCAGGTCCGGGTCCATGTAATCGACGTTCTGCCACGCCGGCGGAATCAGGAGCCGCAAGGCGTGCATGATGTCGAGGCCGCCCATCAGCAGGACTTCGAGCATGTTGTCGAGGCTCTGGGAGTCGGAACCCGATTGCGACACCAGCGGCTGGATGTCCGAGAGATCGGGCAACAACGGCGAGCGGAACAGCGGGCCGCGCGCGATGGCCCAGCTGCGGTTTCCCTGGATCGTGTTGATCTCGCCGTTATGCGCGATAAAGCGGTACGGATGCGCCAGGCGCCACTGCGGCAGCGTATTGGTCGAGAAGCGCTGGTGAAACAGCGCGACCGATGTCTCGAGGCGCGGGTCGGCAAGGTCCGGGAAAAAGCGCGGCAGCATGGCCGGCATCACCATGCCCTTGTAGACCAGCGTCGAGGACGACAACGACGGCATGTAGAAAACCGGGTCGCTGTTTTCGAGCGCCTTTTCCGCGCGCCGCCGCGCGAGGAACAGCCGGCGATTGAACGCGGCCTCGTCGATGTTCTCGCGGCAGTTGACGAAGACCATCTCCATTACCGGCAATGTCTTCATAGCCTCGGCGCCGCAGGCCGACGCGTCGGTCGGCACGCTGCGCCAGCCCGCCACCTGTAGGCCTTCGCGAGCGAGCTGTTCTTCGAGCGCCGCCTTCGAGCGCGCAGCCGTTTCCCCGGATCGGGACAGGAAAGCGATGCCGGCAGCGAAGCGGTCGGCGAGACTGATGCCGGTTTCACTGGCGATCGTGCGCAGGAAGGATGACGGCTTCTTCAGGAGCAGACCGCAGCCATCGCCCGTCTTGCCGTCAGCGGCAACTGCGCCGCGATGCGTCAGGCGCGAGATCGCGACGATTGCCGTCGCGACAATCTGGTGGCTGGGCTGGTCGTCGAGATTCGCGATCAGTCCGAAGCCGCAACTATCGCGCTCAAACTCGTCCCTGTGCAGGCCGCGTGACGCGCCCGTACTTTCGTCGGTCATCGGAAGGCTCCCGGGTCGCCTTCCGCAGCATACAGGTACAATTATGTTGGTCAATGCTGCATAGCTGCATAAAAATGCAGCCATGACCGCCTGACCGGCGAGGAGACTCCATGCACCAAACTGCGGCATTTCTGGCGCGCCATGCACTGGAACAGGTCAGCGTGCGCTACACCTTCGGCATTCCTGAAGCGCGGAGCCGGTCGATCAGGGCGTGCGCGGGCCCTCGGGCGACCGCGACTGCACGACACGGAACCGGCTCGCCACGAATGACGGTGCTGTCAGCGTGGCGTTGCCCGCCGGATTCAGACCGGAGACATGGAAATCGCTGTAGGCCGCCGCGAAATTGAGCGGCATCGGGCCGATCAAGTTGCAGGTCAGGTTCGCGCCGACTTCCGCATAGGCGTTCTCGACGCGCTCCACGAACTCCGGATCCCTCGAGTAGGCGAAAGCTGTGATGCCGCCGGCGTGACGCACGTCGTCCGTCGCCCGCGCGAGCGCTTCCTCGCGTGACGCCACGGGAATCACGAACACGATCGGACCGAAGCGCTCCTCCGCATACATTTCGCGATGCTGCGGATCCAGTTGGATGACCACGGGGCTGCGCGTCCTCGCCTGCGGATACTCCGGATGGGCATAGGGCGCGGACTCCCGCAAAATGCGACCGGCCCGTCTGCCCTGCTCGGTGACGCGGTCAATAAGCGTCGCGGTTGACCCGGCCTGCAAAGTCGCGAGTACCGCAGCAGCGCGCTTCGCGTCGCCGGCGATGTTGTTCATCTGCTCGATAAGCGCGCCTGTGAAATCGTCGACCGACAGCGGCGCAGCACCAGCCGACATGCCATGGACTGGGACGTAAAGATTCTGCGGTGACGTGCACATCTGCGCCGAGAACAGGCTGAGGGTTGTCGCCAGACTGCGGGCGACGGGCGCGAGCTCGTCCATCGAATCGATGACGACCGTATTGACGCCGGAGGTTTCCGTGAAGCATAGGGCCGGATGCGCATTGCACTCGATCCAGCGACCGAACTGCGCGCTGCCAGTGAAATCGATGATCGCGGCCGATGGATGCTTGACCAGCCGCTTGCCGAGCGGCGCGTCCGGCGTGTCAATGGCGAGCGTCACGAGATTGGCATCGAAGCCGGCCTCGGCCAGGACATCGCGACATTCGCGGACGATCAACGCCATCGGCAATACACAGGTCGGATGCGGCTTGACGATGACGGCGTTGCCGGTCGCGAGGTTCGCGTAGATCGATGGCAGCGCATTCCAGGTCGGAAACGTCGCGCAGCAAAAGCAGATCGCCACGCCCCGCGGCTCCAACCGAAAGCGTTTCTTCAGGTTGATCGTCGTGCTGCCGAATTGTCGCGACCAAAGCGCTTCCTCAGGCACAGCCGCCATCGCGTCCCACGCGTAGGCGAGAGCTTCGAGTCCCCGATCCAGCGCATTCGTGCCGCTGCCGGCATAGCTCATGGCCACACTCTGGCCCGTCGTGTGCATGACCGCGTACGCGAGCTCGAACATCCGCCGATACAGGCGATCCGTGATTTCGAGGCAGACTCCGACGCGTTGATGCGGCCCGGCGTCGCGCCAGCGTGGGATTGCGCGGCGTGCGGCCTCGAATAATGCGTCCACCTCGGCGAGCGGATAGCGGATCCCGAGGAGCTCCTGCGTGTAGGGCGAGACTTCGATGCCAATCCGCTTAGTAACGCCCGGCTGTGGGAGCTCGAAGTCGTGCCCGAGCTGCGCTTCGAAGGCGGCCTGGCCCGTTGCGCGGGCCGTAACCGCATCCGGGTACTTGTCCAGCGTTTCGGGAAACGGACTGAACCAACCTCGCGTGCGACAAGCCTCACGCGCACTGTCCAGCAACGCCTGGTGTTTCGCGAAATATTCGGCCGCTCGCGTCATGCCCGGGTGACTCGACGCCAGATAAGCCGGTGCACGCGTAGGCCGAAATCAGCGCCGGCCTCGACAGCCGAAAGCTCCAGCCGTCCGCGAATCACCCGCAGCCGGCGGACCTGG
>SHZN01000054.1 GCA_009692245.1 Gammaproteobacteria bacterium
TACGGCATTCCCGGTCTCGTGATTGAGGGAATGCATCTGGGCAGGAAGATCGGTTTCCCGACCGCAAATATCAGGCTGTACCGCCGTGTCTCGCCGGTGGCGGGCGTTTTCGCCGCACGCGTATCCGGGGCTGGCCTCGACCGCCATCCGGGTGTAGCCGCGGTGGGCACCCGGCCCACGGTCGGCGGTGTCGAGATGCTTCTCGAGGTTCATCTTTTCGATTTCGACGGCGATCTTTACGGACAACGGCTCATGGTCGATTTCATCGCGAAGCTGCGCGATGAAGAGCATTATCCGGACCTTGCGACGATGGTTGCGCAGATTAGCCGGGATGCGAGCCAGGCGCGCGAGTTGCTCGGCGGCAGGGGATAGAAGTGGACTACAAGTCGACCATCAACCTGCCGAACACCGACTTCCCGATGAAGGCGGATCTCGCGCGTCGCGAACCGGAATACGTGGAGTCCTGGCATCGCAACGACATCTACGGAAAACAGCGCCAGCAATTCGCGGGGCGCCCGAAGTTCGTGCTGCTGGACGGCCCGCCCTATGCCAACGGCGTGATCCACATCGGTCATGCGGTCAACAAGATCCTGAAAGACATCATCGTCAAGTCGCGCTCACTCGACGGCTACGACTCGCCCTATGTGCCGGGGTGGGACTGCCATGGCCTGCCGATCGAGCAGCAGGTTGAGAAGAAGCATGGACGCGTGGGCCAGAAGCTGGATGCCAATGCCTTCCGTAAGGCCTGCCGTGAATTCGCCGCGAGCCAGATGGAACTGCAGCGTGTCGATTTTCAGCGCCTCGGCGTCATCGGCGACTGGAATAATCCTTATCTCACGATGGCAGCGCGCTACGAGGCGGAGCAGCTGCGCGCCTTTGCCGCCATCATCCGCCGCGGCCACCTGGTGCGCGGCTTCAAGCCGGTTCACTGGTGCCTGGACTGCCGCTCGTCGCTCGCGGAAGCTGAGGTCGAGTACGAAGAGCACACCTCGCCGTCGGTGGACGTGCGCTTCAAAATCATGGATCCGCTCGATGCCGCGCGCCGCTTCGGGCTCACAGGCAGCGATCTCGCGGATGCCTCGGTCGCGATCTGGACCACGACTCCCTGGACGCTGCCGGCGAACCAGGCCGTGTGCCTGCACCCGATATTCGATTATGTGCTGGTGGAATTCGACAGGCCGTCAGGCGTCGAGCGCATGGTGGTCGCCGAGGGCCTCGCTGCCGCAGTCGCCGCGCGCATCGGCGCGACCGCGAGTCGCGTGTTTGCGAAGACCAAGGGCGAAACGCTCGAGGGATTGCGGCTCGAGCATCCGTTTTACGAACGCGAGGTACCGGTGATCCTGGGCGGGCACGTGACGCTCGAGACCGGCACCGGGGCCGTGCACACGGCGCCGGGTCATGGCGCCGACGACTATGAGATGGGCCGCAAATACGGCCTGCCGATCGACAATCCGGTCGGGGCCGACGGACGATTCGTCGCCGGTACACCGCTGTTCGAGGGGCAGTCGGTCTTCGACGCCAATGCAGCGATCATCGGCACGCTGCAGAACGCAGGCCGCCTGATCCATCACGAGCCCTACTGGCACAGCTATCCGCATTGTTGGCGCCACAAGTCGCCCGTGATTTTCCGCGCGACGCCGCAATGGTTCCTGAGCATGGAAAAGGAAGGCCTGCGGCGCGATGCGCTCGCAGGAATCCGCAAGGTGAGCTGGGTCCCGGACTGGGGCGAGCAGCGCATGACCAGCATGATCGAGACGCGCCCGGACTGGTGCATCTCGCGCCAGCGCGCCTGGGGCGTGCCGCTCGCCATGTTCGTGCACCAGGAGACGGGCGAGCCGCACCCGCAGACGCCGGAACTGCTGGAGCGGGTCGCGAAGCTGGTCGAGGACGGCGGTATCGAGGCCTGGTTCGCGCTGAATCCGCGCCAGCTGCTCGGCGACGAGTCACTCGTCTACGAGAAATGCGACGACGTCATGGACGTGTGGCTCGACTCCGGTGTCGTGCACCATTGCCTGCCGGCGTTGCGTCCGGATGTCATTCCATTTCCGGTGGATGTGTACCTCGAAGGCTCCGATCAGCATCGCGGCTGGTTTCACAGCTCCTTGCTCGCTTCTGTTGCAGGCCGCGGCGTTCCGCCCTATCGGCAGGTCGTCACGCACGGTTTCGCCGTGGATGACAAGGGCCGCAAGATGTCGAAGTCGCTCGGCAATGTGGTGGCGCCGCAGAAAGTCATGAGCACGCTCGGCGCCGACGTCTTGCGGCTGTGGGTGGCTGCGACCGACTACAGCTCGGAGATGAATGTCTCCGACGAGATCCTGAAGCGCATGTCGGACAGCTACCGGCGCATGCGCAATACCGTGCGATTCCTGCTGGGCAACCTGGCGGGCTTCGATCCGGCGCGCGACGCGCTGCCGGTCGAGCAGTTGCTGGAGATTGACCGCTGGACACTTGCGCGCGCCGGCGCACTTCAGGAGGAAGTCATCAAGGCGTACCGCGAATATGACTTCCACCTGGTCTACCAGAAGGTGCACGGCTTCTGCGTGATCGAGCTCGGCGCGTTCTGGCTGGACATACTGAAGGACCGCCTCTACACGATGGGGGCGACGAGTCCCGCGCGGCGTTCCGCGCAGACAGCGATGTACCACATTGCCGAGGCGATGGTGCGCTGGCTCGCACCGATCCTCTCGTTCACTGCCGAGGAAATCTGGAAGTACCTGCCGGGCGCACGCGACGAATCCGTTCTACTCGCGACCTGGTGGGCGTTGCCTGCGGTCCATGCATCGAAATCGATTGACTGGGATGCCGTGATTGCGCTCAAGACCGATGTCTCGCGCGAACTCGAGCTACTGCGTGCGGCAGGCAAGCTCGGTGCGCCACTGGAGGCCGCGGTGGACGTCTATCTCGACGAGGTGCAGCACCGCCGTATGGCAGCCATCGGCGACGAACTGCGATTCGTGCTGATCACGTCCTCGGCGCGGCTGTTGCCCGCCGCCGACCGGCCGGTCGAAGCGGTGCCGGCGACCTCGGTCGCAAAGACCGGCGCCTGGATCACGGTCGGCGTGCAGGATGCATCAAAGTGCGCGCGTTGCTGGCACCGGCGGCCCGACGTGGGCGTCGATCCGCGGCATCCGGAGATCTGCGCGCGCTGTGTCAGCAATCTGGATGGTCACGGCGAGACGAGGCATTACGCGTGAAGGACGATAGCTTTCCGAAGCCGACCGCGCTCGTTTGGCTGTGGCTTTCCATGATCGTCGTGGCGGCCGACCAGCTGACCAAGTGGTTTATCGTGAACCAGTTTGAACTCTACGAAGTCCTGCCGCTCGGATCGATGCTGGAACTGACACGGCTGCACAATACGGGCGCGGCCTTCAGCCTGCTGGCGCAGGCTGGCGGCTGGCAGCGCTGGTTCTTTGTCGGGCTTGCCGGGACCATCAGCGTCGCGATCATCTGGTGGCTCTACACGCTGCCGGCGCGCGGTAATCCCTGGCTCTCCATCGGGCTTGCGATGATTCTCGGTGGAGCGATCGGCAATGGCATCGACCGGCTCACGCAGGGGCACGTCGTGGATTTCCTGCATTTCCACTGGCAGGGCTGGTATTACCCGGCCTTCAATGTCGCCGACATTGCGATCACCAGCGGCGCCATCATGCTGGTCATCGACGCACTGATGCACACGCGTCGCACCAAGGTGCCGCCCGGATGAAAGTCCTGCTCGCCAACCCGCGTGGATTCTGCGCGGGCGTCGATCGCGCCATCGACATCGTCGAGCGCGCCATTGCGCTGTTCGGCGCGCCCATCTATGTCCGTCATGAAGTCGTGCACAACCGCTTCGTCGTCGACCGGCTGCGCGGCCTTGGCGCGGTGTTCGTGGATGAGATTGACGCTGTACCCGATGGCGCCACGCTGATTTTCAGTGCTCACGGTGTCTCAAGTGCGGTGGAGATCGAAGCCGCGCGCCGGAAACTCTCGGTATTCGACGCGACCTGCCCATTGGTCACCAAGGTCCACATGGAAGTCGGCCGTTATGCGCAGGACGGCCTCGACGTGATCCTGATCGGCCATGCCGGGCACCCCGAAGTGGAGGGGACGATGGGGCGCTTCGATTCCTCTTATGGCGGGCGCATTCACCTGGTCGAGACGGTCGCGGATGCCGAGCAGCTTGCCGTGCGCGATGCCGCCAAGCTTGCACTCGTCACCCAGACCACGCTTTCGGTGGACGACACGGCGCGGATCGTTGCGGCGCTGCGTACCCGCTTCCCGGCGCTCGTGAGTCCGCGCAGGGAAGACATCTGCTACGCCACGCAGAATCGCCAGGACGCGGTCAAGCAACTGGTCGCGCGGTGCGACGTACTGGTGGTGGTCGGCTCGCAGTCGAGTTCCAATTCCAATCGCCTGCGAGAAATTGCGACCACGCGCGGCATCCCGGGCTATCTCGTGGATGGCGCCGACGACATGCAGCGCGAATGGTTCGAAGACCAGCGCGTGGTCGGTGTCACCGCCGGCGCCTCGGCGCCGGAGACGCTGGTGCAACAGGTAGTCGCGCGCCTGCGCGAGTGGGGCGGGCAGGAGGGCGTGGAAGTCATCGGGCGCAAGGAAAAAGTCGTTTTCGGATTGCCGCAGACGCTGCGTGGGGTGACCAAGACACAAGCGATCTAATGCGATCACCAGCAGCGAGTTGTCGAATCGTTGCCCGCCGAATCGTGAGCCTGACGCCGACCGCTCTCGTCGATCGAAAACCGCCTGCATTCCGTGTCGTCCCCTTGGCCGCTGTTCGCGATCGGCATTGAAACCAGACGAAAGACGCTCGCATCGGCAAGCTCGATCGCCATCTCGTAATGCCGATGGGGCGTGATTGAAGCCACGGGCAGGCCCGGCGGCTGGTCTCCGACGGCGGTATCGAGCCGGTCGCTGTATCGCCCATGCGCCAGATAAAATTTTTCCTGCTCGGCCGCAGCGGACAGCAGGCTTTGGACGGCCTCGAGGCGGTAGCTGCGCACGAGGTACTGTCGGTATGAGGCAAGTGCATACGTTGCGGTGATCGCGACGATCACGAGCGCGACCATCACTTCGATCAGCGAGAATCCGGTTCGATTGGCAATTTGCGCCATGAGGTCCTGATGGGGTCGTTGGAAAATCCGGCATCGAAGATGTCGGTTCCGATCAGGCCGAATGGTCTTGCGCGGCAGTCAGTGCAAGCGCCTTCCCAGGGCCCTGGAAATGCGAAACGAAGCGCGGAAGGCAGGCCTGAGCCAGGCAATTCACGCTCGTCCGGATCTCCAGGCAGGTTCAGCCGGTTTGCAGGAATCCCGGTTCGCACATCGAGCGTGCGCAGGCGCTGCACCGCCTGCGGCGGTCCGCAGACAGCCGACGCCGGCGCGGCTTCTGGCTGGTAAGTGAGAAAATGCAGGCGGTGATCGAAGGTCAGCGATGAGCCGATCACTTTTTCACCGGGGCCGTGTGCTTCCAGTCGCACAAACCAGCCTGGAGCGCCTGCAGGCATTACCGCCAGACCATCCGTTGCATCATGCAAGTCCGTTTCCAACAGGGTAGTACCGGCCGGCTCCCGATCGCGAATCGAGTAAAACCTGTCGATGATGCTTGCATCGCGAGGCCTGGCTAACCAGCCGGAGCCAATCGAGATCGCAGGCAGCAGGCCACTGGATTCCCGGACCATCGCGATGTCGGGTGTTGAGTAGCAACGCTGGCCCTCGCCGCCAAGGCGCGCCACCAGGCGGGCCTGCGCCAGATTTGCCGCTACAGCCCCATTGCGCAGATCCATGCGCCACAGGCCACCGCCAACGTCAATAAAGTAGAGTCGATCTACGTTGCCATCACCGTCGAGATCGAGAATGCTGGGTGCGGATGCAAGACTTGCGGTCATTTCTGGCAGCCGCAGGTCGGGCTGCAATGCGGCGTTGCCCGCGGCACGCCACAACCGACGCCCGTTTGCGGCATCGAAAATGGAAAGCGATGCACCGGCTGTACTCGTGGGTGAATACGGGAAGTCGAAGGCGCGGTCGTATCCACCCGCCAGCACGACGACCCAGGAGCTTGTTTGGCCGGCGCCGTTGATCGTCAATCGGGATATGACGGGTTCCGGCCAGCTCTCGGCATCGTCGCCAAGATCGGCCGAGTCGACGGACCACATCAATCTTGGTTCGTCCGACGACGCGACATCCAGTGCGTAGTAGCCACTGCCGCCGCGGCCAAGCCCAAATATCAGCCACAGGTGCTCGCCAGCCGATACATCAATTTGTCCATCTCCATTGGGATCGTAGCGATGCAGGAGCAGCGCTCCATCGATGCCGTGGCTTCTGATGATGGTTTCCTCATCGCGCATGAGTTGCGGCAGGCGCGGTAGCAGCTGTCTGGGAATGAATGCCCAGCGCTCGACGCCCGTATCGCCGTCGAATGCATGCAATAGGCCGTCATGCGTCGCGAGAAATACGGTGTGGGTACCGTCGCCGGCATCGCTTACAGTCGACGGTGCATGCTGGCCCGGATCGCCGAGATCGCGTTGATTCAACAGCCAGGAAATTACAGTGTCCGGATTTTCCTGATCCTGCGGACCCAGACCCAGGAGTCGCGCGTTGAATGCCGCATTGCCAGAAACCAGGCTATTTCTGGCTGAAGTCAGCACGTCGCTCGAGATATCGCTGTACAGCCGCCGCAATCCTGCGGCAGGCATTTGGGCCGCAGCACCACCAGAAAGCAGGTCGTTGCCATCCGGGTGATCGCTCCACGCGCTGCTGCTGTCCTGCCGCGGCATGCCGGTTTCCGGATCGAGCGCAGCTTTTCCGTCGCGGCCGATGACCACGGGTGTGGCGAGCGGACTTGCGGGCGCCTGGAGTCCATAGCGCAGCAGGTTGCCTAGCCAGCGCTGCCGCGGCCGCGGCGCTGACAGACCGTAAAGCACGGCTGGCTGATTCAACGATCCGTCCGCGAGCAGCAGGCCAGCTTCTGACAATTGGGCACCGGCAGCGACTGCCGCTCTGTGTTGCAGACTGCGTGCGACGACATGCGCGAAGGCAAGCGGATCTTCCGTGGACTCGACGGTGCCGCCAGCCCGGGCCAGTGCATCGGCCACGAAACTCGGTCGAGGCGACTGAGTGATCCAGTTCAGCGATGTAAATTGCCGTCCTGGAAGGTCCAAGCGCAAATCGGCCTGCGCCAGCCATTGCGCAATTGCGGGAACACAGTTCGCAACGCAACCACCGGTCAGTTCAGAAAACCCGGGCAGATACTGTGCGACGAGCCGGGCCCCCTCATCTTGCGATGACATGCCGGATGTCGTCACGACGATTGACATGGGCCGGCAGGGACACAGGAATGGCGAAAGATAATGCGTCGGGTCCTGCGGGTCGCGGACAGCAACATCGGCGCGTGCGTCGTTGCCGTAGCGCACACTTCCTCCGGACATCCAGGCCACGACTTCCGTCATTGTCTCGGCGAGTGGTGCGCCACTGGATGCAGAAAGTCCTGCCAGCAGCGCCGGCATTCTCGCGGCAGCCACCGCGGCGGATGCCGGAGCAAGCATGACGAATCCACCTTCGGCGTCGGGCTCGCGATCCGAGTAACGGATCAAAGCGACGTCCAGTTCATCAGTTGAGTCGAGGGCCCCCGTGATCATTGCGATTACCGCAGCTGCGAGAGTCGTTTCAGTTGTCCGGCTGGAAGCTGCCAGGTAGTTCAGGAAGTTGCCCGCATGGAAGATATATGGATCACCGTGCGGCGCAGCATCCCAATCAATTTCGGCGGTCGCCATTCCGCTCCACGGCCCGGATGGACCATCGGCGGCGAACCACGGACCGGCCTCGCGTCCATGGCGTCCGCGGTCGCTCCGGCATTCAACGGCATCAACACTGTCCTTGCGCGGCGTGCCCCAATGCTTTCCCACTGGATTCCATTGCGCTGCGCGTGCGGTGACAAAAGAGCCGTGGCTTGCAAGCGCGTCGCGCGCGGAATCGCAGTGCATTCCAACTAGCGCGGCCGTGGTGTCGATTGGAAGACCTGTCATGGTTGCGCAATCCGGCGCCGATCCAGGTCCGCGCCTCCAATACACTCGCTGCGAATCGCAACGCTGCGCCACGTTGGCCGCTTGAGCGTAATCAGTCTGCGGGTCATAGGGCTCGGCGATCAGAATCCGCCCTTTCATCGCGGCGGAGGTATCGAGCACGATGACCAGCAACGGCCTGATACTTGCTGGCAATGGCGCTTGCACAAGCCACGCCTCGTCCGGATCAGCCCAGGCCGGGCTCGCGAATCCAAGTGCGAGGTTTGCCGCCAATGTCAGCAGGCAGTTGATCACCCGGCAGCCATTCATTGGTGCGGAACCACGACATAGAAGCCCTGTTCGATCCGAACCCGCGCATTCCGCATCGCATGGCCGTCGGACACGATCAGGTAGTGCTGTGCCTGAAATGTCCTGTCGGTCTCTCCAATGCTGAATCCCGGTGGCAATGCGCCATCACCGTTCAACTCCGTCGTTCGTGTCTCGAAGCGCGCATCAGTCGTGCCTCCCACGCTGTGCGGCAGTGGTTCGGCAGCGGCCGGGCCCGGTTGCTCCGTTGCCGCCAGCAATGCATGGACAACACCCGCTTCGGCCGCTTCGAGCGCAATGGCCGCCACTTGTTGATGTCCAGCCAGCGCAAGTGCGGTGACGGCGGCGGCGGCCGCTGCGAGTGCGAGCGCGGAGAGGCCAGTCAACAGCACGAGTGCGACGGCTAGTGCGGCGCCTTTCTCCGTTTGTTTCACGGCCGGCCCTGCATGTTTCGAAGTTCAATGACGCGGCTTGAGAGCTTGCGCCGGTACCGACTTGATACGGATGACTTGACGCGATTCGAATAGCCGAGCGCCGGGAGAAGTATCGCGGGGTTCTCCGGCGTATCGCTGCGCGCGAGGATCCACAGACGGATCGCGCGCGGCGTGTCCTGCGCCGGTATTGCCACCGGCGTGACCCAGCGATCGATGGATTCGTCCGCGTCGTTTATGTCGTCGAGTCCGAACTCCACCTGCATGTCTTCGATGCCGGTGACCAGTGCTTCGTCCTGGAACGCGGGACGCGTACCGCCGACGAGGCGCTTGCGGCGCAGCGAAGGCCATCCACGTTGCGCACTGGAGTCGGCACTGACATAAAAGACGCTGACTTCCAGGTCGTGGACGTGCGCGGCGGTGCCAAGGCTTGCAATTCCATCCGTCATCAGGCGGGCAGCACGAAGGCTGGACTCGATCTGCAGGCGACCAGCATCTGGTGTTGAAGCGGATGCAGACGCACGTCGTACTGTCAGCGTGTCCGCGCCCGCAATGACTCGACCGTTCGGCCCGGCGCCACAACGCAGCGGAGCGGCAGTATCGACCCGGTACGTGCCGTCCGCCGCCGAGATGATCCTGTGAAGGTCGTGAGCCAGCGAATTACCGCAACCACCGGCTACGACTAGTCCGGGTCCTTCCACGACACCGATCGCGCTCGAGCCATTGACCGGATTCCCCGGCGTGGCAAGGCCGAGATACCCGGCCATGTGCAGCTCTTCGACCAGGATCGAAAATGCGGCATCGGTTGTCTCCTCGAGCTTCGCCACTGCCTCGCCGGTTCGTTGCGCCGCGCGGCCATGCGCAACCAACGCCAGTGACCCGGCGCTCGCGATCAGCACGAGCAGCATTGCGATCATCAGCTCGACGAGCGTGTGACCCTTGATTCGTGTCATGTGGTCACCGACAGCCGGAGTTGCTCCATTCCGCCACCAACCGCTGGCCAGTCGATTGAGACCAGATATTCCGGCAGCAGCGGATCCGGCACTCCGACGCCGGCCGCAGCGCCTTGTGGCAACGCGAAGGCCGCGTCCGCGAGCCAGGCAATTCGCATCCGTTCAGCGGCACGCTCTGTTTCGCAACTGGGCGGGTGATCAGCGCAGGCGACATTTGACGCGATTCCGGTTATCGCCAGGACCGCGTGCCCGTCTGGCCTGCGGACCGCGCGAAGCTGATCTGCCATCGAAGTCGCAATCCGCAGTGCCGCGCGACGGCTGCCGGATTCGCGTTCCTGCCGCACGGTCTGCAACAGGAGCGCTGCCGAGCTCGCGAGGCCGACAACCATGATTGCTATTGCCACGAGTGCTTCAGTTAGCGTAAAGCCGTGCGCCCGGGCGTTTTTCAGCATTGCAGCACACGATTCGAAGCGTCGCGTTCGCTCACTCTGGGACGACCACTACGGCTTACGATGACAGCGCGAGCCGCGCCACCACCGCGTCGATCACAGATCGTGATTGTTGCCGGGCTGGCATAACTCGTCCCCGGCTCAAAGTGGATCGACGCGCGGTTGGATTTCAGTGTCGGTCCGTGAACTGCTTCCAACGCAGAAAGGCTGCGGTGGACGCTGCTGTCTGCACCGACAACGAGCAATCCGGTGGACCAATCGGTCCTGCCGGAACAATGGACTGCATCGCGTGTGCCGCAGAGTTCAACCGACTCATCGCGCGTGGCAGCGAATTGCCGCGCCGCATGCACCGCATGCAGGGCGGTCATGACAGTCGCATCACGCCGGCTGTCGAGCAACCACGCTGTAAAGCCTGGATAGGCGATGGTTGCGAGGAGCGCAGTCAGCGCGAGCGCGACCAACAACTCGATCAGCGTGAATCCATGTGACATGCGCGGAGGCTAGCCCGGCGCTAAGCAAGCTCTCTGTTGCAATTCGACTGCGTTTGAGCGGATTTCCCGTGGGGCGTATATTTGCGACCCATGGATGCTGCAAACGTGACAACCCGAGCCGACCGCAAGCGCATTGCAGACTTGCTCGAGACCCACGGGATACATCCCACTGCCCAGCGCAGCCGCATCGCGGAGGTGCTGTTCGCGCGCGAGCAGCACCTGACCGCCGAGCAGGTGATCCTGCTCCTGGGCAAGGACGGCATTCGGGTGTCGAAGGCGACCGTCTACAACACGCTGAATCTGTTCGCCGGCAAGGGACTGTTGAAAGCGCTTTCCATCGATCGCGAACGGAGCATGTTTGATTCCAACACCCAGCCGCATCACCATTTCCACATCGAGGGCACCGGCGAGCTGATCGACGTGCCGCCGGGCGCGATCGAATTCGCGCGCCTGCCGGCCCTGCCACCCGGCACCGAGCCGGTCGGGGTCGAGGTGGTGATCCGGGTGCGCCGCCGGAGCTGACCCGTAGCGTTGATAGCTGGCTGCGCCTTGCCTATACTTCGCGCCCCCAACGCCGGTGTAGCTCAGTTGGTAGAGCAGTCGCTTCGTAAGCGAGAGGTCGGGGGTTCAAGTCCCTCCACCGGCACCAAATATCCCTCCTGCAACGTCCGAGCAAGTCCAGTTGACCCGAGAAAAAACGCTACTTGAGCGGATTTCGCGTCTCAGGCTGTCCGATGCCGTCCCATTGAATCTGGGGGCATCTGGGGGTATATGTGGGGGCACATGGGGAAAGTCGCGGCAGCGATCCTCGCAGATGCCCCCAAAAC
>SHZN01000055.1 GCA_009692245.1 Gammaproteobacteria bacterium
GATTGTGCGTGCTGATTTCTTGTGCTTGTTGGCGTTCGCGAGCCCCAGTTCGCTCATCGCAAAGGTGATGCGGCGCTGTACGGGCTTCAGCCCGTCGGCCAGTTGCGGCAGTGCGCGGTCGAGGATCACGTACATCGAATAGTCGAGGTACGCCTTTTCCGTAAACGTGCGGAGCGGTTGTCGCTCAATGCCTTCAAAATCCAGTGGCTGGTCCTGCATTCGGAGGTTCCCTAGGTGCTCGCCAGGTTGCCCTTGCTCTCGAGCCACTCGCGCCGGTCTGCGGCGCGCTTCTTCGCCAGCAGCATGTCCATGATCTTGTCGGCATCATCCTTGGCATCGATCGTCAGCTGCACGAGCCTGCGTGTCTCCGGCGCCATCGTCGTCACGCGCAGCTGCAGCGCACTCATTTCACCGAGCCCCTTGAAGCGCGTAATCACCGGCTTGCCCCGCAGGCCCTCGGCCTGGATGCGGTCAAGGATGCCATTCTTCTCGTATTCGCCGAGCGCATAAAACATGTTCTTGCCGACGTCGATGCGAAACAGCGGCGGCATTGCGACATAGACATGCCCGGCGATCACGAGCGCTCGGAAATGCCTGAGGAACAGCGCGCAAAGCAGGGTCGCGATGTGCGCGCCGTCGGAATCCGCGTCCGCCAGGATGCAGACCTTGTGGTAACGCAGTCCTGCCAGGTCGATCGAACCGGGATCCACCCCGAGCGCCGTCGCGATGTCATGCACTTCCTGCGACGACAGAATGTCGGCGGCCTCGACTTCCCAGGTGTTCAGGATCTTGCCACGCAACGGCATCACCGCCTGGAATTCACGGTCACGCGCCTGCTTCGCCGATCCGCCGGCCGAATCACCCTCGACCAGGAACAGTTCGCAACGCTCCGGTTGCTGCAAGGTGCAGTCCGCGAGCTTGCCGGGCAGCGCCGGGCCGCTGACGATCCGCTTGCGCGTGACCCGCAGTGCCGCGCGGGTGCGCTCAAGTGCATTCGCGATCGCGAACTGCGCGATCTTCTCGCCGGCTTCCGGATGCTGGTTCAGACACAGCGCGAATGCGTCCTTGACGACACCGGAAACGAACGCCGCGGATTCGCGCGACGACAGCTTTTCCTTGATTTGTCCGGCGAATTGCGGATTCTGCATCCGCACCGACAGAACAAATGCAACCTGCTGCCAGACGTCTTCTGGCGCAAGCTTCAGGCCGCGTGGCACGAGGTTGCGGAATTCGCAGAACTCCCGCACCGCATCGGTTGCGCCGGCCCGGAGCCCGTTCACGTGCGTGCCGCCCTGTGGGGTCGGAATCAGGTTCACGTAACTCTCGGCGATGGACTCGTCCCGTTCCGGCGCCCAGCAGAACGCCCAGTCGGCGACCTCATGGCCGCCCTTGAAATGACCGGTGAATGGCTCGTCCGGCAGCCGCGCATCGCTGCCCAGCTGCTCGATCAGGTACTCGCCCAGGTTGCCGGTGAAGAACCATTCGTCAGTTTCACCGGTCGCCTCGACCGTAAGCCTGACCCGCAATCCCGGGCACAACACGGCCTTGGCCTTCAGCATGTACTTGAGCCGCGGCACGGAGAAACCAGGCGAGTCGAAAAATCCAGGGTCCGGCCAGAATCGCACCGTGGTGCCGGTCTGGCCGCGCTTGGCGGGACCCACAACTTCGAGTTTCGAGACCACCTGGCCGTCCCTGAATCCGATATTCCACTCCTTGCCATCGCGCCGCACGTTGCACTCAAGGTGCTTCGACAGGGCGTTGACGATCGACACGCCGACGCCGTGCAGTCCGCCGACCGACTCGTAGCTGTGACCCGAAAATTTTCCGCCGGCGTGCAGGCGCGTCAGGATCAGCTCGACCCCGCTGACCTTTTCCTTGGGGTGGATGTCGACCGGCATGCCGCGGCCGTCATCGTCGACCGTAACCGAGCCATCCTCGTGCGCGACGACCGAGATATTCCTGCAGTGACCGCCGAGCGCCTCATCGACGCTGTTGTCGACGACCTCGTGCACGAGGTGATTCGCGTTACGGGTATCCGTGTACATGCCCGGCCGTCGGCGAACCGGTTCGAGACCCGTCAGGACCTCGATGTCCGAAGCATTGTACGACTGGCTCATTGCGACCTGCGCATGGCGCGGCGCGAGTACGCCGCCGGCGCGGCGATTCTAGCAGCCACGGATGCCGGAGAGCGCAGCGCTATCAGCTTAGATCGCGGCCGAGCGCCAGGGCGCTTTCCGCCGGGAGCTGTGTCTCGTGCCGGTATGCGGGATGGTCGGTGCCGACCGTGATCGCAGCGCTATTGTGGATCGCTTCGCGCATGGGTGGTGTCAGCTCGAAGCGCAGCCAGTGCACTGCCGAGGTCTTTGTGTCGTTCTCGCGCACGAGGTCTTCGTCCGCGATCGCGCGCACGCGGCCAAAGCCCGCAACCGCGACGTAGCATTGATCCTCGACCCCGCGCAGGCGGGCAAGCGCCATCTCGCGCTCATGGGGATCGGGGTACTCGATCATCATGGTCGCCTTCCAGTTGCTGCCGTCGGGGATCAGCGGATTGTAGGCGTCGAGCTCCTCGCGGATGCCACGCGACTCGAATATGCGCTCGATGCGCAGCATTTCCTGGACCTGATACTGGATCGTCAGCCGATCCTCGAATGCCCAGGTCATGTTGGGGCCGACCGGCACCGTGCGCGCATGTTTGTGCGCGATGACACTTGCACGAAACGAATCGCGACTCTTCGCATACTGCTCGAGACTCATCAGGTCCGCTTCATTCAGCGCACCGGTGCCCGTACGATCGATGCCGCCCTGCTCAGATGCCATAGGCTTTTCGCAACAGGCGGATCGGGTGCTCCGGCGCGCGCCCAGCGCCGAGACCGGCTCCGATCTGGTGGCCTGCCATCGGGCAATCACTCGCAAAATGGTCGGCCGCCGCGGCCTCGACCTGCTGCACGACTGGGCGCGCAATTTTCATGGAGACGGCATGGAATTCGCTCTTGACGGCATAGGTGCCGTCATGACCAGAGCAGCGCTCGATGGTAGTGAATGTCGTGCCCGGCACCAGGCTGAGCACATCACGAGTCTTCAAGCCAATGTTCTGCACCCGCAGGTGGCAGGGCACGTGATAGGCCACCTTGCCCAGGCTCGAGCGGAAATCGGTGGCAAGCCGGCTCTCGGCGTGTCTTAGCATCAGGTATTCAAAGGGATCGAAGGTCCGCTCGGCGACCCGTCTGACATCCGGATCATCCGGGAACATCAATGGCAGCTCACGCTTGAACATCAGGACGCAGGATGGGACCGGCGCGAGGATGTCATGGCCCGATGCGACGAGCGCGGCGAGCGCGGGAATGTTCTGCTCTTTCAGCGCCGCGACGGCCGCCAGGTCGCCGAGTTCGAGCTTCGGCATGCCGCAACAGCGCTCGCGCTCCGCCATCGCGACCGGGATCCCGTTGTGCTCCAGGACCGCGACCAGGTCGGTGAGGATGTCTGGCTCGTTGCGGTTGCAGTAGCAGGTCGTGAAGAGCGCGACCTTACCGGTGGTCCTGGAGGTCGGCTGGGGCGTCAACGCAGGCGCAGAGCGCCGGGCCTCGCGCTTGCGAAAGCTCGTGCTGTGATACTCCGGCAGCTTTGCGTCTGGATGAACGCCGAGCGCGCGATCGAGAATCTGGCGCCCCAACCGGCTGCGATTGGTCGCATTGACGATCTCGCTGACGACCGGAATTCCAGCGATCCGGCCGACTGCATCCGTCGAGGATAACAGCCGGTCGCGCACGCTGGTTCCCTCCTCGCGGAAGCGCACGGCCTTGGCGCGCAGCATCAGGTGCGGGAAATCGACATTCCACTCGTGCGGCGGCACGTAGGGACACTTGCTCATGTAGCACATGTCGCAGAGATAGCAGTGATCGACGACTTCCCAGTACGCCTTCTTCGGAACCGACGCGAGATCGCCGGTCGCGGATTGGTCGATGCGATCGAACAGGACCGGGAATGAATTGCAGAGACTGAAGCAGCGGCGACACCCGTGGCAGATGTCGAAGACGCGCTCGAGCTCGCCCGTGAGCGAGTCGTGATTCCAGAATTCCGCGCTCTTCCAGTCAAGCGCATGCCGGGTTGGCGCCTCGAGACTGCCTTCCCGGCGGCCGCTGGTCTCCCGTTCGCTCACGGGCACATGCGATCGCTGCGGCTCAGTTGAGCTGGTCCAGCGCTTTCTGGAAGCGGTTGGCGTGCGAACGCTCAGCCTTGGCGAGCGTCTCGAACCAGTCGGCGATCTCGTGGAAGCCCTCGTCGCGGGCATTCTTCGCCATGCCCGGATACATGTCCGTGTATTCGTGCGTCTCGCCGGCGATGGCCGCCTTCAGATTGTCCGAAGTGGGTCCGATCGGCAGGCCCGTTGCCGGATCACCGACCTGTTCAAGATATTCAAGATGTCCGTGCGCGTGGCCGGTCTCGCCTTCAGCGGTCGAACGAAACACCGCCGCCACATCGTTGTAACCCTCGACGTCCGCTTTCTGCGCGAAATAAAGGTAGCGGCGATTCGCCTGCGACTCGCCGGCGAAGGCCGCCTTCAGATTGCCTTCCGTCTTGCTGCCCTTCAGATTCACAATTGCCTCCTCGGCTGCCCTGGCCATGTGCCACCGGTTTAGACAGATTCTAACACTCGCGTTGACCGGTTGTGCGGCGCCTGTGTAACGTACCCGCCCCACCTGCCCTGCAAGGCGGCACCCCTTGACCCGACAGAAATCTGCGACCCCCGACTTCGAGGCGGCCCTTGCCGAACTCGAACAGATCGTCGAGCGCCTCGAACAGGGGGAATTGTCACTCGAGGAATCGTTGCGCCAGTTCGAGCGCGGTGTTGAACTGACGCGCAGCTGCCAGAAGGCGCTGCGCCAGGCGGAACAGAAGATCAGTATCCTGAGCCGCGGTCCGGATGGGGAAACGATCGAGCCATTCGTACCGCTCGCCGCGGAATGAGCGGTCGCTCAATGTCCGTCGAGGCCGCGTCAACGAGCTCCTGGCAATCGGAGTACCGCGAGCGCGTCGAAGGCGTGCTCGAACGCTTTCTGCCTGCCAGCGACTCGCCCCCCGCCCGGCTTCACCAGGCGATGCGCTACGCAGCACTTGGGCCGGGCAAGCGCATCCGGCCGTTACTGGTTTATGCAACGGGTGTTGCCGTCGGCCTGCCACCAGCGGCGCTCGACGGCCCTGCCGCGGCCGTCGAACTTATTCACGCCTACTCACTCGTGCACGACGACCTGCCGGCCATGGATGACGACGACCTGCGCCGGGGCCGCCCGACCACCCATCGCGCCTTCGATGAGGCGACGGCGATACTTGCCGGCGACGCCCTGCAGGTTCTCGCATTTGAAAGCCTGGTAGAAAACACATCACTGCCAATGGAACCGGCGCACCGCCTCGAAATGGTCCGCATGCTGGCCCATGCCAGCGGCACCCAGGGCATGGCCGGTGGCCAGGCGATGGATCTTGCCGCCGTGGGCAGGCTCCTCGAACGCAGCGAGGTCGAGGAGATGCACGCACGCAAGACCGGCGCCCTGATCCGCGCCGCGGTCCTGATCGCCTGCGCCGCAGCGCCCGGGCTGTCGGCGCCGAAGCTCAAGGCCCTGGATCGCTATGGCACGACGGTCGGCTTGTCGTTCCAGATCGTCGATGATCTCCTGGATGTGCTGGGTGACACCGCGCTCACCGGCAAGACCCGCGGCGCCGACGCGCTGCGTGCCAAGCCGACTTATCCCGCAATTACGGGAATCGCCGTTGCGCGCGAACGCGCCGCGGAACTTGCCCGCGAGGGCATTGAGGCCTTGGCCGGTTTTGGCGCGGAGGCCGGACAGCTGCGCGAATTCGCTGCCGAGCTGGTCGAACGCAGCCGCTAGGCGCGGGCCCGGGCCCGGGCCTTACGCCGCACGCAAAGCCTCCAGTACACTGCCGGCATGACTGAGGAGAAGCCGGCCGGACTGCTGGACTCGATCGAGTCCCCCGCCGACCTGCGCGCGCTGGCCCAGGATGATCTCGCGCCACTCGCGGCGGAATTGCGCGAGTTCCTGATCCACACGGTCGGCCAGATGGGCGGGCACCTGGCCGCCGGGCTCGGCACCGTGGAACTCACGGTCGCCCTGCATTACGTCTTCGACACGCCTTACGACCGGCTGGTCTGGGACGTCGGCCACCAGGCCTATCCCCACAAGGTGCTGACCGGGCGTCGCCGGCGGCTCGGCAGCATCAAGCAACGTGGCGGGCTCGCGCCCTTCCCGTCCCGCGCCGAGAGCGTCTACGACAGCTTCGGTGGCGGCCATGCGGGCACCTCCATCAGCGCCGCGCTCGGCATGGCGATTGCGAACCGCAAGGCCGGCAGTGATCGTCGCGTTGTCGCCATTATTGGCGACGGCGCCATGAGCGCGGGACTCGCGTGGGAGGCGCTGAATCATGCCGGCAGCCTCGACGTGGACCTGCTGCTCGTGCTGAACGACAACGATATGTCGATTTCCGAGAATGTCGGCGCCCTGTCCAAATATTTCACGCGGCTGCTGTCAGGTCGCATGTATTCGCACCTGCGCGAGGGTTCGAAGAAAGTGCTGCGCTCGATGCCGGCCGCATGGGAACTGGCGCGGCGCTCCGAGGTTCATGCGAAGGGCATGGTGCTTCCCGGAACATTATTCGAGGAGATGGGGTTCAACTACATCGGGCCGGTTGACGGTCATGACGTCGGCACGCTGGTCGCGACGCTTCGCAACATGCGCCTGCTGCCCGGGCCGCAGTTCCTGCACGTCGTGACGCAGAAGGGCAAGGGCTACGCACCGGCGGAAGCCGACCCGATCAAGTGGCACGGCCCGGGTCCCTATGATCCGGCGAGCGGCACGCTCCTCAAGGAGCAGGCCGGCGGCCCGACCTACTCGCAGGTCTTCGGCCAGTGGCTCTGCGACATCGCGGAGCAGGATCCGCGCATTGTCGCGATCACACCGGCCATGCGTGAAGGATCGGGCCTGGTCGAATTCGAAAAGCGCTATCCGGATCGCTACTTCGACGTCGCGATCGCCGAGCAGCATGCCGTCACACTGGCGGCCGGTCTCGCCTGCGACGGATTGCGGCCGATCGTCGCGATCTACTCCACTTTCCTGCAGCGCGCTTATGACCAGCTGATGCACGACGTGGCGCTGCAGCGCCTGCCCGTTGTATTCGCGATCGACCGCGCGGGTCTCGTCGGCGGCGATGGCGCAACCCACCAGGGCGAGTTCGACCTGTCGTACCTGCGCTGCATACCGAATCTCGTGGTGATGGCGCCGGCCGATGAGAATGAATGCCGGCAGATGTTGTATACGGCCGCCAGCCAGGATCAACCGGCGGCAGTTCGTTACCCGCGCGGTCGCGGGCCCGGTGTGGCCGTTCAGGGCACGATGCAGGCCCTGCCCCTGGGGCGCGCGGAAACGCGGCGCCGTGGAAGCAGCGGACTTGCGTTGCTCGCATTCGGCTCGATGGTGGCGCCGGCGGCCGCCGCGGCCGAGGCCCTCGACGCGACGCTGCTCAATATGCGATTCGTGAAGCCGCTCGACGAGGCCCTGATCGCGTCGATCGCCGCGGATCACCGCGCCATCGTCACGCTCGAAGAGAATGTCATCGCCGGTGGAGCCGGTTCAGCGGTCCTGGAATTCCTGCAGCGGATCGAATGCGGCATCCCGGTGTTGCAGATCGGAGTGCCCGACGGCTTCGTCGAGCATGGCTCGCGCGAGGACAACCTGGTTTACGCTGGACTCGACGGCGCATCGATCAGGACAGCGATCGATCATTTCTGGCGCCGGCCCGGTATGGCGCGCGCGCTGCCCGCGGGTTAATCAGGACCGATATGGTATGATTTTAATTCTGTCCGGCGGACCGGGCCTTGCCCGGGACGGAAACCACAGGTGAATGCAATGCCAGGGACCACCGCGGTCACTGCGGTCATCGATGACGTGCAAGGCCGCCCCGACACGCGCCGGCTGCCGATCAACCGGGTCGGCATCAAGGATATCTATCATCCGGTGCGCGTGAAGGACCGTTCGCGCGGCGAACAGCACACGATCGCGAATTTCAACATGTACGTTGCCCTGCCCCACAACTTCAAGGGCACGCACATGTCGCGATTCGTCGAGATCCTGAACGAGCATGAGCGTGAAATCTCGGTCGAATCGTTCGGCGAGATGCTTGCGCAAATGACCGCGCGCCTCGAATCCGATGGCGGCCACCTGGAAATGTCATTCCAGTACTTCGTGATGAAGAAGGCCCCGGTTTCGGGCGTCGAGAGCCTGCTCGACTACCGTGCGACACTCGCCGCGGAGCTCAAGAATGGCCGTACCGAGACCTGGCTGAAGGTGGTCGTGCCGGTCACGAGCCTATGCCCCTGCTCAAAGCGGATTTCCGACTACGGCGCACACAACCAGCGTTCGCACATCACCATCTCCGCGCGAATCTCCGAGCATGTCTGGATCGAGGAATTAATCGACATCGCGGAACAGGAAGCCAGCTGCGAGCTCTACGGCATCCTGAAGCGGCCCGACGAGAAGTACGTGACCGAGCGCGCCTACGATAATCCGAAATTCGTCGAAGACATGGTTCGCGATGTCGCGTTGAAGCTCAATCTGGATGATCGTGTTCGCGCCTATGTGGTCGAGTCGGAGAACTTCGAGTCAATCCACAATCACTCGGCGTATGCGCGCATCGAGCGCGACAAGGATCCGCCGGGCGGTTGAGCGCGGGAGTGACTCAGAGGTTCCTTCGCTTGCGCCCCGCGTGTCGCTGCCCTGAAGCCGCGAGATCAGTGTCCTGAGGAACACCTTGTTGAAGCGCAGCTGGCACGCCGATGAGGCCTGCTCGAGCAGCGTCGCGCTGACCCGCAGGATCGTGACTTCGTCGTCTGCCACGACTGCCGCCTGTCGCTTGGCGCCGCGCAGGTAGCTGGTCTCACCGAAGCAGTCGCCGGCTTCGAGACGGCCGACTTTCAGGCCCTCGCGCTCCACCGAACAGCGACCGGAAACGATCACGTAGAAGCGGTCGTCAATTCCGCCCGCCCGGACTATTTCATCGCCGCGGGCATGGCTGTCCCAGCTGCCCGAACGCAGCACCTCCCAGATCTCGGCCGACGAGAAGTCGTGGAAGAACTTCAGGCGGCGCAGCAACGCAAAGTGTTCCTGACGGTCGATGCGGTCCGACTGCGAGCGCAATTGAGCGTGCACGCGCGCCATGGCCGCCGCGAACTCGCCCCCATTCAGATAGCGCTTCTCGGGGTCCTTGTCCAGCGCGGTAGCCACTACCGTTTCGATGTCTGGCGGCAGGTCGGGGCGGATGCTCAGCATCGGCGCCGGTGTCGCATAGACAATCTGGTGCAGCAGCTTGGCCAGCGAGCCTGCGCGGAATGGCCAGTTTCCGGTCAGCAATTCGTACATCACGGCGCCAAGCGAGTACAGGTCGGAGCGATTCGTCAGTTCGATCGACTGGACCTGTGCGGGCGACATGTAGCTGGGGCTGCCCGCGATGCCCTCGATCCGCGAGATATCGGCGTCCGCATGAAGCGCGATCCCGAAGTCGATCAGCCTCAGGTCGCTGTCCGTTGTCAGCATCAGGTTGCTGGGCTTGATGTCGCGGTGGATGACGCCGCGGGTATGCGCGTAGTGCAGTGCCTTGGCGCACTTGAAGGTCAGTGACAGAACGTCGTCGACGGGCAGCAGGTTGTCCGCCCGTGTGTAGGCTGCGAGCGTCCTTGCGCCGTGGATGAACTCGGTCACGACGTAATAGAAACCACCCTCCTCGCCTGCGTCATAGATCGGCATGATATTCGGGTGCTGCAGCATCCCGACCATGTGCGCCTCGGACATGAACATCTTGCGCGCGACCTTGGCGCGCACGGGATCGTCGTCGCCGATCACGCGATAGGCCTTGATCGCGACGTCGCGGCCGTAATAGGGATCGTGCGAAAGATAGACCGTGCCGGTCGACCCGCGGCCGACTTCACGGATCACATCGTACTTGCCGATGCGTTCGCCAATGACGGGTTCGCCGGTCGTTGGACCGCGTAGCGTTGGCACTGTTGCGGTAGCGATGACCGGCTCCTCCAGGAATGCGCGACTGGCAAGAACCACCGGTCGCCACGAGAGGATATTTCGTCAAACCGGGCGGAACCGTGAAGCGAGTCGCGCTTCGCCGGGGGCCATGGGGTCAGTCCGTGAAGTGATCGAAACCGTGAACGAGGTCTCGCTCGAGTCCGGCGCCCTGCAGATGGATGCCGGGCTTTGCTGTGATCTCGCCGACGAGGCTGACGGGTGTTGCCGCAGCCAGCTCTTCGATGCGGTGCCTGGATGCGGGTGGCGCCGTGAACAGCAATTCATAGTCGTCGCCAGCCGTCAGTGCAAATCGCATTGAAGCCACTTCCCCCGCGGATTCCAGCAATTGCGGGGAGCGCGGCAGCCGCGCGCAATCGAGCCTGGCTCCGACGCCACTCGCACGACAAAGCTTCGCAAGATCGCCCGCAAGACCGTCGGAGATGTCGATGCAGGCGTCCGCGATTCCGCGCAATGACCTGCCGAGGCCCACGCGCGGCTCCGGCAGCAGGAATCTCCGCAGCAGCTGCTCGCGGATCGCGCCGCCGGCCGCGAGTCTTGCCTGCAGGATCGCAAGACCAGCACCCGCGTCCCCGGTCGTACCGCTGACCCACAGGTCGTCACCGTGCCTTGCGCCCGAGCGTGTCAAGGCTTCGCCGACCGGCACCCAGCCACCGACAGTAACCGTGGCTGCGAGCGGACCCCGCGTCGTGTCGCCACCAACCAGGGCGACACCGAATCGCCGCGCAAGCTCGTCGAACCCGGAGGCGAAGCCCGCGAGCCAGGACTCGTCGGCCGCGGGAAGTGTCAGGCCGAGGAGTGCCCAGGCCGGTTCTGCGCCCATCGCAGCAAGATCGCTGAGATTGACCGCGAGCGCACGGTGGCCAACGAATCGTGAACCGGTGTCGGCCGGAAAATGCACGTCGGCCACGATCGTATCGAGGGCGAGAACGAGATCGGCACCGGCCCTTGGCGTGACAATTGCGGCGTCATCGCCGACGGATAGCCGCACGTCGTCGCGCACGGCGCCACGACCGGTGAAATAGCGCTCGATCAGCTCGAACTCACCGGGTGACATGCGGGGAAACCACTGCTGCGTCAACGCTGATCAGGCGACCTCGCCTCGCTCCGCACCGCGATGAATACGCGATGCCTTGTCCAGCACGGCATTCACGTAACGATATCCGTCGGTCGCGCCAAAACGCTTGGCGAGCTCGACCGCCTCGTTGATGACGACCCGGTAAGGAATGTCGGAACGAGTCATCAGCTCCCAGAGTCCGAGATAGAGGATTGCGTGTTCGACGGGATCGAGCCGCGCCGGATCGATATCGGAATGGTGGCGGAGTTCTTCGTCCAGCCGCGCCGAATCGTCGCAGACAGC
>SHZN01000056.1 GCA_009692245.1 Gammaproteobacteria bacterium
AAGGCGATGACGCCGAACTTCAACCCACGCTGCCAACCGGCTCCCGCGAGTGCAGGCCGTATCCAGTCATAGACCGCTGCGGACAGGAAGGCGCCAATCAATCCCGTCGTGATCCAGAGTGGCAGCAGTGCCGCCATGTCGGGCGGTTACTTCGTCAGTTCCGGCCGCCAGAATGCCGCGGTAGCCTGGTAGGCCTCGACCAGGACGCCGTTATGGATCAGCGGCCCCGTGACCATGCCGACCAGCCATTGAGCAGCGTAGTAAACGACGCCACCGACAAGGATGACTTTCAGATTCATGTACTTCCCCTCGAATCGCGTGAGGGGGCATGTTGCGCTGCCGGTGCACACAGGCGCAACAATGCAGCGCAAAAATCAAGTTGGTGCCGGGCCGCAAGTCCTGAGCCGACTTGCGACCCGGCACCAAATCCCAAATCAAAGGACGGCGGTTGCTTCGATCTCGATTTTCGCGCGAGGCTCAAGGAGCCCCGCCACCACGACAACCGACATCGCTGGGAAATGGCGGCCGATGACTTCGCGATAGGCAGTACCGATTCCATCGATCGAGGCGTAATATTCCTCACGGCTCGTGACGTACCAGGTCAGGCGCACCAGGTGCTCTGGTTTCGCCCCCGCACACGCGAGCACCTCGACAATGTTCGCGAGCGCCTGGCGAACCTGTGCCGGGAGGTCGTCGCCCGTGAATTTCTGTTCCGAATTCCAGCCGATCTGACCCGAGATGAAAATCTGCCGGCCCCCGGCTGCGACGCCATTCGAATAGCCGCGTGGTCGCGCCCAGTTGGGCGGCTGCAGGATTTCGTGGCTCACTTCAGGAGCTCCCGGCCGATGATCAACTTCTGCACTTCGCTCGCGCCCTCGTAAATCCGGAGCGCGCGGATCTCGCGGTACAGGCGCTCGACGACTTCTCCCTGCATAACACCGCGTCCGCCGAACAGCTGCACTGCGCGATCGATGACCGTCTGCGCGGTCTCGGTCGCGGTCAGCTTCGCCATTGCGGCCGCCGCCGTAAAGCGTTCGCCGCGATCACGAAGCCAGGCAGCTCGATAGGTCAGGAGTTGCGCAGCCTCGATACCGGTCGCCATCTCGGCGAGCGTGGCCTGGGTCAACTGGAATTCCGCCAGCTTGCGGCCGAACATGGATCGCTCCATCACATGCTTTAGCGCCTCGTCCAGCGCGCGGCGCGCGAAACCGCAGGCCGCAGCCGCCACTGACGTGCGGAACACGTCGAGCGTGCGCATCGCGATCTTGAAGCCCTCGCCCTCCGCGCCGATCAGGCGCTCGGCCGGGATGCGGCAATCGGTGAAGCTGATCCGCGCGAGCGGATGCGGCGCCATCACGTCGAGGCGCTCCGCCACGGCGAATCCGGGATCGCCTGGCTCGACCACGAAGGCGCTGATGCCCTCAGCCGCGACGCTGCCATCGGGGCGCGACTTTGCCGCCTCCGTGCGCGCGAACACGCAATGGAAATCGGCGATGCCGCCGTTCGAGACCCAGGTCTTGCTGCCATTCAGGCGCCAGTGCGTGCCATCGCGGCGCGCACTCGCCTGCATCGCTGCCGCATCGGAGCCGGCTTCGGGCTCCGACAGGGCAAATGCGGCGATTGCCGTGCCCTTGGCGACGCGAGGCAGGTAACGGGCGCGCAAAGTATCGCTGCCAGCGAGCGTCAACGGCGCGCTGCCGAGGCCCTGCATCGAAAATGAAAAGTCCGCGAGCCCATCCCACCAGGCGAGCGACTCACGCAGGATGCATAGTGAACGCGCATCAATTTCGGCGCTCGCACCGCCATCCGCGGCGCGCAGGCAATGCTTCAGCAGGCCGGCCTTCCCCAGCGCTGCGACCAGTTCGCGGCAGCGCGCATCCACGCCGGCGCGGTCCACCGGATGCGCGGCGTTGGCGAGATTTGTGGCGCCCCAATCACGCGCTTCGGCTGCGAGCCGCCGGTGTGGCACCTCGAAGAAGGGCCAATTAAGGCTGTCGTTAATGCTTGCCATCAGTTGCCCTCGAAAACCGGCTTGCGCTTTGCGGCGAAAGCCTCGTATGCACGATGGAAATCCGCGCTATGCATGCAGACGGCCTGCGCCTTTGCCTCCGCGTCGAGCGCCTCGTCGATGCTCATGTTCCACTCGCGGTGCAGCATTTTCTTGGTCATCGCGTGCGCGAAGGTCGGCCCCGAGGCGATCTCCCCAGCCAGGCGCATCGCTTCCAGCAGCAGCCCCTCCGGCGGCACGATCAAATTGTAGAAGCCCCAGCGCTCGCCCTCCTCCGCGGTGAAGGAGCGGCCGGTATAGAGGAGTTCCGACGCACGGCCCTGGCCGATCAGCCGAGGCAGCATGGCGCAGGCACCCATGTCGCAGCCCGCGAGTCCCACGCGCACGAACAGGAAAGCCGTGCGCGCCGCGGGGGTCGCGAACCGGAAGTCGGAAGCAAGCGCAATGATGGCGCCGGCCCCGGCGCAGGTGCCATCGACGGCCGCGACGATCGGCTGTGGGCAGGCGCGCATCGCGCGCACCAGATCGCCGGTCATGCGCGTAAAGTTGAGTAACCCGGGTTTGTCCATCCTGGTCAGCGGCCCGATGATCTCGTGCACGTCGCCTCCGGAGCAGAAATTACCTCCCGCTCCGTCGATGATGACCGCGCGCACGTCGTTGTCCGTGGTGAGTGCGCGGAACAGGTCACGGAGTTCCGCATAGGACTCGAAGGTGAGTGGATTCTTGCGCTCGGGGCGGTTCAGCGTCACGCGACCGATCCGGTCCTCGATGCGCCACAGGAAATGCTTTGCCGATTCGATGCTCATGTGTCTCGCCCCTCCAGTGAACGGGCACGCGTCTTGAGGCGTCCCAGGAAACCCACCATCACCGACATCTCGCGTGTGCCCAGGGCACCGAATGCCTCGGCGATCCAGCGTTCGTGCTCACGTGCCATGCCGATAAATGCGCGGCGTCCCGCGGGTGTCAGCTTCACGAACCAGGCGCGCCGATCACCCGGATCATCCACGCGCTCGACCAGGCCCTCCTGTTCCAGCAGGTCAGTGATCCCGGTCACATTGCCGCCGGTCACCATCATGCGCTTCGACAGTTCGCCCATCTTGAGGCCGCCAGGCACGCGCTCGAGCTGCGCCATCAGGTCGAAGCGCGGCAGCGTCGTCTGGTAGCGCTCCTGCAGCAGCCGTCGCATGCGCGTCTCGATCAGCCGGTTGGTGGCAAGCATGCGCAGCCACAGCCGGATTGCGGCGTGGTCGTCGCTCACGATGCGCGTTTCAACGTCGGTCGCTGTGCGCGGCATCAGACCGGCCCTGCCATCTGCGCCGCGCGTTCAAGATTGCGCTCGAGCTGGCGCCGCGCTGTTTCATAGGGCTGCGGCCACCATTGTTCGCGATAGCCCTGCGCGACCGCGGCGTGCAGTGTCCACGCCGCGTCGGCCAGGTGCGGGCGCGCAAGCGCACAAAGGTCGGCGCGGCCCGAGGCGACGATCGAGTTGACGTGATCCGCCTCGAAGATATTGCCGACCGCAATGGTCGGGATGCCGACCAGGTTACGGACCTGATCCGAGAATGGCGTCTGCCACATGCGCCCGTATACCGGCTTCTGCCAGGGCACGGTCTGCCCGCTCGAGAGATCGAGGATGTCACTGCCTGCAGCTTTCAGCGCACGCGCAATGTCGAGCAACTCCACTTCAGGCAGGCCACCGTCAGTCCAATCGCTCGCGGAGAGTCGCACCGAAAGCGGCTTGTCTGTCGGCCAGGCCATGCGTACGGCGGTCAGCAACTCGAGCGGGAAACGCAGGCGATTGGCGAGCGATCCGCCGTATTCATCCTCACGCCGGTTGGTGAGCGGCGACAGGAAACTCGCGAGCAGATAGCCATGTGCCATGTGCAGTTCCAGCATGTCGAAGCCGGCGTTGGCGCCCAGCTTCGCCGCGTGTACCAAATCCGCGAGAACTTTGTCCATGTCGGCGCGCGTCATGGCACGCGGCAGCGCGCTGATGCCCTCGTAATAGGGAATCGCCGACGGTGCAATCGTCTCCCAGTTGCCGGCGGCCAGCGGATGATCCGACTCTTCCCAGCCAAGCTGGGTCGAGCCCTTGCGGCCCGAATGCCCGAGTTGCAGGCAGATCTTTGCGGGGCTCGCCTCGTGTACGAAGTCCACGATTCGTTTCCATGCCTTGCATTGCGCCTCGTTCCAGAGCCCCGTACAGCCGGGGGAGATGCGCCCTTCGGACGACACGCAGGTCATCTCCGTGAACACGAGGCCGGCGCCGCCGGTCGCACGTGCTCCGAGATGCACCAGGTGCCAGTCATCGGGCATGCCGTCCTTCGCGAGGTACTGCGCCATCGGTGAGACGACGATGCGGTTTTCGACTCTCATGCCGCGCAGCTCGAATGGCAGGAACATCGGAGGCCTTGCGGAGGGGGCGCCCGCACGCGCAGCGAGCTTCGTCTCGACGTCGCGCACGAAACCCGGATCCCGCAGCCGCAGGTTGTCGTGGCCGATGCGCTGGCTGCCGGTCAAAAGGCTGTAGGTGAACTGCCAGGGCTCGAAATCCACATAGCGCACGACTTCCTCGAACCAGCGCATGCGGTTGCGCGCTGCGCTTTGCAGCTTCAACGCTTCCAGCGAGCGCTCTTGCTGGTAGCGCGTGAGGCCCGCCGGAACGTCGGTCGCATGCGCAACCCGCGCGGTGAGCTCGACCGCGTCCTCCATCGCGAGCTTGGTGCCGGACCCGATCGAGAAATGCGCCGTGTGCGCGGCATCGCCGATCAGCACCAGGTTACGGTGGTGCCAACGCTTGCAAAGAACGCGGTTGAAATTCAGCCAGGCGGAACCGCGCAGGTGCAGCGCGTTGCTCATCAGGGGATGGTCGCCGAGGTATTTTCCGAACAGCTGCTCGCAGAAGGCAATGGACTGCCTGTGATCAAACTTGTCGAGCCCATGCGCGCGCCAGGTTTCTTCACGCGTCTCGACGATTACCGTCGAGAGATCACCGCTGAACTGGTAGGCGTGGATCTGGAACCAGCCGTGCGCGGTCTTCTCGAAGGCGAAGGTGAATGCCGGAAAGCTCTGGGTCGTGCCGAGCCAGATGAAGCGGCACTGCCGCACATCGATGTCAGGCTCGAAGACATCTGCGTGGCGGCTGCGCGTCTTGCTGTTGACTCCATCCGCAGCGATGACGAGATCCGCATCGGCATAAGGCGCGTCGTCCTCGACTTCATGCTCGAAGCTCTGCTGCACGCCGAGTTCGGTCGCCCGCTCCTGCAGGATATGCAGCAGGCGCTTGCGGCTGATGCCGCAGAAACCGTGCCCGCCGGTCGTGATCGTCGCGCCGCGGTAGTGCACGTCGATGTCGTCCCAATGGTGGAATCCGGCGGTGATTGTCTCGTACGTCGGCGCATCGGCCGCACGAAAGCCTTCCATGGTCCGGTCGGAGAAAACCACGCCCCAGCCGAAGGTGTCATCCGCGCGATTACGCTCATGAACCTCGACCCGCGCACGCGGCAATGCCTTCCTGAACAGGATTGCGGAATAGAGGCCAGCCGGCCCGCCACCAAGGCAAACGACCCTTTTCAACCGGATCTCCCGTAATCAGGTGAAATTACAGGCCTATATCATTTAGATGTCAAGTAAACGTCCTACAACTTGTGCCGTGGTGACTTGGTGCCGGGTCGCAGGATCGCAGGATCGTGGCCTGAGACTGCGATCCTGCGACCCGGCACCTAACTGCGCAGGGCCTTGCGCTGCAGCTTGCCGGTGGGCGTCTTTGGCAGCGCCTCGAGGAATTCGATCAGGCGCGGGTACTTGTAGGGGGCGATGCGTTGCTTGACGAAGTCCTGCAGCTCGCGGACCAGTAGTGCGTCCGCTTTACTCCCCGGCTGCAGCACCACATAAGCCTTGACGACCGTGCCGCGCGCAGCGTCCGGCGCACCGACGACCGCGCATTCGCGCACCGCCGGATGTGCGAGCAACGCCCATTCGACTTCGAGCCCCGCGATGTTGTAGCCGGCCGAGACGATCATGTCGTCGGCGCGCGAGACAAACCAGAAATAGCCGTCCTCATCCACGCGGTACAAATCGCCCGTCACATTCCAGCCCGATTGCACGTAGTCGCGCTGGCGCTCGTCTTCAAGATAGCGGCAGCCGGTCGGCCCGGTGACGGCAAGACGACCGGTGCTGCCCGGCGGCATCGGCTTGCCATCGTCATCCAGCACGCAGGCCTTGTAGCCAGGCAGGGGTTTGCCCGTCGCGCCCGGACGGATCGCGTCGCCACTTGCCGAAATGAAGATGTGGATCATCTCGGTCGCGCCAATGCCGTCGATAATCCGGATGCCCGTGCGTTGCTGCCACGCATCCGAGACGGCCTTCGGCAGGAATTCGCCAGCCGACACGCATTGCCGCAGCGAGCTGATATTGCGCCCGTCGAGTTCAGTCAGGAGCGCCCGGTAAGTGAATGGCGCCGTGAACAGGCAGGTCACCTGGTACCGCTCGATCACGGCGAGCAGTGCCGCAGGAGTCGGCGCCTCGACGGGCGCCACTGCCGCACGGAAACGAAAAGGGAAGACCAACAACGCCCCGAGGCCGAATGTGAAACCCAATGGCGGGCTGCCTGTGTAGACGTCGTCCGGCCCGGTGTGCAACAGATGCCGCGCGACGACATCGGCCATCGCGAGCACGTCACGATGGAAATGCACGCAGGCCTTGGGCAGGCCGGTCGTGCCGGAAGTGAATGCCAGCAGGCACACGTCGTCCGAAGCCGTGTCCACGTTGGTGTAACGGTCCGGGGAGCTGGCCATCCGGCCCTCGAGATCGCCATTACCCCAGGCCACGCTTTCACCGACGATGCCCGTCGCCTGGGCCGCCGCGCGCAGTTCGGCCAGCAAGCGGTAGTCGCAGAACGCGATTGCCGGGCGGGCCTTGTTGATGATTGCGGTCAATTCCGGCGACCGCAGCATGGCCATGGTCGTGACCGCAATCGCGCCCACTTTGATGACGGCGAGCCAGCAGGCGTAAAGCTCGGGGCCGTTGTAACCGCGCAGCAGCACGCGATTGCCCGGCGCGACGCCCGCGGCCTGCAGCACATTCGCGATGCGATTCGCTCGGCCCAGCAGTTCCCGGTAGCTGATGCTGCCGGCCTCGGCCAGGATCGCGGGCCGGTCGCCATGACCCTCCGCAACCGCCTCATCGAGCAGCACGGTCGCGCAGTTCAGGCGTTCGGGATAATGCAGCTCCGGCAGGTCGAAATGCAGCCTGGGCCACTGGTCGGCCGGCGGCAGGCGGTCGCGCGCAAACGTATCCACACGCGCATCTTATGGTGCCGGGTCGCAATTTTGCCGAAAAAGGGGACGCGCCCCTTTTCTACAGATAAAGGGGCGCGTCCCCTTTTTCACCTTTTTCATCCTTTTTCAAACTGCGAACTTGCGACCCGGCACCAATTAGCGGCACCAACTAGCATTGGCGGATGTCATCGTATCTTGAGGCCGATCAGGAACTGTCGCGGCTCGCCCGGCGCGCGGCAGGCATGCGCGGCGGCCCGCGCGCGCTGATCCTGCCCGGAATCATGGGCTCGACGATCGGGCGCCAGCGCGAGGGCCTGCCCGACGACATCAAGTGGTTCGACCCGGCCGAAATCGCACTGGGCGGGATGACGAAGCTCGCCCTGCCGCGCGGCCGCCGCCTCGGGCCGCTGGGCGTCCTGCGCTTCGCCTATGAACGGCTGCGCCTCGTACTGCGTATTGCGGGCTACAACGCGGTTTTCCATCCCTACGACTGGCGTCTCGACCTCGCTGCCAACGGGCGCGTACTGGCGGAGCGGCTGGTCACCGAACGCCGCCAGGACGTCGTGCTGATCGGCCACAGCATGGGCGGACTGGTCGCGCGCGCAGCGCTCGCGCAGAAGGGCGCTGACCGAATTGCTCGTGTAATCCAGCTCGGCACGCCCAATCGCGGCGCTTTCGTGGCGATCCAGGCCCTGCGCGGAACTTATCCGTTGATCCGGCGCCTCGCGATGCTGGACCTGCTGCACGACGCGGATGAAATCGCGAGCAGGGTGCTAACGACCTTCCCGGGCCTGTGCGAACTCCTGCCCCCGGCTTTGGCCTGCAAGTACTTCGATCCCTTCGATGCGACGCAGTGGCCCAAGGGGCCGAGTCCGGCCGCGGGCCTGCTCGCGAATGCACGGCGCGGGATCGAGGCGCTACCACCGCCCGACGAACGCTTCCGCCTGATCGCCGGTTTTGGCCAGGACACGGTGCTCGGCCTCAAGCGCCGCGCCCAGCGCCTCGAATTCGGCCGCGGTCCGGCGGGTGACGGCACCGTGCCGCTCGCGCTCGCGCATTGGCCGGGCGTGCCGGCCTGGTACGTGGAGGAAACCCATGGCGCACTGCCCGGCAATGCGGCTGTCGGCCGCGCGGTGATCGACCTGGCGCGCGGCGACACAACCGATGCATTGCCGCATGTCCTGCCGCGGCGCCGCGGCGTGCCGACGCTCTGGGAGCCGGATACCCGCGCGGCGTCGCCCGCAAAGATCGCCTGGAACGATCTCTCCGAGCGGCAGCAGCGCGAATTCCTGCGCGAGTTCGTGGCCGTCGCGGATCCATCCGTCAGCGCCACGCCGGTTTCGCGGCGCGGCTCACAGTCGCGCCCGGTCGACCTCGCATTCGTGGAAGGCAGCGTCACGCAGAGCGACGCCTCGGCGCTGGTGCTGGGCGCGTTTTCGAATGTCGAGCCGGCCGGGGCCGCACTGGCCGTCGACACGATATTGCACGGCGCGATCAGCGATCTTTCGCGCCGGCGTGCGATCGGCGCCGCGGCGGGCGAGGTCTTCGTGCTGCCGGTCGGCCGGCGCGGGCTCGCGGCGCGCCTGGTCGTGCTCGCGGGCCTCGGCGATTTCGGGCGCTACGGCCCTGACGTGCAGCGACTCGCCGCCGCCAATGTCACGCGCACGCTCGCACTCGCGGGTGTCGGCGATTTTGCGATGGTGCTTTGGGGAACGGCTTCCGGTGCCGAGCCGGCCGATGCTGCGCGCGCGCAACTCGAGGGCGTGCTGACCGCGCTTTCCGATCTCTCGCCGGAACTGCGCCTGCGCAAAATCACGATTCTGTCGCGCAATGCCAAAAGGCTCAGCGCCGCGCGCCAAGTTGCGGAAGACCTGCTGCGCCTGCATCCCGCCGCACCGCTGCTGCGGCTGCAACCGGCGCGCAGGGCTGGGCGCAAGCCCGGCCGCGTTGTCAAGCCGACGGCGACCCCGCTCGCCTGGCTCTTCGTCCAGGAAGCGGCAGGCCAGATGCATGCGGCGCTGCTCGGCACCACTCCCAAGGCGACCGCACTCACCGCGACCCGGAGGCTCGACCTGCGCGCGCTCGAGCGCGAGCACGCGCGGCTCGCGCCCGGCATGCCGGTCGCAGAACTCGAGAATTTCGGCGAGCGGCTGGCGGAATTGCTGCTGCCAGACGAAATTGTTGCCGCACTTCCTTCCGTGAAAGCAGCGCCGCTCGTCGTCGTGCACGACAGCGCGAGCGCGCATTGGCCCTGGGAGGCATTGAGCATCAAAGGTTGGGCGCCTGCCGCCGAGGCGGGACTCAGCCGTCGCTACGCAGCCGAGGGCATGTCGGTAGCGAAGTGGCGCGAGCAACGCCGCCGCGAGCGCGGACTCAATGTCCTGTTGGTCGTCAACCCGACTGGCGACCTGCCGGGCGCACTCGAAGAAGGCGACCGGGTCGCCCAGATGCTCGCGCGCATGCCCGGCACCGGAATCACGGCAATCCGCGGCGGCGAGGCGACGCGCGCGCGTCTGCTTGCGGAATTCCGTTCCGGCGACTACGACGCGATCCACTTTGCCGGTCACGCTTTCTTCGACGCCACCGCGCCCGCTTCGAGCGGCATCCTGTGCGCCGGTGGCCGCGTGTTGTCAGGCGCCGACCTCGCGGCGATGGATTCGGTGCCGGCACTCGTGTTCTTCAATGCCTGCGAATCCGGGCGCCTGCGCGGTGCGGTCAAGCCGCTTCGACAACTCGATCGCAGCGTCGGCTTCGCCGAAGCATTCCTGCGCGGTGGCGTCGCAAACTTCATCGGCACCTGGTGGCCGGTATCCGATGAAGGCGCCACGGCCTTTGCGACATTGCTCTATCGCGAACTCGCGAAGGGCACTTCGATCGGTACGGCGCTGAATGCCGCGCGCTCGGCGGTTCGTGACTTGCCGTCCGCTGACTGGGCCAATTACCTCCATTACGGAAGCTTCGACTTCGCGCTGAAGGCCAGCCGCTGAAATGCCACGGCTGCTCGTGTTCCAGCACGTCGCGATCGAAACGGCGGGCACGCTCGATCCCTTCCTGCGCCGCTCGGGATTCCGGCTCCGCTACGTCCATTTCGAGCGCAGACCCGACTCCGACCCGGACCCGCGCCGCTATGACGGCCTGGTGGTGCTGGGCGGCTCGATGAATGTGGACCAGGCCGATGCATTCCCCCACCTGAAAACCGAAATCGAGGTGCTGAAGGAGGCGCTCGCGCGCGAGATGCCGATCCTCGGCATCTGCCTCGGTGCGCAATTGCTGGCCAACGCCCTCGGCGCCGCGGTACATCCCGCGCCGGTGCGCGAAATCGGCTGGTATCCGCTGCAGGCCTCTCCGTCGGCCGGCGACGATGCGCTGCTCCGCCATGTCACGCACGGCCAGCACGTTTTCCAGTGGCATTCCTACACCTTCGCCCTGCCAGCTGATGCCGTGCACCTGGCGAGCACGGCGACCTGCGCGAACCAGGCTTTCCGATTCGGCAGCAGTGCGTATGGCCTGCAATTTCACCCCGAGGTGGACCGCGACATGATCGCGAGCTGGCTATCCGTACCCGCCTGGCGCGCGGAACTCGAGGAGCTGGAGGGCCCGGACCACGCGCGCCAGGTGCACGCCGACACGCATCGCTACATCGGGCCCGCGACCGAGGCCGCGACGCGCGTATTCGACGAGTTCGCAGCGCTCTTCCGCCGCGGTCCGCGCTTTCGAGCGCTCGACTCGCGCTAAGCTGGACCCATGGCCCGCATCGCCAGCCTGCACATCTATCCGGTCAAGTCCTGCCGCGGCATTGACTTGGCCAAAGCACGCTTGACGCCGACCGGGCTCGAA
>SHZN01000057.1 GCA_009692245.1 Gammaproteobacteria bacterium
GATTGCAGCTGCGCTAGCGTCTCATCGAGCTCCCGCTGTGCGGCAGCGCCGCGTTCCCGCGCCTGCCGCTCCGCGGTTGCAAACTCTTCCGGCCGCGCGCCCGAGACCATCTTGTCGAGCTGCGCGCGCTCCAGGGCAAGTTTTTCATGCTGTGCCAGCAGGCGTGCAAGTCCAGCTTCGATCTGTTCGATCCTGGTCCGCTCAACCAGTGTGTTCTGGGATGCTTCGGCGGACTCGCGGCTGAAAGTCTCCCAACGCTGCTGCCAGTCAGCCATCGCGGACTCGGCTTCGGCCAATGCGGTACGGGACGCGGCCTCGATCCTGCGCGCAGCATGAAGTGCGGGTTCCGCGCGCGCGACCGACGCCGCGAGCTCGCGCAGCTGTTCCTGATCGCGTCCGACCAGCGTCTGCGACTCGCGATGTTCCTGCGTAACGCGCTCGAGGTCGTTGCGCTGCCTTTGGCGCAATTCGCGCGTATGGAGCAGCGACTGTTCGGTTCGCGTGGCGTCGGCGCCGGCCTGGTAATAGCGGCCCTGCACGACGGCAAGCGCATCGGAACACTGCGCGTGCGTGGCGCGCGCCTTTTCGACGGTTGCCTCGGCTGAGCGCAGCTCGGCGAGCGCGGCCTGCGTCGCAGTCTCGCGTTCGGTCGCGAGCGCCTGCCGCGCCGCAATGTCGCCATCGAGGTCGCGGATCCGCAGTGCCAGCAGTTCCGCCTGCAGTTGGCGCTGGCGGTTCGTCTGTTCCTGGTAGCGACGCGCGATGCCGGCCTGGCGCTGCAGGTGGCGGATCTGCTTGTCGACTTCCTCGCGCAGGTCATTCAGCCGCTCGAGGTTTTCCCGCGTATGGGAAATGCGATTTTCGGTTTCGCGCCGGCGATCCTTGTAGCGCGAAATTCCGGCCGCTTCCTCGACAAAGGCGCGCATGTCCTCAGCACGCGCCTCGATCAGCCGCGAAATCATGCCCTGCTCGATGATCGCGTAGCTGCGCGACCCAAGGCCGGTGCCGAGAAACAGGTGCGTGATGTCCTTGCGGCGGCATTTCGAGCCATTGATGAAATAGGTCGAATTACCGTCACGCGAAACCTGCCGCTTCAGTGAAACTTCCGCGAATCCGGCATACGGCCCGGCGATCTTGCCGTCGCCATTGTCGAATACAAGTTCGACCGAGCCGCTGCCGACGGGCTTGCGGCCGCGGGACCCATTGAATATCACGTCGGTCATCGAATCGCCGCGCAGGTGCTTGGCGGAAATCTCGCCCATGACCCAGCGAACCGCGTCGATGATGTTCGACTTGCCGCATCCGTTCGGGCCGACAACCCCGGTCAGATTCCGGGGAAATGACACGACCGTCGGATCGACAAAGGACTTGAATCCGGCGAGTTTTATCCTGGCTAGGCGCATTCAGGCTAGTGTAGATTAACGGCCCGCGATTGAGTACGACCGAACACGAACCGCATGAGCCCAAAGTCGCCAATTGGAGACATCGAGACCTTCCAGAATCCGGGTCGCGCTCGCGACTATACGATTCGCATGCAGATTCCAGAATTCACCTGCCTGTGTCCGCGCACCGGCCAGCCTGATTTCGCGACACTGGAGCTGGAATATGTCCCCGACAAGCTCTGTGTCGAGCTCAAGTCCCTGAAGCTCTATGTCTGGTCATTCCGGGATCGCGGCACATTCCACGAGGCCGTGACCAATGAGATCGTGGACCGCCTGGTCACTGCGCTGGACCCGAAATTCCTGCGCCTGGCGGCACGATTCAACGTGCGTGGCGGCATTTACACGACAATCGTCTCGGAGCGTCGTCGCGACGGCTGGGTGGCCCAGGAACCGGTGATCCTGCCCTGAGTCCATGCATCGGCCGGGCCCGTTTGACATGCCACTGGACCGCAGAAATGCGAGGGCTATAATCCGGCGCTCAATTGAACCGGGTGCGGAGAAACTGATGGCTGCAAAGAAGGCTTCGAAGTCCAGGAAGCCAGTCGCCAGGAAAGTCGCGTCGCGCAAGATGCCGGCCGTTCGGAAGGCCGCCAGGGTCGCCAAGCCCGCAGCACGCAAGGCAAAAGCCGCTGTATCCCGCGCCAGCTCCGGCAAGTCCGCCAAGGCCAAATTGGACAAGTCACCGCGGATTATGCACATTGTCCGGCCAGCGGCAAAATCGGCCGTGCGCGTCGTCGCGCCCCCACCTGTCAAGCCCATGAAGGTCGCAAAGGTCGCCATGCGGACGCGGGCACCGGCCGTCGCAAAGTCACATGCACCGATGCCGCCGCCGCAGTTTGCGGAGCCGCGCCCGGTGCTTGCCACCGCTCAGACGCGATTGACGCGCCGCCTTAGTGCGCTCGACGAGGACGATGAATCTGCAGGCGGCCACAATCTCCTGATGGGCCCCAAAAATGTGCGCCCGTACCACGAGCGCAAGGGCGAGCAGTACATGGGCAAGGAACAGCTTGCCCACTTCAGCGTAATCCTGAATACCTGGAAACGCGACCTGATGGAGGAAGTGGATCGCACGATGACCCACATGAAGGACGAGGCGGCCAACCCGCCCGACCCGAATGACCGGGCGACGCTTGAATCGGAATTCGCCCTTGAGCTTCGCACCCGCGACCGCGAGCGAAAGCTGATCCGCAAGATTGATGAAGCCTTGAGCCGCATCGACGACGGTACCTATGGTTATTGCATCGAGACCGGCGAGCCGATCGGCGTGAAGCGCCTCGAGGCGCGACCGGTCGCAACGCTCTGCATCGAGGCCCAGGAACGCCGTGAACGGCGTGAAAAGCAGTACGGCGACCGCGACGACTGGTATCGCTGAGACACCCGCCCGTCACCAGCTTGTCCGCGTCCGCCCGACCCCCTGATTCTCGCGGCCCCTGCGGTCGCTTCGCCCCAACGCCCTCCGGCCCCCTGCACGCCGGCTCGCTGCTCGCTGCGGTTGGAAGCTATCTCAGCGTCAAGCAGGCCAACGGCCGTTGGCTCCTCCGGATTGAAGACCTGGACCGCAACCGGGCGATCCCCGGGGTCGCCGAACAGATGCTCCAGACCCTCGAGTCCTTTGGATTTGAATGGGATGGGAAAGTAGAATTCCAGAACGATCGAATATTATTCTACGAGCAGGCCCTCGCCAGCCTTCAGGCCGACGGCCTCTGCTATCCCTGCCGATGCAGCCGCTCGCAGCTCGCCGCGCATTCGCTCGATCCTGCGGAGGAGATGGTCTACTCAGGGACCTGCCGCAGCGATCCGGATGCGCACCAGTGGCCGCATGCGCTGCGCTTTCGCACCGACGCCCGGATGCCAGAGATTGGCTTCGTGGACCGCTTGCAGGGCCCGATTAGCGAGGATTGCCATCACAGAGCGGGCGACTTCGTCATCCGGCGACGGGACGGGTTTTTTGCTTACCACCTGGCGGTGGTGGTGGACGACGAGTTACAGGGTGTCACGGAGGTCGTCCGCGGTTGCGACCTGCTCTCCTGCACGCCACGCCAGATCCTGCTGCAGCGGGCGCTCGGCTACCGGACACCCGCATACGCGCACCTGCCGCTGCTGCTCGAGGCCGATGGCCGCAAGCTCGCAAAGTCGCGGCATGCCGTGCCACTGGATGCGGGTCGCGCTGCGCCAGCCTTGTGGGAGGCGTTGGTATGGCTCAGGCAGGAGCCGCCAGCGGAGCTGGCGGGAGCAACGGTGCGTGAACTCTGGGCCTGGGCGCTGCCTAACTGGCGCCCGGAAAGGCTCGGAGGCTGCCGTGAGCTGCGGCTCTAAACGACGCCCCGCATCGAGAGCCGGACGCGGCCCTGACGGTCGACCTCCAGGACCTTCACCTTGACGACGTCGCCTTCCTTCAGCTTGTCGCTGACGCGCTCCACGCGCTCGTCCGAGATCTGCGAGATGTGCACAAGGCCGTCCCGTCCCGGGAGGATCGCGACGAACGCGCCGAAATCCATCAAGCGAACAACCTTGCCCTCATAGATGTGACCGACCTCGACGTCGGCTGTGATCATCTCGATGCGGCGCAGGGCTGCACGCCCGGAAGCAGAGTCGACCGATGCGATCTTGACCGTGCCGTCATTCTCGATGTCGATCGTCGCGCCGGTTTCCTCGGTGATCTGGCGAATCACGGAGCCACCCTTGCCGATCACGTCGCGGATCTTCTCCGGGTCGATCTTGATGGTCACGATGGTCGGCGCCCACTCGGACATTTCCGTGCGCGGCGTGTCCAATACCTTGTTCATCTCGCCCAGGATGTGCAGCCGGCCCACCTTGGCCTGCTCGAGCGCGACTTTCATGATCTCGGCGGTGATGCCGTTGATCTTGATGTCCATCTGCAACGCAGTGACACCATCCCTGGTCCCGGCCACCTTGAAGTCCATGTCGCCGAGGTGATCCTCGTCGCCCAGGATGTCGGTCAGCACGGCGAAGCGCTCGCCCTCTTTTACCAATCCCATCGCGACGCCGGCGACAGCGCCCTTGATCGGCACACCCGCATCCATCAGAGCGAGGCTGGTACCGCAGACGGTCGCCATCGAGCTCGAGCCATTCGACTCGAGTACCTCGGATACGACCCGCAGGACGTACGGGAACTCCTCGAGATTCGGCATCACGGCGCTGATTCCGCGCCGCGCCAGGTTGCCGTGGCCGATTTCGCGGCGCTTCGGTGACCCCATGAAGCCTGTCTCACCGACCGAGAACGGCGGGAAGTTGTAATGCAACATGAAGGGCTCGCGACGCTCGCCCGCCAGCGCATCGACGATCTGTGCGTCGCGGCCGGTGCCGAGGGTCGTCGTAACCAGGGCCTGGGTCTCGCCACGCGTAAATATGGCGGAACCGTGCGTCCGGGGGAGTGCGCCGACCTCGACCGTGATCGGCCTGACGGTGCGCGTATCGCGCCCGTCGATGCGCGGCTTGCCATCCAGGATCAGGTTGCGGACCAGCCGGTATTCCAGCGAATGCAGTTCGGAGCTGACCTGGTCGCGCGTGAATTGCGGCTTTTCGCCGCCCGACAACGCGGCCTGAACCGACTGTCGAATTTCCGCGAGGCGCACCACGCGAGCCTGCTTGACGACAACGCCATAGGCTTCGGCAAATGCCTTTTCAGACTGCGCGGCGACCGTCTGCTTCAATGCAACATTCGGCTCCGGGGCTTTCCAGTCCCAGCGCGGCTTGCCGGCCTCGGCGGTCAGCTTGTTGATCGCGGCAATCGCTGTCTGCATCTGCTCGTGGCCAAACAGCACGGCGCCGAGCATGACCTCCTCGGAAAGGCAATTAGCTTGCGACTCGACCATCAGCACCGCTTCCTGGGTGCCGGCGACCACCAGGTCCAGGTCCGACTCGGTCTTGACCTGGGTGGTCGTGGGATTCAGCAGGTAAGTACCGTTCTTGAAACCGACCCGCGCAGCAGCGATGGGGCCCGAAAATGGCATGCCGCAAATGGCCAGCGCCGCTGAAGCACCAATCAGCGAAGGAATATCGGAATCGATCTCCGGATCCAGTGACAGCACGGTCGCGACGACCTGGACTTCGTTGTAGAACCCGTCCGGGAACAGCGGCCGGATCGGTCGATCAATCAACCGCGAGGTCAGCACTTCCTTTTCGGATGGCCGGCCTTCGCGCTTGAAGAAGCCGCCGGGAATCTTGCCCGCGGCGTAGGTCTTCTCGACATAGTTGACCGTCAGCGGAAAGAAGTCCCGCCCTTCGACCGCCTCGCGGCGACCGACTGCAGTGACGAGGACGACGGTATCGCCCATGGTAACGACGACAGCGCCGTCAGCTTGACGGGCCAGGCGGCCGGTCTCGATCGTGACCTTGTGCTCGCCGTAATTGAAAGTCTGCTTGGAAACGCTCACGCGGATTCCTTCTGATATCTGGATAAGGTGTCAGGTTCCGAAGTCCTGCCGGACCTGGCAGGCAACGGATCGCTGATGCGCCTCAGCGGCGCAGGCCAAGATCGGTGACGACCTTGGAATAACGATCAGGGGCGTTTGCCTTGAGGTAATCCAGCAGCCGCCGGCGCTGTGCCACCATTTGCAGCAAACCACGCCGCGAGGCATGGTCGCTCTTGTGAGTGGTGAAATGTTCGGCGAGCCCGTTGATACGTTGGGACAGCAAAGCGATCTGCACTTCAGGTGACCCCGTGTCCTTCGGAGCGCGGCCGAACTTGCCGACGACCTCCGCCTTTTGTGCACTCGTGAATGGCATATTTAACCTTTTAATGAGCCGCGCATTGTACCCGCGGCCAGAGGCTCTCTCAAGCTTGTTTGGGCACTGCTGGAACGATGTCCACCATGATCCTTTCGGGCGCCAATCGACGACCTTCGGCGGTCATCCGGCCGGTGCCCAGAAAGAGCCCTCCCTCCCCATACAGCCGCACCCGGGCCGAGCCGGGACCGGCGACAAATACAGGTTGCCCCTGGAGCACACAGGCCTGTTCCGCGGTGCCAAGCATGACGGCCGGCATTCCCGGCAGCGCGGCATCGACCGGCAGCAGCAATTCATCAAGCGCACCGGTGCGCGTGGCGGCCCGCTCCAGACTCGCCAACTCGTGCATCGTCGGGCGCGTAAATGGCCCCAGGCTCAAGCGGCGCAGGCTGCCGACATGGCCTACCGTGCCGCAGGCACGGGCGAAATCTTCGGCCAAGGTTCGGATATAGGTGCCCTTGCTGCACTCGACCTCGAATTTCAGCCGGTGATCTTCGACGCCGAGCAAGTCCATCCGGTGCAGGGTAATGCGCCGTGCCGGCCGCTCGACTTCGATGCCCTTGCGGGCCAACTGGTAGAGGCGCTGGCCCTCGTGCTTGAGCGCCGAATACATGGGAGGAACCTGCCCGGACTCCCCCAGGAAACCGGCGGCAACTCGCCGGAGCGCGGCGGCGTCCAATTCCGGTACCGGCAGGCGCTCAATGACCGCGCCTTCGCGGTCACCCGTCGTGGTGCGCTCGCCGAGGATCATTGTCACCAGATAGGTCTTGTTGGCCTCCAGCAGCAAACCGCAGACCTTGGTGGCCTGTCCGAAGCAGAGTGGCAGCAGGCCGCTTGCCAGGGGATCCAGACTACCGGTGTGACCGGCCTTGCGGGCGCCGAGCAGCTTGCGGACCTTCTGCAACGCAGCGCTCGAGGTCAGGCCCTCGGGCTTGTCCAGCAGCAGGATGCCGTCGAGATCCCGCCAGCGTCCTGCGGGGCGCGCCACCGGCACTTCGTTCATTCCGCGTCCGGATCGTGCTCGACGGATTGCCGGCGGTCACCTTCGACGGCATCGTGGATCAATGCCGAAAGCTTTGCCGCGCGCTCAATGGAATCATCAACCTGGAAAACCAGTTCCGGGGCGACCCGCAAGCGCATTTCCTTGCGGATCTGGTGGCGCAGGAAGCCAGAGGCATGGCGCAGCGCCTCGAGCGCCGCCTCGGAATCGCCGATACCGGCGAATGGCGTGAAGAAGACCCTGGCATGGGTCAGGTCACGGGAGACCTCGACCGCCGTGATCGTGATGAGGCCGACCCGCGGGTCTTTGACTTCACGCCGGACCTGCTCCGACAGCAACCGCTTCAGCTGCTCCTCGACGCGTCGCGCCCTTGGAAACTCGCGCGGCATGGCGATCTTAGAGCTGGCGCGCAACCACAATGCGCTCGAAGCACTCGATCTGGTCGCCGGCCTTGACGTCGTTGTAGCCCTTCACGCCGATGCCGCACTCGGTGCCTGCCCGCACCTCCGAGGCATCATCCTTGAACCGCTTCAGCGATTCGAGTTCACCCTGGAATATCACAATGTTGTCGCGCAGCACGCGGATCGGGTTGTTGCGCCGCACGTAGCCATCAACAACCAGGCAGCCGGCCACTGTTCCGAACTTGCTCGCGCGGAACACATCACGAACCTCGGCAAGGCCGACGATCTGCTCCTTGACCTCCGGCGCGAGCATGCTGGTCAGCGCCGTGCGGATATCGTCGATGGCCTCGTAAATGATGTTGTAGTAGCGGATTTCCACATTCTGGTCGCGCAGCGCAGTCCTTGCGGCCGAATCGGCGCGCACATTGAAGGCCACGATCTGGGCACTGGATGCCGCAGCCAGCATTACGTCGGACTCGGTCAGCCCGCCGACACCGCTTGAAATCACCTTGACGGCCACCTCGTCGGTCGACAACTGGTTCAGCGCCTCGCGCAGCGCCTCGGCCGAACCCTGGACGTCCGCCTTCAGCAGCAAATTGACCGTGCCGGCCTTGCCTTCCTCGCCCATTTGCGAGAACACGTCTTCGGGCTTCTTGCCCGCCTGCTTGGCCAGGCGTACGTCGCGGAATTTTCCCTGGCGGTACATGGCGACTTCGCGCGCCTTGCGCTCATTCTCGACGACCAGGAATTCATCGCCTGCATTCGGGGGGCTCGACAGGCCAAGCAACTGGACCGGAATCGAAGGACCCGCCTCCTTGGATTCGCGACCGAGTTCATCGGCTAGCGCGCGGACACGGCCGAATTGTTCACCGGCGACGACCGAGTCGCCGACCTTCAGCGTACCGCGCTTGACGAGCACGGTCGCAACCGCACCACGGCCGCGCTCGACACTTGCTTCCAGCACGACGCCGACGGCCGGCGCGTCACGCACAGCCTTCAATTCCAGGACTTCAGCCTGCAGCAGGATCGACTCCAGCAGCTTGTCGATTCCGTCGCCGGTCTTGGCCGACACAGGAACGAAGATATTCTCGCCACCCCAATCCTCAGCGATCACGCTTTCCTGTGCCAACTCCTTGCGGACCTTCTCCTGATCTGCGCCGTGCTTGTCGATCTTGTTGACCGCGACGACGATCGGTACACCTGCCGCCTTTGCGTGCTGGATGGCCTCCTTTGTCTGCGGCATCACGCCATCGTCGGCAGCGACGACCAGCACGACGATGTCGGTAACCTGCGCGCCACGGGCACGCATCGCCGTGAATGCTGCGTGGCCCGGTGTATCGAGAAACGTAATGACGCCCCGCGGCGTCTCCACATGATAGGCGCCGATGTGCTGGGTGATTCCGCCCGCCTCGCCCGCGGCGACCTTGGTGCGGCGGATGAAATCGAGCAATGACGTCTTGCCGTGATCCACATGACCCATGATCGTGACGACCGGCGGGCGCGGCAGCGATTCGTCCGAAGTCTGCATTCCAGCCTGCAGCTCTCCCTCGATCTGGTCCGCCTTCAGGATCTGGGCGACGTGGCCCATCTCCTCGATGACCAGCACCGCCGTGTCCTGGTCGATCGGCTGGTTGATCGTCGCGATGACGCCCATGTTGAGCATCGTCTTGATCACTTCACTGGCCTTGACCGCCATCCGCTGCGCGAGCTCGGCGACCGTTACCGTCTCGCCAATGCTGACTTCGTGCTGCATCGGCTGGGTCGGCAGTTCGAAACCATGCTTCCGGTCAGCGTCGGTCGAAACGGCGCGGCGGCGCGACTCTGAGCGCGTGCGGCCTTTCTTGTGCCGCGCCGACAAGCCGCCTGCAATGTGCAGCTCCTGGCGTCCAAAACGCGGGCTCTTGTCGTCTTCGGTTGACTTGCGGGATTTCTCTTCGCGCTGGCGGCGTTCTTTCTCGGCCTGTTCGCGGTCCTTCTGCTCGGTCTCACGCCGCGTCTGCTCTTCCGCCTGGCGGCGCGAAACCTCTTCTACCGTGCGTCGCTCGCTCTCCTCGCGTTCCCGGCGCTGCTGCTGCTCTTTCTGCTCGACATCGCGACGCTGTTTTTCTACGACAGCAACGCGCTCGGCGTCCTCCGACTCGCGCTGGCGGTCGACCTCCTCCTGGGCCACGCGCGCCTGCTCCTCGAGCACGTCGCGCTTGATATAGGTGCGCTGACGGCGCACCTCGACGCTGACTGTGCGCGTCTTGCCCATCGGCGCGGCGACCTTGATCTCGCTCTGGGCCTTACGGCGCAGCGTGATCTTTCGCGGGGCATCACCGACTTCGGCCTTGCCGTGGGACTTACGCAAGTGCGTCAGCAATTCATGCTTGGCGCCTTCGCTGATGCGAGCCTTGGGTCCTTCGACCCGGATGCCGGCCTCTTCAAGCTGCGACAGCAGCTTGTCGACCGTAACTTTCAGGACTTCCGCGAATTGTTCGACCGTGACCTCAGACATGGCTTCTTTCCTCCGTCCCGGCCTCAGGCCTGCCCGGCGTTCTCGAACAGGTGGGCACGGGCCGCCATGATCAGCTGGCCTGCGCGCACCGGATCGAGCCCCGGCACGGCTTCAAGCTCGTCCAGGGACTGATCTGCCAGTTCGTCGCGGGTGCGGATACCGCGCGCGGCCAGCTCATACGCCAGTGCCTTGTCCATACCTTCGATGGCGAGAAGATCCTCGGCAGGCCCGGCTTCGTCTACCTTTGCCTCACTCGCGATCGCCTGGGTCAGCAACACGTCGCGTGCCCGGTTGCGCAACTCCTCGACCATGTCCTCGTCGAATTCTTCGACACTCTGCAGCTCGCTGGCCGGTACATAGGCGACCTCTTCGATTGTCGAGAAGCCCTCCTGGACCAGGACGTTGGCGACGTCCTCATCGACGTCGAGCAGGGTCTTGAACATCTCGCGCAACTTGCCGGTTTCCTCGTCGCTGCGTTCGGTGGCCTGTTGTTCCGACATCACATTGAGCCGCCAGCCTGACAGTTCGCTCGCCAAGCGCACATTCTGGCCGCCACGGCCGATTGCCTGCGAAAGGCGGTCCTCGGTCACCGCGATGTCCATCGAATGCGTGTCTTCATCCATCACGATCGATGTCACCTCGGCCGGCTGCATCGCGTTGATGACGAACTGGGCCTGGTTCTCGACCCACGGGATGATGTCCACGCGCTCGCCGGCGATCTCGTTGGAGACCGCCTGCACGCGCGAGCCGCGCATGCCGACACAGGCACCGACCGGGTCGATGCGCGGGTCGAGGCTCTTGACCGCGATCTTGGCGCGCGCGCCCGGATCACGGGCCGCACCCAGGATCTGGATCAGGCCCTGACCGACCTCGGGCACTTCGAGCTTGAACAACTCGATCAGGAAAGCCGGTGAAGTACGGGACAGAAAAAGCTGCGGCCCGCGTGGCTCGGAGCGCACCTCGCGAAGCAAGGCCTTCAGGCGATCCTGCGGCCGGACAATTTCGCGCGGAATCATG